>NZ_CP068393.1:2730172-3060345 GCF_018128945.1 Aristaeella hokkaidonensis | reverse complement strand
AGGATATCGCAGTAGAAGGGAATATCGCCGGAGGTTTCGGCTTTCAGCTTCAGGTTTCCGGACGAGAGCAGGGATTCCCGCACGGCCTTTGCCAGGCCGTTGTAGCCGGTATAATCCCCGTCCAGGATCCTGTAGGTCACGGCGCAGTCCACCGGATAGGCGTCCTGTTCCGCGACGATGGCCTCCTCGCCGGCCACGATGAGGGTGTCCGTCCTTCTCAGGCTGAAGGTGAAATAGGCATAATTGTAACTGTTGTTCCGGCCCGCCACGTCCGCCGTGACGGAGGCCAGGGTCGCGCCCCTGCCGCAGGAGGCCAGGAGGCTGTAATCCTCCCGGCAGATGCCGAAGAGTGCCAGCCGGGCCGACTGCATATTCTGGGTTGCGGTGAAATCACTGTCGATCAGGTCCAGGTCATAGATTGCCTGGTTATACTGGGGCGCGGTGTTCTTGCCGTTGTTGAAATTGATCAGGGCGCCGCTTCCGTCCGGCACCACGATGCCGCCGGTCTCCGCCGTTCCGGCCGCGCCGAAGAAGGGCAGCAGCTGGATGGAGCGGATCTTTCCGCCGCCGGCTTCCATGATCTCCGCGTGGGGGATCGTGACGGTGAGTCCCTCCGGCGTGAGCGTGTAATCCAGGGCGATGACAAAGGAAGTGCTCTCCGCGGCTTCCGCGGCCTCTTCCTCCGCCAGCGCCTCCATCTCCGCATAATCCTCCATGGTGAAGCCGGCCTTCCGCGCGTCCGCGTCAATCTGCTGGCGGTTGCGCGCCGTGACGCCCTGGGACTTGAGCACATACAGGCCGCTCTCCTCATCCAGGACATAGGATTTGGCCGCCTGCTTCCTGCCGGCGTTCGACAGGACCTCAAACCATTCCGCGGTCATCTGGCGCGGCACCAGCATCAGCTTCTCATTGGACAGGGTATAGACCGCCCGGAAGCCGTTCTCCAGCCGGAGGTATTCAATCTGCCCGTTCTCCACGCACTTGGCGTAGGAGCTCCAGGGCGTACCCTCGCGGGAGTTTGTATCCAGGTAATTGAGGATAAACTGGCTCCGCAGGTTGCCCTGGTTCAGCCCGGAGCGGGCCACCGGATCCTCCGCCGCGTCCTGCGGGTTGGAATAGACCACGCGTCCGCTTTTCCGGTCCCGCAGGGCGACCTCCGCGGTCTTTTCATTCAGGTACAAGGCCAGGTTGTCATTCTGCGATGCCAGGGCGAAGCCGGGCACGCTGTTTTCCGGATCCTTCTGGGTCTTCAGGGCCGCGGCTTCCATTTTCTCCGCGGGCTGCTGCACATAGAGCCGGTATTCGTCATACCCCCGGTAATGAATCAGGTACCAGCCCAGGAACACCCCCGCGCCAATGACCACCAGCGCCGCGAGGATCCACAGCGCGCGCCGGACCGCGGTCGGGAGGGGCAGCCTGTTTTTCTCACTCATTCTGCTTTCCCTCCTTACACACGGAAAACCAGTTCCATATAGATGCCCCGGAAGAACGAATACACCTGGGTGATAAAGTTGATTACCAGGAGCCCGAGGAAAATGATGATCAGCATGGAGATCACGGTGAGGAACAGCGTGACCAGCGTTTTGCCGAAGGTGTAGTTATGCACCTGCATGATCCCGATGAGCAGCATGACCACCGTGTAGGCGGTGCCCAGTCCCAGGAGGAGGGTATAGAACGCCTCCTCGTTCTCCGCCACCAGGTGGGAAACCACGGTTGCCGCCGCGGTGGTGACCAGCATGGGAAACAGCGCGTAGCCCACCGCGATGAGGATATCCCTGAACCTTCCCTCGCCCTCCATCAGGCAGGTGACGGACCAGTTGCCCACGCAGAGAATGAAATACAGCAGGATGACCCCGGCCAGTTCCGCCGGGAGGTTCACCGTGCGGGGTTCAATATCGTTGACAATAAAGCTGGAGGAAATCCGGTTCATGGAAAAGGCAACGCCGTACAGGATCACCATGAGGAAGGCGATCCACAGGCTGCCCTTTTCCTGGTGCCGGATCCAGTAATATCCGTCCGCCGGATGGCTGACTGTATGGAAGAAATGCTGCCATTTGGCCTTCATTGTCCCCCGGTTCATGACAGGTTCCTCCTCTTTGCCTTTTTGCGTATTGCCGGCCGCACTGCTTTCACCCAGAGCACCGCCAGCGCGGCCGCCGCGACCACGCCGGAAAGAATGAAGCTGATATTGTTCCGCAGCCGCTCATTCCTCCACCGCTTGAAAGCGACGGAATAATACTCCCGGTTCATGCCCCGCCGCAGGTAGGTCATGGCGTTTGCGTTATCCTCCGCGGACAGGTAAGCCTTGCCGATGCCGGTGTTGGCCAGCTCGTTGATTTCATCCAGCCGCAGCACCTCCTGCCACAGCGGAACCGCCTGGGTTTCATCCCCGTCAAACCGCAGGGCCACCGCCCGGTTGATCAGCGAGCCGTATTCCGTCTGCGCGAAAACGGTCAGGTTCCCCTGCTGGGAATCCAGCACAAGCAGGCGGCTGCCCAGCTGCTCAATGGCCGTGGGCGTGAGGAAGGTGCCCGCCTGGGAGCCGATGCCGCCGAAAATATACAGCAGGTTGCCTTCATGGTCATAGGTAAAGATCCGGCCCCGGCGGCTGTCCAGCAGGGAGTAGGTGCCGTGGCCGCGGTACACCACGTCCACAATCTGGCTCGGGCCGGCATAATTGCCGACGGAACCGAAGACCCGGTCCCCGCCCAGGTTGCCGTGGGGTCCTTTGCGGATCACGTCCTCCCCCTTCGGGTTCAGCCGGCGGACTGCCTGCAGGCCGTCCGTATCCTTGCTGGAGGCGTAGACAAAGCCCTCGTCATCCACATCGATGCCGGTGAACTCCGTGGGGATAAACAGCTGCTGTTTGCCCCGCTCTTCCTTGGTGGCCAGCTTCCGCCAGAACTTTTCCCAGAGGGAGATCTTCACGCTGATGGTGCCGAAAAAGCCGGTGAAATCGCCTGCCTCGCTGAAAACCATGATGCCCTGGAACATGTTCTGGGCGATCACATAGACGCGATCCGCATAGTCCACGGACACCCGCAGGGGCGTGAACACATACCCCTCGTCCAGCACCTCGCTCCGGGGGTTCTGCACATATTTGACAAAGGTTCCGTCCGGATCCAGCACCACGATGCGGCGGTTCAGGCTGTCCGCAATGTACAGCTGATACTTTTCGGAGATTGCCACGCCGCTGGGGGCGTTGAACGCCTGGGCGGCGCCCTCCGCCTCAAAGCCGGTGATGATCCGCCTGACCGTCTTCAGGTCGTCCGCCAGGACCACAATCCGGTTGTTGCCGGTATCCGCGATATACACATCCCCGTCCGGCGAAACGCACAGGTCCTGGGGATTGCGGAAGACGCCGATCGGCGCGCCTTCAAACCGCAGCGTGGCGCCGCTGACCAGCCCGTCCGGCACATAGGGGGCCGGGGTGTAAAGGATGTTGTTCCAGTGGTCATAGTTGTAGCAGTCATAGGGCAGGGAATCCGCCGCCAAAGCGTTCCCGAAGGCCAAGCAGGCCAGAAGCACCAGGCACAGGATGGATTTCAGTTGCTTCATGCTCCGCCTCCTCAGTCCTTCATGCCGGAGGTCGTCATGGTCTCCATGATCGAGCTCTGGCAGATCAGGAAAAAGATGATCGGGACCGCCGCGATCAGGAAAGTGACCGCCGCCCCGGCGCCCGCACGGCTCACCCCGCCGGAGGTAATCTGCTGCAGGGCATACTGCAGGGGCTTCAGCTCCTCGGAGCGGAGGAACATGCTGCCCGTGTTCGCCCACATCTGCTGGAACTGGAAAATGGCCAGCGTCAGCCAGGCCGGTTTCACATTCGGCATGACGATGCGCCAGAAAATCTGCCATTCATTGGCGCCCTGCAGACGAGCGCTTTCCATCAGGGAATCCGGCAGCTGCTCCATAAACTGCTTCATCAGGTACAGGCCCATGCCGAAGGACCAGGCGGGCAGCACCAGCGCGGCATAGGTGTTGTTGATGCCGAGCCAGGAAATGATCAGGTACTGCGGGATCTGCGTCACGGTCCAGGAAAACATCATGGACAGCACAACCACGGAAAACAGGATCTTTTTGCCGGGGAAATGATTCTTGGCCAGGGGATAGGCCGCCATGGAGGCGATGATCACATGGCCGGTCATGCCGCCCAGGGTGATGATGATGGTATTCAGCACATACCGGGAGAAGGGCACCCAGCTTTCATTCAGCAGGACGTAAAGATCTGTGAAATTGTTCAGCGTGGGGTTCCGCACAAAGATCCGCGGCGGATACTGGTACAGTTCGTCCAGGGGTTTCACCGCGTTGTTGAGGATCATAACCAGCGGCAGCACCATAAACACGCCGCAGATGCCCATGAGAATAAACAGCGCCGCGTTGCCGGCGGTGGACCGGTTCAGCTTTTTCTTTCCGGATTTCCGCTTCATTTTCCGGTGGATTTTTGCCAGCCGCTTCTGCCGCAGGATCTCCTCCTGCTCCGCGGTCAGTTCCACAGGATTCCTGTGCAGCCAGGAAGGCAGCAACCGGCTGTTTTTCGCCTTTTCCATACCGGTTATTCACCTACCCTTCTGAGAATCCGCTGCACCAGTTTGTTGGTTCCGACCATGAGCAGGAACAGGATGGTCGCGATGGCCGAGGCATAGCCCATGTCCAGGCGGGTGGAACCGTAATCCAGCAGGTGCGTGACGATGGTCGCGCCGGAATAATTGACCGAGGGATTGCCGGCCAGGGCGATGGAAATATCCGCCACCGCGAAGGACTGGGTGATCTGCATCACCGCGCCGAACATCAGCTGGGGTTTCATGGCCGGCAGGGTCACAAACCACAGCTCCTGCCACCGGTTTTTGACGCCGTCGATTGCCGCCGCCTCATAGAGACCCTTGTCCACCGTCTGCAGGCCCGCGATAAAGGACAGGAAGCCAGTGCCCAGGGACAGCCACAGCTGGACGACGATCAGCACCGGCATGACAAACTTTTCGGTCTGCATCCAGAGGACCGGCTCATTCAGGAAGCCCATCCGCAGCAGGACGCCGTTCAGGTATCCGTAACGGTCGCCGGTGAGGATCAGGTTCCAGATCATATACGCGTTGCCGCAGATGGACGGGGCGTAGAAAACCAGCGTCAGGAACGCCCGCACCCGGGGCCTGAACTCATTGATGATCCAGGCAAAGAGCAGGCACAGGATGTAGCTGACCGGCCCGGTGATCACCGCAAAGAGCAGGGTGTTGCGCAGGGAGATGATGAAAATATCATCCTCCAGCAGCAGCTTGATATAGTTGGCCCAGCCGACCCAGCGGGGCGGCTCCAGCATGTTGAAATAATTGAACGAAAGGTAAACAGACATCAGCACGGGCAGCACCGTGAAAAGGAAAAACAGGATGAAATACGGCGCCATCAGCAGGTAGGATGCCTTGTTGATCCGGACCTGGTGCCACAGGGTATCCTTCCGCGGCACGATCCGTTCTTTCCGGATTGCCATGCTCATCTCACTTTCCCTCCCCTGCGTTCGCGACAGGCAGTCCGAATTCTGTCCGTTTATAGGTAATCTCCGCGTTGATGTAAAAAATCTTGTCCATCAGTTCCTCACGGGGCGTGTTGCCGTTCTCGCTGCGGCCGCTGCTGGCGCTGCCCGTGGTGACCGCGTAGAACGCGTTGTTCACATTGCGCCAGGTGTAATAGCCGCCGGGTACCTGGGGAATGCCCTTCACGTGGCTGAACTGCCTGGCCAGCTCCCGGTAATCCCGGATGGGCCAGCTCAGCCCCGCCAGGGCTTCCAGGTTCGCGGTTGCCACCCGCGCGGAGGCGCCCATCAGCGATTCCATCTCCCGGCCGTACAGAGTCTGGATCTCCGCGCTGGTCCACCACTTGAGGAAGCTCCAGCAGGCTTCCGGCTCTTTGGTGGCGCTCATGATGATATCCGCCAGGCCGGAGCAGCCGGTTGTCGTATCCAGCGTTCCGTCCTCCCGCAGGGTGCCGGGCACATGGGTAAAATCCCACAGGCCCTTGATATCCGGGGCGGATACCTGCAGGTTGTTGTAGGTTGTGTAATCCGTGATGATGATCGGGCACTCGCCCGTGCGGAAGCGCTCCTCCGCCGAGGTGGCCATATCCAGCTTGTAATCCGTATAGAAATCGCAGTAGCGGCGGAAAACGTTGACCGCGATATCGCTGTCCAGCGCGGAGGCATCGCCGTTCTCCGTGTAGTATTCCCCGCCGGCCTGGAACAGCAGCATGGCGAAGGTCTGCTCCCCGGGCAGCATGCCGAACTCCATCTGGTTCTTGCTCAGCACGCTCATGGCCACCTTCACGTCGTCCCAGGTTTCCGGGACGGCCAGGCCGATTTCAGCCAGGATATCCTTGCGGTAGAACATCATGGGGAAGGTCTGCGTATCCGGCAGCGCGTAGGAGGCGCCGTTGAAGGAGAAGGGCACCAGGGCGCTGGTGGCGAACCGCTTCGCTACCTCCTCAAAGTCCTCAAACTGCGTCAGGTCCATCACAGCGTTCCGCAGGCCGTAGTTCACCGGGGTATCGTTGCCGGTGTTCATCACCGCGCCGGCGATACCCGTGGTGTTCGCCACCTGGATGGCCACGTCCGGCCCCTGGCCGGAGAGGGTGGCGCGGAGCAGCGTGTTCATATCCACCAGCTGGACGTTCACGTTGATCCCGGTCTGCGGGGTGAAATGTTCGTCGATCAGGGCCTTGATCACGTTGGCCTGGTCCCGTCCCGTGCCGACCCAGAGGGTGATGACCCGGGAATCATCGGACTTCTCGGCCACGTTGCCGATCTGGTTATAGTTGATGGTGAAGGAGCTGTAGAGCCGGGAAGCCTCAAAGCCGGCGCCGGCAAGGAAATCCCTGCCGCCGATTTCCGGCCGGACGTCCGCGGTGTGGACAAAAATCCGGTCAATCTGCAGCGGCTGGCCCAGCACCTGGGTGATCCAGTTGCCGCAGGCGCGCACGTTCGTCTTGTAGGAGGAGAGCACCTCCGTAAAGCGCTCCTGGTCCCGGATCAGCTCCGTGAGCTGGTCGTCCATGGTTTTCAGGACGGTCAGCTTATCGCTGCGGTGGCCCGCCGTCTCTTCCAGCGCGCCGATCGCGGTCTGCAGGTCCGCCCTGACCTTCCGCAGCTGCGCCTCCAGACCGGGCAGGCTTCTTTCAATCTGGTAATCCCGGTATGGGTCCGGCGAAACGCCAGTGATATACAGCACCTGCCGGTAAATGCCGTTGAGCTGCAGCACGCAGTCCTGCACCTGGCGGATGACGGCCGCCATGCCGCCCAGCACCACCTCCATCCGCAGGGTATGCTCCCCCGCGGAAAGGTGGATCAGGTAAGGCTCATCCTGTTCCCCGGAGAGGGTCTCCAGGCGCCAGTCCTGGGTATAGGGGAAGGTCGCCGCCTGGAACTCGGCAAACGGAACCTCGCCGTCAATATAGATTTTGCGGTACACGTCCGTGCCGCGGATAAAATTCTGCTTATCGTACAGGGAAATGGCGTAGTTCCCTTCCTCCGCCACCGTGAAGCGCCACTCAATCCACTGGCCGGCGCTCTTCCACGCGTTGCCGCCGATGCTGTTGTTCAGCAGGTAGCGTGGACTGGAAGGGGAAACGGAACGGGAGGACTGATCCTGCACCGGATACAGCATCTGGGAGGAGGTCCTGGAGGCCGCTTCCGCCTCGATCCGGATGATCTGTCCGGCGGCGCCGGATTCCCCTTCCGGTTTCCGGTAGGGCTGCGCGTCCGCTCCCGCCCGGAAGCGGAGGCGCCGGATCAGCATCGGCTCCCGCAGGGACAAGACCGAGAGCGTATGCGGACCGCGGGGCAGGAAAACCTTCAGGCTTTCGCTGATGTAGCCGTTTGAATCATGCAGGAGGGAGGTCATCCACTCCGGCGCTTCGGCGGGAGAGGGCTTCAGCTCATTGCCCTGATTGTCCCGGAGCCACCGGATTTCCTCCGCCCCGTCCTCCGCCGTAAAGCGGCTGACGTCCGGGTGAAGGTCATTCCGCCAGACCCGTGAAAAGTTCACCAGCGCCAGCTCCCGGTAAGGGAGCGCACCGTCCACAAAAAAGGCCCGCTGGATTTCCGCATTCCGGCCCGGCCACGGATAGTATTCCACCTCCAGGTCGTACCAGCCGGATTCCTCCGCTTCAAAAGCCCACTCGATGACTGCTTCCTCGCCCGTGAGGACCGAAACGCCCTCCCGGCCTTCCGCCTGCTCCATGAAAACAGGCGCGTTCTTGCCGTCTTCCTCCTCGTAGCGGACGGCGTCAGACGCCTCCAGCACGATCTCCTTTTCCGGCCCGGCCGTCATTTCATGTTCCGCGCAGTAATCCGCATAGGAAGGAACAGCCGGATTGATGGAATAAGTGCTCACCTGTTCTTCATATTCACTTATGCCAAAGCCGGCGGCAGCCTGCGCGGCGCCCGCCGCCAGCGCCAGCAGCAGGGCCAGCACCAATCCAGTCCACTTTCTCACTTGTTTATTCCTCCGGTCCATCCGCGTACAGCGGCGTCACTTTTCATCCCTGGTACGGAAATCGGGCAGGTCCTTCCGGGTGACGACCCGTTCATCCGAATAGGCTTTCCGGATCATGACCGTTTCCGTATACTGCTCCGACGGCTTGTTGAATTTCGTGTTCCGCAGCACAAACTCGCCGCCCCAGGTGCACCAGTATCCCCAGACGGTTCCGTCCCGGAACACCTGTTCCGGATCCGGAATGCACCCATTCTCCGAAAGCACAATCATCTTCCGCTCTCCCGCGATCCGCGTCAGCGGCAGGAAGGATGCGCTCTGGGAGTCATAGACCCGTTCCCCGGGATATATATCCGTTCCGATGAGATCCACCTCATCGTCCCCCGGATACCAGTCCGGATCCTGGGCGTTCCAGATCCAGATCAGGTTGTTCAGTCCGTATTCATTGGTCAGCCGGTCAAACAGCAGGTGGTACAGCTTCAGGTACGCTTCCTTCCCGGATGCGCCCCACCAGAACCAGCCGCCGCTGGCCTCATGCAGCGGCCGCCACAGCACCGGCACGCCGGCCGCCTTCAGCCGGAGCAGCTGCGCCGCGATCGCGTCGATGTCCTGATTCAACAGCCGGTATCCTTCTTCGTCCTCGCCGTTCATCACCCTGGCCAGGTTGAAGCTTGTGTATTTGGTATAAAAACCGGAATACCAGGGTTCCTTCAGGTAAGGGGACGGAGCGTTCCAGTGCCAGCAGAAAGTGACGATGCCGCCCTTGTTCCAGTATTCAATGGCATAGGGCACCGCCCGGTCGCTTTCGCCGCCGTGCTCCACACGGCTGTGGGAATACTCCATCATGTCCAGGCCGAGCACAGCGGGATAATCGCCGCCGGTTGCCCGCCAGATTGCCTGGTTTTCCATCCCGAACATGCCGCCGTCGCACTGCTGGCCAGAGAGAATCTTTTTGCCATAGTTTTCCCGCAGCCAGTCATACAGCCTCCGGGCCTCCGGGGTTGCCTCCCCGACGCTCATCTTTTCGGGAATGGTATAAAGATCTGCCGGGAGGGCCGCGGAGGGCGTCAGCTCAAACCGGTTCACCCGGATATATCCCCAGCTTGTGCCGATTCCCAGCGTATGGGTACCGGCGGACAGGTAAATATGCTCCAGCACGCTCTTCCCGAAGGCGGTATCATCCGTTACCGTGTTTCCGATATTCCGGCCGTCCAGGAGCACCGGGTTTTCCTTGTGCCCGCCCTGGCTTGCCTGGATCACCGCGATATCATAAAAGCCTTCCCGGCTCACCGTGACTTCCGTTGTGATCCCGTCTTCACCGGCTGTGTGGAAACCTTCCACCCATTGGTTTTCGCCATCCCCGGCGATCACGGTATGGCCTTCCGGCTTTCCTGTTTCTGCCTCCACGATCATCGTCTCCCCTGTTCCTTTCACGGATACAGGGAGCAGTACGCAAAGCAGCATCATACCCATTGCGGCCATTCCGCAAAAGCTGCTTTTCACGCTTTTCATGCCGGTTACTCTCCCTGTTTAATTAATTTTGTTAACTATTTTGTTAACCTATTGTAAACTAAATTTTATCGAAACAAAAAACGCCTGTCAAGACAATTTTTGCACACAAATAACGCTTTGCTTGTCGTTTATTGCGTTTTTGTTCCCGTGAAAAACGCATGGCTCCTTGTTTTTGAACTTATTTAGATTAACAATTTAGTTAACAAATAGTTCCCTGCTTTTCTTCTGTACCTTCCCCGGTTACGCAGTCTGTTCGACGGAACGCCCACCGCTTTTCCGCATGTAAAAAAACGCCGGCGGTTTTTCCCGGCCGCCGGCATACAACTGCTGATATTCACTTTTTTCCGGTTCAGATTTCCGCTCCCGTGCCTTCAATCAGCTCCGTCCGCAGGAACCGTCCGTTTTCATCCGTGATGACGCGCCTGCCGCATTTCCAGCTGCCCAGCATTTTCCCGTCCACGCGGATTTCCGCCCTTTGCCCGTCGGACCGGATGGCGTAATGATGGTCACAGAAGGCAGCCTCATACGCATAGGGTGCGCCGCTGCCCAGGCTGAACCACACCTGTCCCAGGTGCGGATGAATGCCGTAATGGTGCGCAATATATTCAAGGCAGGCCAGCATGGTGGGCCCGTAGGCGTCCTGCACCGCTTCCCCGCCGCCTTCCTCCGCCGGCTGATGATCCGACATGCGCACCAGGGAGGCTTTGCCGGTGAAGGGATCATACTGCTGGGTAAACCGGCAGCCGTTCGCGTAAACCGCGTCAATCAGTTTCCGGCCCAGCCCCGTCACCAGCCGGTTATACCCGTAGCGTTCCAGGGCAAGGATCGCCCGCTGGTAGGTGAGGCCCTCCGGCTGGCCGCTCCAGTTGTTCTCCGGCGCGTTGCGGAAAGCCGGATCATTGACCGCCACGCTGGGAAGCGGGAAAGGCGTCCGGAATTCCGCGGGATTCAGCAGGTGCTCCTTTACAAAGCGGGCCGCCATTCCCCGGGAAATGCTGCCCCAGTACATGCACCGCAGCGTATTGTGGCACAGGATGTCCACCGTTTTCCCCGTCCGGTCCCGGTCATACAGGGCGCCGCGCTTCCTGTCCCACAGCCGGCGGCGGAGCGCATCCGCCACCATACGGGCTTTCCGCTCCCAGGCGTCAGCGGACCGATCCCCCTGCAGGCGGCAGATTTCAGCCACCGTCCGGCGGGCCGCAAAGCTCCAGCTTGTCACGTCCATGCTGGCCATGGGAACCACCTGATATCCTTCCGGCGGTTCATCCCCTTCCCACCAGCAGGGCGCGTCCCCGTACCGCAGGGCCAGGTCCTCCCCCGTGTCATAGACGCAGAAGGAGGAAAGCAGTCCGTCGCCGGAAACATGGCGCGTATTCCACAGGCACCGGTCAAAGCGGATCAGGCTCTCCTTCAGCTCTGCCAGGTAATCCCTGTCTTTTCCGATTAAGTAATACAGGTTCAGGGCCGGGAAGGGAAAACAGAACCCCTGGTGTTTGTTGAACTGGGGTTCCACTTTGCCGCCGGTGCACTGGATGGAGCCCGGCAGGCGCCCATCTGCCCGCTGGTGGCGCATGAACAGGGTGATGTTGTTCCGGGCCGCCTCCAGGCTGCGCAGGGCATACATCTCGCCGCCCATGGGCTGGGTTTCCAGCCAGATTTTTTCATATCCGCCGCCTTCCACCAGCACCGTATCGCCGCCGAAATCCTTCAGGTTAAAGCGGCATTTCTCTTCCGCCGCGTCATAAACACGCTGAAGCTTTTCATCCTCCGTGCGGAAAAAAACGCTTGTTTCAGGCAGCATTTTTCAGCCTTCCCTTCCGGTTTTAATTCGGAATTTCCACTGGTTGAATTCTATCATTTATTGCGATTTTTGGACAGATGCGAAAAAAATGCGCATCCCCCGAAATCCGCAAAAACCTTTATTTTTCAACAATGTGCAAAATTTTAGCTTCTTCCCTTTCAGAAGATTTGCCGTCATAATGAGAGCGAAAATTGAGCAACGAAAAATCATATCGCCCCGAATACCCCGAAGGAGGATTCCTGATGAGTGTTTCCGCATCCACCCCCGCGCATCGCGGCGGACTCAGGTACAGATTTGGATTAGCCCTGCGCCGTGACTGGCAGTTGTGGGTGCTGCTGCTGCCCTGCCTGGCATTCTTCATTGTATTCTGTTATTTCCCGATGTACGGCGTACAGATTGCCTTCCGGGACTATAAAGCCGCCTTCGGCATTACCGGCAGCCAGTGGGTCGGACTGAAATATTTCGAAAAATTCTTCAACAGCTATTACTGCGGACGGATGTTTGCGAACACCTTCCTGCTGAACCTCTACGGCCTGCTGTTCGGTTTCCCGATCCCGATCCTGCTGGCGATCATGCTGAACCAGCTGAACAGCAAACGGTTCAAGGGCTTTGCCCAGACCGCCATCTATGTGCCGCACTTTATTTCCACCGTTGTGCTGGCTGGCATGATCTACCTTTTCTTTTCGCCCACCAACGGCATCATCAATCACCTGATCACCGCTGCCGGAGGGAAAAGCATCTATTTCATTATGGAACCCCAATGGTTCAGGCCGCTGTTCATCGGATCGGACATCTGGCAGAACGCCGGATGGAACACCATCCTCTATATCGCCACACTGACCAGTATCGATCCCCAGCTTTACGAGGCAGCCACCATTGACGGCGCCACCCGCTGGGAAAAGATCCGGCATATTGATATTCCCCACCTGATCCCCATCGCGGTGATGATGCTGATCCTCAACTGCGGATCGCTCCTCTCCTCCAACACGGACAAGGCCCTGCTGCTGCAGACCAGCGGCAACATGGCCACCTCGGACATCTTCGGCGTCTACGTGTACAGCGTCGGCATCGCCGCCCAGAAGGCCCAGTATTCCTACGCCTCCGCCATTGGCCTGTGCCTGAACCTGATCAACTTCGCCATCATCATGGGAGTCAACAGCATTTCCCGCAGGATGAGCGATATCAGCCTGTTCTGAGAAAGGAGGAAGAAGGATGACTGTTACGGCCGTGAAAGCAAAAAAGCAAAACCGGATCCGCGAAACCCGGAAGGACCGGATCTTTAACGCAATCAACACCCTGTTCTGGGTCCTGGTCCTGTTCCTCGTCCTGTATCCACTGTGGCTGATCCTCATCGCTTCCGTCTCAGACCCGGACGCGGTCCTGCAGGCAAAGGTCCTGATCTGGCCGGTCGATTTTTCTCTGATGGGATATGACGCGGTGTTCCAGAACAGCGAACTGCTGAACAGCTATGTGAACTCCGTCTTCTACACGGTGGTCGGTTCCGCCCTGAGCGTAATCGTTTCCCTGGCTGCCGCCTACGCGCTCTCCCGCGGGTTTGCGGGCAAAAAGTTTGTCAACCTGGCCATCACGTTTACCATGTTCTTTTCCGGCGGCCTGATCCCTATCTTCCTGAACATCCGGGATCTCGGGCTGTACAACACCAGGACGGTCATGATCCTGATGAACCTGGTTTCCGTCTGGAACCTGATGGTTGCAAGGACCTATATCCAGACCAGCATTCCAAACGACCTGTATGAAGCCGCCGTCATCGACGGGGCGGATCACTTTACCTATTTCTTCAAGTGCGTGCTGCCGCTGTCCGGCACCATCATCGCGGTGCTTTCGGTCTACTACGGCGTTGCCCGCTGGAACGATTATTTCACCGGCCTGGTCATGCTGCGGGACCGCAGCCTGTATCCCCTGCAGCTGGTGCTGCGGGAAATCCTGGCCTCCCTCACCTCCACAGGCTCCTCCGATACCTTCTTCGCGGCTTACGCGGATAACCTGGGCGGCCTGCAGGCGGCGCTGCGCAAGGCCGAGGTGGCCAAATACTGCTGCATCGTGGTGGCCACTGTGCCCGCGGTTGTGCTGTATGTCTTCATGCAGAAATACTTTGTCAAAGGCGTCATGATCGGGTCTTTGAAGGGATAAAGGGGGGGGTAAACCGGTGTCACAGATCAGGAGCACGAACGATTCCGCCCGGGCCGCGCGCTATGAGGACGGCTTCCGGGTTCTGCAGGGCCGGCGGGAATACGTGACCTACCAGGCGGACTCATCCATCCGGATCTGGTATTCGGATATTCCCTGGCGCTACGAAGCCCATAACCACTCCGCGGTGGAAATCCTCCTGACGCTGGAGGGCACGGTGACCTATACCGTTGAGGACAAACTCTACCAGGTCCGCAAGGGGGAAATCCTGATCGTCCCCCCGGACACCCTGCATTCCCTGTCCATGGGTGAAGGCAGCAGCCGGTATCTTTTCCTGTTTGAGCCTGACGCCATCATGTCCATGCGGGATATCAAGTACATGGCTTCGTATTTCAACAAACCTTTCCATCTCCGGGATGGATCGGATGCCCATGTGCGCATCCGGGAACTGCTGCTCCGGGCCAACGACGCCTACGAGAAGCGGGAAATGCTTTGGAACACCCTGTGCTACAGCTGCATTCTCCGCATCTACGCCACGCTGGGCCAGCGGTACCTGGGCGGCGTCAAACCGCATACCGGGGACAGCACGGGAAACATGGACGCCGAGGTTGTCAACGCAGTCATGACCTATGTCAACAACCATTATCGGGAGGATCTTACCCTGGAGGAAGTAGCGCAGTTTGCCGGCTTCAGCCGCTACTATTTCTCCCGTTCCTTCAAAAAGCAAACGGGATATTCCTTTAAAGAGTACCTGTGCCAGAAGCGGGTACAGGTAGCCATGGACCTGCTCATCCGGACCAACCGTTCCATGCGGGACGTTGCGCTGGAGAGCGGCTTCGGCAGCGTGGCCACCTTCAACCGGGTATTCCGGGAAAAGAAAGGCTGCACGCCCTCCCAGTACAGGACGATTTACGGAATCCCGTGAGATTGGTAATCAAGGGCACAGTGCCCTGAAATAAAAAAGGAGGAAAGACCCATGAAGAAACTCGTTTCCCTGCTGTTGGCATGCTGTATGCTGCTCAGCCTGAGCGCCGCCTTCGCTGAAGAGAAGGTAGAGCTCACCGCCTTCCAGTACGCGCTGGAAAACCAGAACACCGATTTCAACGGCCTCTGGTTCTTCGACGAACTGGAAAAGAAAACCAACACCCACGTCACCTTCCAGATGGTGAAGGACGCTGACTGGGCAACCAACGTCAACCTGATGTTCGCCGTGCCGGATCAGATGCCCGACATGATCATCCGCCACGCGGTGGATGTGGAAGAATACGGCGTCTCCCAGGGCCTGCTGCTTCCCCTCGATGAATACCTGACCGAGGAGATCATGCCCAACTACGTCAGCCGCCTGAACATCAACAACGCCGGCGACTCCATCCCCGCCAGCGACGGCAAAACCTACTACATCGGCTTCCTGATGGCCCAGAACGTGAACCATACCGGCACCTGGTATGTGAACCAGAAGGAACTGGAGAAGCTGGGCAAGACCGCTCCCACCACCATTGCCGAAACCACCGAGCTGCTCCGCGCCATGAAGGCTGACGGAATCAAGTGGCCCTTCTCCGCGTCCTACACCCAGTTCGGACCGGAAACCATCTGGAACCAGTTCGCCTCCTTCGGCGTACCGGAAAACACCTACTACTACTTCATCGACGCTGACAACAAGGTCCAGTTCACCTGCGCCCAGGACGGCTGGCGTGCCTGCGTGGAATGGCTGCATCAGCTGTATGAAGAGGAACTGATGGATCCGGAATCCCTGACCCAGGACTCCAACCTCTGGGCCAACAAGGTCAACGACGGCGAAGTCGGCTACTTCTGCTACCTGCGCCTGATCAACACCGCCATCAAGGCTGAGAACGTGGAGAATTTCAAGTCCATCCTGCCTCCCGCCGCCGACGGATTCAAGGCCTGTGTGTCCCAGATCCTGGAAGTGCCGGAAGCCGGCGCCTACCTGACCAAGAACTGCAAGGATCCCGTAGCTGCCCTGAAGTGGATCGACGCCCAGCTGGAAACCGAAACCATGATGGTTTCCCTGAACGGCAAGGTCGGCGAGCAGATCGTGCTCAACGACGAAGGCAAGTATGAAGTCATCGATATCCCCGCGGACAACGGCCTGTATCAGTTCGTTCCGGTTACCATGGGCCAGTTCTTCGCCCCCGGCGACTACTACACCTCCATTTACCAGATGGCACCTCACCGCGTGGAACGCTATGAAGACAGCAAGTGGTACGCTGAATCCGGCGTGCTCGAGCCCAGGAGCTTCCAGTACCTGCGCGACCTGAGCAAGCTGAGCAACGAAGACGCTACTGAGGCTGCTGACATCTACACCGAGCTGCAGAAGCTGGTGGAAGAATCCTTCGCCAACTTCGTGCGCAACGGCGTCACGGATGAAAGCTGGAACAATTTCCAGGAGCAGGCCAAGGCGATCGGTTCCGAGCGCTACATCGAACTGTACCAGAACGCCTATGACGCCTACCTGGCCAAGTAAGAATCTTGAACACCGCGGCTGGTGATGCTAGAATAGAAGCACCGAAAAGCCGCCGGGCATCGCCGCAGGATTTGTTTCCGGGGGCGATGCCCTTTTGCCGTATAGAGGGAGTACCTATGAAGCGTACCGTTAAAATCATCTGCCTGCTGGCCGCGGCATTGCTCCTGATAACAGGCTGCTCCGCGCCTCCGCGGGACGAGGGTTCCTCCGCCCCCGCCATATCCCTGTCTGCCCTTCAGTACGAAATTGAAAACATCGCCGTGGATTTCAGCAGCATGTGGTATTTCCGGCAAATTGAACAGCAGACCGGCGTCCATGTGGATTTCAACGAGGTCAAGGATTCCGAATGGAGCAGCTCCGTAGGCCTGGCTTTTGCCCAGGGCAAAATGCCGGATATGATTCTCCGGGGTTCCCTGGACGTGGAAGAATACGGTGTGAAACGGCATCTCCTGGTGCCGCTGGATGAATATATTGAAAAAGGCTTCCTGCCCAACTATGCAGCCCGCATGGACCAGGCCGGCCTCCGGGAACAGCTCACCGCTTCGGACGGACACATCTACCAGCTGGGCTTCCTGATCTCCCAGGACGTCAACACCAACGGGCATTTCTTCATCAACAAAACCTGGCTGGACCGGCTGAAGCTGCCCGTTCCCGAAACGGTGGAGCAGCTGACGGAGGTGCTCCGGCACTTCCGGGAGGATGATCCCAACGGCAATGGCATCCAGGACGAGATTCCCCTGGAGTTTACCCTGGATGACAACACCACCGGCATATACAACCTGTTTTCCTTCTTCGGCCTGCCCCTGAACGAGGACTACGTTTACGCGGACAAGGCCGGCCGGGTGCATTTTGCCCCGGAAGAGGACGCCTTTTTTGACACGCTGTCCTGGCTCCACCAGCTGTATCAGGAAAAGCTCCTGGACATTGATTTCATCAGCCAGGGAGGCAGTATCTGGGCTGCCAAAGTCAACGAGGGCAACACCGGCATGTTCAGCTACTGGCGGCTGCAGAACACCGCTCTGAATCCCGGCGTCGCCGGAAACTATGAGATCATGCTCCCGGTTCATGCCGAAGGAAAGGCCGCCTGCCTGCCCCGGAACATGGACATCATTGAATTCGGTGCCGCCCTCACCAAAGACAACCGGAACATTGAAGCCAGCCTGCGCTGGCTGGACGCCCAGTTTGAAACGGAAAACATGCTGGTTTCCCAGAACGGCCCCGTCGGGGACACGCTCATCCGGCGGGAAGACGGCCGCTATGAGGTCAGCTATGTGCCCCCGGACAATGAACTGTACCAGGCTGTTCCGGTCATCTGCGGCCAGTTTTTCGCGCCCGCGGACTATTATGCTTCCGTTTATGTGCCTGCCGCCCACCGGCTGGAAAAAACAGCCTACTGCGACCTGTATGAGCGCTCCGGCGTGCTGGAGCCCATCTCCGCCAAGCTGCTGACCACCGTGGCACCCAAGACCACCGACCAGTCCGCCGAAACCACCCGCCTGAAGGCGAAGCTGAAATCCCTGGTGGATGCGGAAATCGTGTCCATGGTCACGCAGGGAGTCACGGAAGAAGGCCGCGCGGCATTCCGTGAGAGCCTGAAGGCAGGCGGAAGCGCTGACTACCGCCAGGTATACCAGCAGATCTATGACCGCTGGAAGGAGAAGTAAAACCGTGATCAGAAAGAGCCGCACCTCCGTCTTTATCCGGTATGCGCTGTCGTATATCGCTGTTGTGCTGCTGCTGTTCCTGAGCATCACCGGCTATCTCTATATCCGGCTCAGCAGCAAAACCCGGGAGGAAATCATTGACAACCAGATCAACCGGCTGTCCCGGATTGCCGCCCAGCACGAAAGCTATATCTCCGCCATGCTGAATACTGCCGAGGAAATCGGTCTCAGTCCTGATATCGAGTTTTTCCGTTATGAGGAAGAGCCCTGGAAAGCCTATGACCTGCAGCTGAAGATGGTGCCCTATACCACCACCAGCAGCACCTTCTGCGACCAGGTATACCTTTACTTCTTCGGGGATGACCGGGTTTATTCTTCCTCTTCTTCCATGAGCCTTTCCCTTTTTGCGCGGATGATGCGCTATGAATTTATCCCGATGGAAAGCCTGGTTTCCCGGATTGCAAACACCGACCGGCTGACCATTCTGCCGGCCCAGCAGGTATCCTCCACCCTGGTGGACAGTTCCCGGGTGGTTACCTTCCTGGTGCCGCTGGGTTCCGCCCCCGGCTCCGGAAAAGGCGTCCTGCTGTTCCTGATCAAAGACAGCGTTTACCAGTCGCTCTTTGCCGATGCCATCAACGACCATATCAACACCTATATCCACCAGGGCGATGAACTCCTCTCCTCCTCTGAGGAGCTGTCCCTTCCCCGGGATCAGGTGAAGGTTGCCCAGGAAACCGCCTCCAGCCTCTTCCGGTGGAATAACCAGGACTGGACCCAGGTTACTTTCTCCGGCCGGAACTGGGGGCTGTCCTATACGGCGGTTCTCCGCAACGCCGATATCAATTCCTCCATCATGCAGCAGCTTTTCAGCATCCTGGCCATCCTGCCGGTCTTTGTTTTCCTGAGCCTGCTGCTTGCCCTGTGGATGGCGCGGCGTCATGCCCAGCCCATCCGGGCGATCACCGGCATGCTCTCACGGGAAACGGACGAAACGCCCCGGGATGAACTCCAGCAGATTTCAACCGGCATCAGCCGGCTCACCTCCCGCAACCAGGAGCTGACCTCCCGCCTGGACCGGGCCCTGCCCGTCCAGCGGCACGATTTTGTTTTCAAATTTGTCAAGGACCGCTTCCCCACCCGGGAAGAAGCAGTGGTGGCCGGAAAGGCCGTGGGCCTGGAGATCGACCGCCCGGCCTACGCGGTGATCCTGTGCAGCGGTTCCGGGGGAAACGACCATCCCTTCGACCTGGGCGCCCCGCCCTTTGACTGTTTCCCCGGCTGTTCCGGCGCGGGGGTGGAACTGGTCGCCCTGAAAGCCAATCTTTACCTGGTCTTCTCCGATGATCCGGAGACCCTGCCGGACCTGGCAGAAACGCTCCGCAGCGAAGGCGCCGCCGGCGGGGAGCGGTGTATCACCTCCATCTCCGCCCTGCATTCCGATTTCACGGAAGCTCCTTCCGCCTACCTGGAAGCAGCTGCCGCCTATGAAAACCGGTTTGTCATGGGCAGCCAGAAAGTGCTCTGCTACGGCGATATTTCCTCCAACCTGGAGGAGATCCTTCCCCAGGCCCGGAAGATCACCAACTCCATCAGCCAGGCGCTGACCCTGGGAAGCCGGGATGTGCTGGATGTCCGGATCAGCGACCTGCTGCATTTCCTGAAGAACACCAACATGTCGCCCTTCGCTTTCCGGATGATCTACAGTGAAGTGATCCGTTCCCTGGTCCACACCCATACCGCCGCCCTTTCCGGGGAAGGCTCTGTGCAGGAAATCTACAATATCTTCACGCTGACTTCCTGCCAGTCCATCGACGACCTGGACGAGCTGCTGCGCCGGCTTTGCGACCGCCTGCTCCTGGAGGAGCCGGATTCCTGCGAAATCGCGCCTGAGGAGGAGGACGAGATCAGCCAGGTGGTCCACTATATGGAGGAACACTTCAGCGATCCGGAAATGTCCATCACCGCCCTGGCAGACTCCCTGGAGCTTTCCACCACCCGCTTCAGTCTTTCCTTTAAGGAAAAGACCGGCATGTCCCCCCTGGAATACCTGACGCTCCTGCGGGTGGAGCACGCGAAGGAGCTGCTGGAAATAACCGACCTGACCATCCGGGATATCAGTGCCCGGGCAGGCTATTATGATTCCGGCTCCTTCATCCGCCGCTTCAAGCAGGTCACCGGCGAAACGCCCGCCCAGTACCGCCGCAGCCGGAACCTGAAAAAGGAAACGCCAGAAGGCGGAAAAAACTGATTATCATCCATCAAGGAGTTTTCCATGATTCACACCGAGGAAATCAACGTCCGGGATCCGTTTGTGCTGATCCACGAAGGACAGTATTACCTGTACGGCACCCGCGGGGCTACCTGCTGGGGACCTGCGGACGGCTTTGACGTCTATACCGGCCGGGACCTGCACACCTGGGAAGGTCCGGCCGTCTGTTTCCATAATGACGGCACCTTCTGGGCCGACCGGAATTACTGGGCGCCCGAGGTGCATCCCTGGCAGGGCATGTTCTATATGTTCGCCAGCTTCAAAAGCGACGCGCGCAGGCGCGGAACCGCCATCCTGCGTTCCGCCTCTCCACTCGGTCCCTTTGAACCCTGGTCCGACGGCCCTGTCACCCCGGCAGACTGGGAATGCCTCGACGGCACCTTCCACGTCTCCTCCGACGGCGTACCCTATATCGTGTTCTGCCACGAATGGGTGCAGGCAGGAGACGGTGAAATCCTGGCCATGCGCCTGACCGGGGACCTGAAGGCTGCCGCGGAAAAGCCCTTCCTGCTCTTCCGCGGCTCTGACGCTCCCTGGGCCCGGCCGGTCCATCACTCCTCCGGCATCACCGGCTATGTGACGGACGGACCTTTCCTGTGGCGCCGGAAGGACGGAACCCTGCTCTGCCTGTGGTCAGGATTCTCGGAAAAAGGCTATGCCCAGGGCCTGGCCGTTTCGGACAACGGCGAAATAGACGGGCACTTTTCCCAGATCGATCCCCTCTTTCTGGAAGACGGCGGCCACGGCATGCTCTTCCGGGACCTGGAAGGCGGCGTGTACCTGACCCTTCACAGTCCGAACACCCACCTGCTGGAGCGTCCCCGGTTTATCCCGGTCAGCCTGTAAAATTCTTATTCCGTTGAAAGGATATCCGGAGGGAAAGGCGAACAATAATCAGTGCCTTTCCTCCGGTTTTCATCAATCACTCTCAGGAGGCAGCATATGAATCAGACAACCAAGAATGTTCGCGAACTCACGGTAGCCTATATCGGCGGCGGTTCCCGGGGCTGGGCCTGGGGCTTTATGAAGGACCTTGCCCTGGACAGCGAAATCTGCGGTACCGTACGCCTGTATGATATTGACCGGGAAGCCGCGGAGCGGAACCGGATCATCGGTGAAAAAATCAGCGCCCACCCGGACACGGCGTCCCGCTGGGCCTACAAGGTCAGCAATTCCCTGCAGGAAGCGCTGACCGGGGCGGATTTTGTGGTCATCTCCATCCTGCCCGGCACCTTTGACGAAATGGAATCAGACGTCCACCTGCCGGAGCGCCTCGGCATCTGGCAGCCGGTGGGCGACACGGTCGGCGCCGGCGGATTCATGCGCGCCATGCGTACCATCCCCATGTTTGTCACCATCGGCGAAGCCATCCGGGATTACGCTCCGGAAGCCTGGGTTATCAACTATACTAACCCCATGTCCCTTTGCGTGCGCACCCTCTACGAGGTCTTTCCGGAGATCCGGGCCTTTGGCTGCTGCCATGAGGTTTTCGGCACCCAGAAGCTGCTCTGCTCCATGCTGAAAACCGAAGAGGGAATCGACGGCGTGAAGCGCCAGGATCTGTATACCACCGTCACCGGTATCAACCACTTCACCTGGCTGACCTCTGCCACCTGGCAGGGACGCGACCTGTTCCCCCTCTATGCCCGCTTCGTGGAGAAATACGCGGAAAGTGGCTATGATGAAGGCGGGGACGACAACTGGATGAACTCCCACTTCAACTGCGCCCAGCGCGTGAAGTTTGACCTGTTCCGCCGCTACGGCGTGATCGCCGCAGCCGGAGACCGGCACCTGGCCGAGTTTGTGGCTCCCTGGTATACCCGGAATCCGGAAACCGTCCGGAAATGGAAATTCAGCCTGACCCCCGTCTCCTGGCGGAAGCAGGACCTGAAGGAACGGCTGCAGATGTCGGAAGACCTGGTCAGCGGAAAGAAGGAAATCACCCTGAACGGTTCCGGGGAGGAAGGCCACCTGCTGCTGAAGGCCCTGCTCGGCCTCGGGGATATGGTGTCCAATGTCAACATCCCCAACCGCGGCCAGATTCCCAACCTGCCCCTGGGCGCCGTGGTGGAAACCAACGCCCTCTTCGGGCTGAACCGCATTGATCCCGTATACGCGGGGCCGGTGCCCGCCTCCATCCTTCCGCTCATCACCCGGCATGTGCTGAACCAGGAAAACACCCTGACCGCCGCCCTCCGCTGCGACCGGAAGCTCGGCCTGACCACTTTCCTGAATGATCCGCAGCTGTCCGGCGTCACCCCGGCGGACGGAGAAAAGCTCTTCAACGAAATGCTGGAAAACCAGCGCGCCTACCTGCCGGTAAAATGGTTTGAATAACCCTGAATATCAGGATCAACAAAACAGCTTCTGAGTTTTCTCAGAAGCTGTTTTTTCCGTCATTCTTCATTTGGAGGGTTTCCTCCATCGCCCTTCCCTCCAGCACCCGTCTCCCCGTTTCTTTCACCGATTGATTTATAAGGGATATGACTTGTTTTTTATTCAAGGATAGTGTATGATGAGCCAGTAACTCAGTATGTAGGAGGGATTTTACCATGGCTGAACAGTATGTTACCGGTGAAACACTGGTTGGCGAAGTTGTTACCAAGTACCCCGAAGCGATCGAGATCCTGCTGTCCATCGGCATGCACTGCCTGGGCTGCCCCGCTTCCCGCAATGAATCCCTACAGGATGCCTGCGCGGTTCACGGCATTCCCGCGGAGCAGGTCATCGAAGCAATCAACGAAAAGATCGCTGAGAACAAGTAAGTTTGATCGGCAATAAGGCCGGAGGGATTTTCCCTCCGGCCTTTGTTATGCCCTGATTCAGTTTTCTGACGGCACGGAAGCCGTCAGGCTCTCGTAGGTCACGCCGTATTTTTCGGCAATATCCCTTGCGAAAGACTGTCCTTCCGGCGGAGCGATCACAACCCGGAAGGAATGCTTTCCTTCCCTGGTTTCCGCCACCAGGGAAACCGCCTTCCCTTCGGCTTCGCCCGTATTGATCACCGTGTCCAGGTCCTGGGCCAGCTTGTGCATGTGCGTATTGTAGATTGTGCGGGTACCCCGGCCGAGGATGGCCCGGACGGCATCCGCCGCAATAAAGTATCCCTCTTCAAAGGATGTGGTGGAGAAGGTCTCGTTCAGGAGCAGCAGGCTTTCCGGTGTGCAGCTGACAAACAGTTCCCGGAACCGCCGGCATTCCTCGCCCAGCCGTCCCAGGTCCAGCGTCTTGTCCTCATCCGCGGGGAAATGGGTCAGCACCCGGTCCGCCGGGTCATACTCAAAGCTTTCCGCCGGTACCGGAATACCGCTCTGGGCCAGGATAAACAGCTGGCCGACCGCCTGAGTCACCGTGGTTTTGCCGCCCCGGTTGGCGCCAGTCAGGACGTATACCCGTTTTTCCGGATCAAAGACCAGGTCATTGGGTACCACGTTCTCCGGCTTTTCGGTGGCAATCAGCTTCAGGTTGTACAGTCCCGCTGCCTTCATGCAGGCCGCCCCCTGCCGGTTCAGCCTGGCCTGCGGCTTGCAGAACTTCCAGCCTGCTTTCTGTTTCTTCTCAATGTATTCCGCCCACCGGGTATAAAACACCAGTTCCGGTATCAGGTCGGCGATTTCCTTAACGCTCACATTCAGGTACTGTCCCAGTGTGTCCCGCAGCTTCCGGGCAATCCGGGAAGTCAGCATGGACGCCGCGCTGTCCATCTGCCGCGGCACATTGGCAGTGCCGTCCGCCGCGGGGATCCGGGACAGGGACATGGCCGCCAGCGGATTGCGGAGAATCACCGAGCTCTCCACAAACTGACCGACAGACTGAAGCAGCCCCACCTCCGTATTGGCGGGATAATAGTTATAGCTTCCGCTCCAGTCCGCCTCTTTCCGGATCTCATCCCTGGGGGACACGGACGCCAGGAAGTTCTTCAGGATGCTGGACTTCACAAAAGGCTTTGCGTTGACGGAAACCAGTCCCATACTGATCGCCTCAAAGCGGTCATTCAGGTTGATGCCTACCGTCAGGCTCCGGATTTCGGAAGCGGCAACCCGCATTTCCTCCACGTCCTTGCGCAGTGCGGCAAACCCTTTTTCCTGGTAGATCTGCTCCACGGTGTCCCGCAGCGTGGTCAGACCTTCCGAAACCAGGTCCTTATCCGACAGGCACTCCCGGATGGCTTCCACGGTCAGGATATAGTCGTGATACTCCTCCAACCGGTGCATCAGGTCCCAGATGCCGGTCTCATCGCCCTCATGACGGTTGACCACCCCGTAGTCATAGAACATCTTGACCTTATCCAGCAGCTTCATCAGCCGCTCCCGGATTTCCGGATGGCGCAGGATGTCGTCAAAAACGTCGCTCCGGAAAGCCGCCACTGCCGGGTCCGCCGTCAGGCTCATCATCACCCGGCGGAGCAGCGGTTCTTCCTGGGGCTGCGCCGCCACTTTTTCCGTCAGCGCGTCCATACCCAGGTCGTGCCAGCTTTCTTCCGGGATTTCCCGGTAGGTCACTTCATCCTGCCGGGGAAACAATATACTCAGCTTCGTCTGCTTCATTTCATTATCCTCATTTGAACGGTTCTTGCGGATCTGATTATATCTGATCCGCCCGCTCCCGTAAAGTCCGCGCGGCGGATGACAGCCTGTACGCAATATGATACAATAATCCCCGGCCGGAAAGGAGGCCTTTGCCATGGGAAAACAGGACAAAACCAACTGTATGCGGGTACTGGACAGCAAAAAGATTGCCTACAGCGCTCATTTATATGAAGCGGATCCGACCCTGACCGGGGAAGATATCGCCCACCTGCTGAATGAGGAGCCCTCCCAGGTTTTCAAAACCCTGGTTACCGTCGGCAAGCCTCAGAAGTATTATGTGTTTGTGATCCCGGTCAATGCAGAACTGAACCTGAAAAAGGCCGCCGCTGCCGCCGGTGAAAAATCCGTGAGCATGATTCCCCAGCGGGATCTGCTTCCGCTGACCGGCTATGTGCACGGGGGCTGCTCACCTATCGGAATGAAGAAGCATTTCCCTTCGTTTATTGATGAGAGTGCTTCCGGTCTCTCCCGGATCTTTGTCAGTGCGGGCCGCGTCGGCTGCCAGGTGGAACTGTCTCCCGCGGATCTGATTCAGATTGCTTCCCTGACGCCCGCCGCCCTGATTTGATTGACTTTCCGCAAAGCGGAGTGATAAACTGTAATGTAATGTTTTTTGCATTTTTACCGCCATTCCCGGCGTTAACTGATGGAGGTTCCTCATGACGAAAAAGCGTACCCTGCTGTGGCTGATCCCGCTGATTGTGCTGATTCTGCTGATCCCGTTCCTGGTTCCTTCCGCCCTGCCCTATGCGGGTGCGGAAGAGATGCCTGTTTTCCCTTCCGTGGAGCTGTCCAACCCGGAACCGGAACCGGTTGTGCTGGAGCCGAATCCCAAGTACAAGAATTCCATGGTCTCCCGGTATGCCCCGCACAAGGACGCCTTCACGTCCGAACCCCTGGGATACCAGGACGGTACCATCTGCGTAAAGATCGAGAAGAGAACGGTCGTCAACGGCAACGGCGGCAAGACCGCGGTGTATTTCACCTGGGTAAAGATTGCCGATCCTTCCCAGCTCCGCACCAGCACCAACCAGCCTTATCCTTCCAAGCAGCTCGTCGCCGCAACCTCCCTCGCCCGTCGTGAACGCTCCGTCCTGGCCATCAACGGCGACTATTTCTGCGACCGGACGGAAGGCATCGTCTACCGGAACGGTGAACTGCTGCGGAACAGCGTTTTCAATACCGGTTACGGCTACGACGCGCTGATTATCGACCTGAACGGCAACTTCCATATCCTGCTCAAGCCCGATCCCAGCGATTTCAAACAGTATGAAGGCTGTATCGCCCACAGCTTCATCTTCGGGCCCGCGCTTGTCGTCGACGGCAAGATGCAGGTTCTGGACGGCAACAATTATGCAAGTTCCCCCGGCATGGGGCTCCATAAATACCTGCAGCGCCAGGCCATCTGCCAGATGGATAACCTGACCTACCTGATGATCACTGCGGAAGGTCCTGAACAGTCCAAGGACGGCGGCCTCACCGGCCAGGAAATGGCCCAGCTGGCCTATGACTGCGGTGCGGTCCAGGCTTATAACCTGGACGGCGGTTCCTCCAGCTGGCTGGTGCTCGGTACCGACCGGATCAACGCCACCCGCGGCAAGAAGCGGGATATTCAGGATATCATTTACTTTGTCACTGCTGAAGCGGAACCGGTTCCCGCGGAATAACCCAGGAGCTGTCCCACAGCCCACCGTCAACAAAGGAAGCGTCAGCCTATGAATACCATCTTGTCCATCGGACCCCTGAACCTGACCCCCTACGGACTGGCCGTGCTGGCCGGCGTACTGGCCGGTGCATTGCTGTGCCTGCTGAACAAAAAGGTCTTTCAGCTCCTGCCGCTGACAATCCTGGGAGCGGTCGTCCTGGGGCATGCCTTCTGGACTTTCCTTCGTCTCGACGGCTATATGGATGAAATCAGTTCCTTCGCCTTCATGTTCCAGCCCTGGCTGGGCGGCTATACGCTTTACGGTGCCCTCATCGGCGGCACCCTTGGTGCGCTGGCCGGTGCGAAGCTGAGCGGCATCCGTCCCCTGGAAGCACTGGATACCCTGGCTCCCGCAGCCTGTGCAGTCCTCTTTTTCTGCCGTCTGGGAGAATACTATACCGGCGAGGGTGTCGGCGCTGAAGCACTGGAATCCCTCTCCTTCTTCCCCATTGCCAGCGAAGGGCTGAATTCCGGTTTCTGGCTATACGCGGTCTGGTTCTGGGAAGCCATCGCCGCGTTGGTCATCCTGATCCTGCTGCAGTGCCGCCGGAAGCATGCCCGCGAAGGAGAGCTTACCGTCCTGTTCGTTACGTTGCTCGGTACCAGCCAGATCCTGCTGGAACAGTTCCGGAAAGACAACTTCGTCCGTCTGAATTCCTTCGTTCGTTTCACCCAGATCGCCGCGGTCCTGACCCTGCTGGCCCTGATGATCGTCCTGGTCATCCGCCGCAGGCCCGACCGGAAAAAGACCATCCTGAGCTTTGCGGTACTCGTTGCCGCTGCCGGCGCGGTCGTAATGGCTGAGTTCGTGTTTGACAAGCCCCAGATGGAAACCCTGCTGTATATCGCGCTGGCCGCCACAGCCGTGCTGTTCGGCCTGATGCTCATCGCCTTCCGGGGGAAAGCCGGAAAGCTGCCCGCCGGCCTGTTCGGCCTGTTCACCGGCACGCTGATCCTGCTTTACCTGCTGGCCACGGTCGATCCGGATTCCTCCGGATTCCTGTACACCATTCTGCTGGACCTGATGATGCTGTCCTCCCTGACCGCCATCGGCGTCACCTTAATGACCTTGTACCATTCCGAATCTGCACTGGAAAAGTAAATATGACCCTGACAAAGGAGGAACTCTTATGTCCCAGAAGTCTTCCCCCGTCTATTTCACCGATTTCCGGACCGTAGCTGACGTCAGCCAGGGCGTCAAGCTCCAGAAGCTCTGCCGCCGGGCCGGAATAGACAAGATCGATTTTGCCGGGAAATTCGCTGCCATTAAAATGCACTTCGGTGAGTTGGGCAACTTTGCCTATCTCCGGCCGAACTATGTCAAGGCAGTGGCAGACCTGATCAAGGAACTGGGCGGAAAGCCCTTCCTTACCGACTGCAACACCCTCTATCCCGGCAGCCGGAAAAACGCCGTAGACCATCTGTACAACGCAGAAGTCAACGGTTTTAACAGCGTGACCACCGGCTGCTACATCATCATCGGTGATGGGCTGAAGGGGACGGATGATATCACCGTACCGGTCCCAGGCGGTGAATACTGCAAGGAAGCCTATATCGGCCGTGCCCTCTACGACGCGGACATCATTATTTCCCTGAATCATTTCAAGGGTCATGAAATGGCCGGCTTCGGCGGTGCGGTCAAGAATCTCGGTATGGGCGGCGGCAGCCGGGCCGGGAAAATGCAGCAGCACAGCGACGGCAAGCCGGTTGTTGACCAGGCCCTGTGCCGTTCCTGCCGTAAGTGCGCCCGAGAGTGTGGATCGGACGCCATCACCTATAAAAGCGGCAAGGCCTATATCATGCAGGATATCTGCAAGGGCTGCGGCCGGTGCATCGGCGCCTGTGCCTTTGATGCCATCCATCCGTCTTTTGACACCGCGGCGGATATGCTGGGCCGCAAGATGGCAGAATACACCGCCGCGATCTGTGCCGGGAAGCCTTCCTTCCATATCACCCTGATCATGGATGTTTCCCCCAACTGCGACTGCCACGGGGAAAACGATGCGCCCATCCTGCCGAATATCGGCATGCTGGCCTCCTTTGATCCGGTAGCCCTGGACCAGGCCTGTGCGGATATGTGCCTGGCCGCGGAACCACTGCCCAACAGCCAGCTGTCTGACAACCTGGCAAAACCCGGCTGGAAGCATCATCACGATCACTTCAAGGACAGCAACCCGAACGTCAGCTGGCGGGAAACCCTCGCCCACGGGGAAAAGATCGGCCTGGGTACCCGAACCTATGAACTGATCAAAATCTGATCAGCGCGAAATAATCAGAAAAATTCAGCATTTTGAAGTATTTAAGAGCTTTCTGCACGTTTTCGGCAGAAAGCTCTTCTTATTGACTATTTATGTCTTTGACTATCTTTGACTTTTAAGTATAATATAATCAGCACAAGAAAGAGAGTGCGGTGGCCAGTGACCACGGAAAGTAATTCCCCGGAACCGCAATAAGCAACGGAACCGGATCAAAAGAATGGAGGGTTTTATATGAGTACTTTCCTGCCTGCTGTTTTCGGTGAAAATATGATGGATCTGTTTGATGACTTCGACCGTGATTTCTTCCGCGGCTTCGGCCGTCCGGAAAGAGCGCTCTACGGTAAGAACGCCGCCCGGATGATGAAAACCGACGTGAAGGAAACCGACGAAGGCTATGAGCTGGCGGTGGATCTGCCCGGTATGAAGAAGGATGAAATTCATCTGGATCTTCAGAACGGCTATCTGACCATCTCCACCCAGAAGAACCTGGAGAACAAGGAAGAAAAGAACGGCAAGCTGCTCCGCCAGGAGCGGTATACCGGCACCATGCAGCGCAGCTTCTACGTGGGCGACAACCTGACAGAGGAGGATGTGCAGGCCAAATACGAAGACGGTGTCCTGACCGTCAAGCTTCCCAAGAAGGAAGCCAAGAAGGATCCCGAAAAGAAACAAATCCTCATTGCATAATCTCCAACCAACAAAGGAGAGGCTCTCTGAGCCGCTCCTTTTATTTTTCAGTTTTTCTCACATCCGGCGTCAGCCGGATATTTCACATTGAGCCGCAAGCGGCTCAATATTTCATACTGCCGAAGGCAGTATTTCATTTTCAACCGGACTTCTTCACAGACTATCGATATACCTGCAGGCTGCCAGCGCTGCTGTCGCACCGTCCGCCGCCGCGGTAGTCAGCTGACGTACCGTCTTGCTGCGGCAGTCACCCGCCACAAAGACGCCGGGGGTCTTTGTCTCGCAGCGCTCATCGCTGTCAAAGTATCCCCACTTGTTCAGATCCGCCAGATGCGCGAAAGCATCGTTTTCCGGAATCAGGCCGATGGCAACAAACAGGCCGTCACAGGCAACCTGCCGTTCTTCCCCGCCGTCCTGCGGCTTCACGGTCACGCTCCGGAGAATGCCCTCCTCCGTGTTCAGGCCTGTGATCTTCACGCCGGTGTATTTTTCCACATTCGGACGGCTGAACAGGATCTCCTGCAGCTTCTTTTCACCGGTGAATTCCGGCAGGTCCTGCAGCATGATCACCTTTTCGCACTTACCGGACAGCAGGATCGCCTCCTGCAGGGCGGAGTTTCCGCCGCCGGCCACGCATACCGTTTTTCCGGTATAGAAATCCCCGTCGCACACGGCGCAGAAGCTGATGCCCTCGCCCACCAGCTCGTTTTCACCCGGCAGGCCCAGCATCCGGTGCTTTACGCCCGCCGCCACAATAACAGCCTTTGCGTCCCGCTCCAGGCCGTCGTCTGTAAATACCCGCTTATAGTCCCCGTGATCCTCGATCCGGACGACCTCCGCCAGGTCCACTTCCGCGCCCTGGTTCATGATCTGGTCCAGCAGCGCCTCGGCGTATTCATTGCCGCTCATCTGGGCGGTACCCGGCCAGTTTTCCACCTTGGGGCTGTAGGTAATCTGTCCGCCGAAACCGTGCTTTTCCAGCACCAGTGCGTTCTTTCCGTTCCGCTGCGCGTACAGCGCGGCCGTCATGCCCGCGGGGCCTCCGCCGATCACGATGATATCCGTCATTTTTCACCCATCCTTTGAAAAAGGGACGCGCCGCGTCCCTTTTTCTCATTTTGTAATCCTATCGGAGTGGAACGAAAACCATAATTCGGTTTCCGACTTCCTACCTCCTACTTCCTACCTCATACCTCTTATTATCCGACCTGTTTTGCCGTCAGCATACCCTTGATTTCGGATACACCCTTGTACTTGGTGTATTCATCGGGATTCTGGCCGAGCACCACCAGCGTGGGCGCCTGCTTCACGCCGTACTGGTTGGTCAGTTCGGGATTGTCCGTCGCCAGCACCTTCTTGAACAGGAAGCCGGCCTTCTCCAGCATGCTGATCGCCAGCTTGCAGTTGGGGCAGGTAGCGCTGACAAACAGGATCGCGCGGGCGCAGTTGCAGCCCTTGTTCTCCTTCTCGGGCTGGGCAGCGGGCTCTTCCTTCACGGGCTCAGCCGCCGGTGCAGAGGCCATCACAGGGCCGGTATGGGTCAGGCGGCTGTGGCCGATGTCATAAACCTTCCGGTCTTTGAACTCCTGGGCCTTACCGTCGTTCCAGTTCTGCACGGGACGATAATAACCGGTGATCCGGCTGTAAACCTCGGTTTTCTGTCCGCAGTGGGGGCAGGTGTACTGCTCGCCGCTCAGATAGCCATGGTCCTTGCAGACGGAGTAGGTGGGGCTCATCGTGTAGTAGGGCAGCTTGTAGTTCTCCGCAATCTTGCGGACCAGGTTCGCGGCCGCCTTCCAGTCCGGCAGCTTCTCGCCCAGGAAGGCGTGGAAGACGGTACCGGAGGTGTACAGGGTCTGCAGCTCATCCTGCACGTCCAGCGCGGAGAAGATGTCCTCGCTGTAGCCCACGGGCAGGTGGCTGGAGTTGGTGTAGTAGGGCGTACCGTTCATGTTCGCGGTGATGATGTCCGGATACTGTTCCTTGTCATGCTTCGCGAAACGGTAGGTGGTGGATTCGGCCGGGGTCGCTTCCAGGTTGTACAGATCGCCGTACTCTTCCTGGTAGTCGCTCAGGCGCTCCCGCATATGGTTCAGCACATCCTGGGCGAACTTCTGCGCTTCAGGATGGGTCAGGTCCTTCTTCAGCCAGTTGGCGTTCAGGGCCGCTTCATTCATGCCCACCAGGCCGATGGTGCTGAAGTGATTGCTGAAGGTGCCCAGGTACCGCTTGGTGTAGGGATACAGGCCGCCGTCCAGCAGCTTGGTGATAACCGTACGCTTGGTCTTCAGGCTGCGGGCCGCAACGTCCATCAGGTGATCCAGCTTGGCGTAGAATTCCTTTTCATCGGCGGCTTCATAGGCCAGGCGGGGCATATTAATGGTTACAACGCCGATGGAACCGGTGGATTCGCCGCTGCCGAAGAAACCGCCGCTCTTCTTGCGCAATTCACGCAAGTCAAGACGCAGGCGGCAGCACATGCTGCGCACGTCGCTGGGCTCCATGTCGGAGTTGATATAGTTGCTGAAGTAAGGGGTGCCGTACTTGGCGGTCATCTCAAACAGCAGCCGGTTGTTCTCGGTTTCAGACCAGTCGAAGTCCCGGGTGATGGAGTAGGTGGGAATCGGATACTGGAAGCCGCGGCCGTTGGCGTCGCCTTCGATCATGATTTCGATGAAGGCCTTGTTGACCATGTCCATTTCCTTCTGGCACTCGCCATAGGTAAAGTCCATTTCCTTGCCGCCGATGATGGCCGGCAGGTTTTCCAGGTCCTTCGGGCAGGTCCAGTCAAGGGTGATGTTGGAGAAGGGTGCCTGGGTGCCCCAGCGGCTGGGGGTGTTCACACCGTAGATGAAGCTCTGGATGCACTGCTTGACTTCCTTCTGGGACAGGTTGTCAATCCGGACGAAGGGAGCCAGGTAGGTATCAAAGCTGGAGAAGGCCTGAGCGCCGGCCCACTCGTTCTGCATGATGCCCAGGAAGTTCACCATCTGGTTGCACAGGGTGGACAGATGGCTGGCCGGAGAGCTGGTGATCTTGCCGGGAACGCCACCGAGGCCTTCCTGGATCAGCTGCTTCAGGCTCCAGCCGGCACAGTAGCCGGTCAGCATGCTCAGGTCATGGATATGAATGGCCGCGCTGCGGTGGGCTTCAGCGATTTCATTGTCATAGATCTCGCTCAGCCAGTAGTTGGCCGTGATGGCGCCGGAGTTGGACAGGATCAGGCCGCCAACGGAATAGGTGACGGTGGAGTTTTCCTTTACGCGCCAGTCGTTGATGCGGAGATAGTTGTCCACCAGGTCCTTATAGTTCAGAAGGGCGGAATTGACGTTGCGGACTTTCTCCCGCTGTTTGCGGTACAGGATGTAGGCCTTGGCCACGTCAGCATAGCCCGCTTCGGACAGCACCTTTTCGACGCAGTCCTGGATGGTTTCCACCGCGATTTTATCGTCGTGGATCAGCGGTTCATACTCCGCGGTAACCCGCAGGGCCAGCATGTCGATCACGCTGGGATGATACTGTTTTCCCAGAGCTTCGAACGCTTTGGTGATGGCTTTTGAGATTTTGCCGATCTCAAAATCCGTGATTTTTCCGTCTCTTTTGACAACCTGATACATAACTAAGCGCTCCCTTGTTTCCTCTTATTTGTTGTTTTTGACAGTCAGAAATACCCTATATTTTTTGCTCACTAAATATAGCATGCCCCTCCCGGGAAAGTCAATATGTTGTGAAAGATTTTCATAAAAATACCTATATCTTGTGCATCCCATGATTTTCAAGGGTTCCAGGCTTTCATGGCTGTACGCACAAAAAAAGCAATGATATAATACTGGATACGAGGTGGTTTTTGATGATCAGTTTCTCCGTCACCTTCAGCAATGTGCTGCTCATGCTCCTGTATCTTCTGCCCGGTTTTTTCATGTGCAAAGTCAAAAAAGTGAAACCGGATCATCTGAGCAGTATCAGCGTCATCCTGCTCTATATCTGCGGATACGCCCTGTATGTGAACGCCCTGTACGGGCTGGATCCTTCTCCCGCCCTTTTTGCGAAGATGGGGCTCTTCCTGCTCTTCGCCCTGGCCGGGGAAACGCTGCTGATGCTGCTGATCCTCCTGATCCTGGGCAAGGAAAAAAGGAAGGTATTCGCCCTGCGGATGCTGTCCATCGCGGCCGTCATGGGCAATGTGGGCTTTTTCGGCATGCCGGTGGTCCGCGCCCTTTTCCCGGAGGCACCGGAAGCCGCGGTTTACTCCTCCATGTTTAACGCCGCCCTGAATATCCTGGCCTGGACTGTCGGCGTTTTCACCCTGACCGGGGAGAAAAAGCATATCTCCCTGAAGGCCGCCCTGGTGAATCCATCCATGCTGGCTGTCTTCACGGGTATGATCCTGTGCCTCCTGAATGCCAAAGACTGGCTTCCCGATATCCTGCGCACCGGCTTCAGCACCCTGGGAGCCATGTCCACCCCGCTTTGCATGATCATCCTCGGTGTCCGGCTGGCCACCATGGATTTCAAAGCCCTCTTCACCACGAAGCTGGCCTGGCTGATCTCCGCCGGCAAACTGCTGGTGTTCCCGCTCTTCTGCTACCTGCTGGTGCTGCCCTTTCCGCTTGATCCGGTGTTCAAGGGCAGCATCCTGATCCTGGCTGGCACTCCCTGTGCCAGCATCCTGCTGAATCTCGCCGAGATCCATCACAACGGCCAGGAACTGGCCGCAAACTGCGCCCTCCTCTCCACCCTGCTGAGCATCCTCACCATTCCGCTGCTCAGCCTGCTGGTATAAATTGGATTCATCGAAAAAACGCATCAGGGTCATATACCCCGATGCGTTTTTTGTGCAGAAAAACCATTATTTTGACTCATCCAGATCACTTTCATAATTGCTGGAGGAGGCGATTGCCAGACCAAGGCCAACACCCAGGAATCCGAAAATCAACATCACCGAACGATAGGTGATCGCAAACATGCAGAACTTTTCCCAAGCTGACAGGCTTGTGAGATTTCGGTAAATACCATAGCTGGTTATTTCTTCTACATATCTTTTTTCAAGTGCATCATTATAGGCAGGATCCGATCTGTCCCAACCTTCCCCTACCATCTTGACTTCCATGGCCTCAAAGCGGTTCATCAGGCCTTCGATCAACCGGAGGCGGCCGGTCAGTGTATCACTTGTTTTCTTTTTCAGGATTTGAACAAGAGAATCAGATTTGGGGTGGCTTGCAGTCGGATCAACCGGTTCCCCTTCCGGTGCTTCCGGGAAATCCATTGCTGCAATCCGGTATACTTCTCCCAGCTGATTGGCTTCAAAAGTTTCCACCTTGCCCTGGTTTGCCAGAATGATACCCAATACGGCAATCGCGGTAATGATCGCGCAGATGACGCTGATAATAATGCCAAGTTTTTTCACACTTTTTCGCCTCTCTATAAGTATTACAGTACACTCGGAAACCAGAATGATCGATCAGTATGTTCCATAAATCGCCCGATACTGCGTGGGGGTACATCCTTTCTTTTCCCGGAAAACCCGGTTAAACGTCGCCACACTGCCAAACCCGCTTTCAATGGCCACATCCCGCATGGAACGGTTTGTGCGGATCAGCAGGTCCATTGCCACCTGCAACCGTTTCTGGCACAGGTAATCCTTGAACGAATAACCTGTCTGCCGTTTGAAGGACCGGGAGAAGTAGTAACGGCTGAATCCGGCAAACTTCGCCACATCCTCCAGAGAAAGTTCTTCACGATAATGATTGTTGATGTAAGTCATTACCGCATTGATCACTTCCGAGTCCATGTTCCGCATGTTATCCCCGGTTCGCGGTTTGATGCCGCTCAGATACCGCTGTCCAAGCGTAGCATAAACCCGGAGAATGCAGCTGTAGCACATGGTGTTCCACATCATTTCCCGCTTCTCATAGGCTTCCCTTGCCCTGAGCAGCAGCTCCCGGATACGCACATGAGCGTCCGATCCGTCCCTCAGATGGAACGGTTTGTGGAAATACATGGCCATGGATTTGATATCCCGCATGGTCATAATAGCGTCGGATTCAAACAGGAAGAGATACCGGCTGCTTCCCTCGCCCATGGTCAGGGAATGAAGCGTATCCGGTGGCACAATCAGGATCTCCCCCTTGCGAACCTGGTAAATCTTATCCTCGATGGTGTATGTCACCATGCCCTCCAGCGTTAGGAGAATCTCCACCGCTGAATGATCGTGTGTTTCATACCGCCACGGGATATCCGAATACCAGATACGGATCGATGAATCATCCAGGTAGGTAACATATTCCCGCCTGCCCTGGAGCACCCGGAAACCGTCCTCATAGCGCGCGGCCCGGGCAGAGACCTCCGCGCTCCTCATCTGTGACACCGGTCCACGCCTCCTTTTGTCTGATAAGTGTCCTTAAGAAAACACTTAATTATTCATTCTTCATTTTTCATTGGTTAATGCTCTGCTTTTGCCCCGCAACCTCAATCGGCGCGACTGCCCACCGGGCAGCTCGCTTGTTTCGGTTGAATTCACCTCTTTTGATATTTCCGCCACTGGCGGTCAAAAGAGGTTCATCCCTTCACGCTGCCCAGCGCCATACCTGTTACGAAATACTTCTGGAGAAGCGGATATACAACCAGAATCGGAACAGTGGAAATGACGGTAATAGCGGCCCGGATCGTGACAGGTTCCACCTTGGAAGACGCTTTCAGAGCGTCTGTAGTGGCATTCGCCGCATTAGCGTTTGTTCCCGCAGTCAGAATCTTCATCTGCAGTAGGTACTGCAACGTCTTGTGATCCTTTTGTCCTGCATTATACAACCGGGTATCGAACCAGCTATTCCAGCTGCCTACTGCAACAAACAGCGCAACCGTTGCCAAAACCGGCATACACAGCGGGAAAATGATTTTCCAGTAGATTCTCAGATCACCCGCACCGTCAATCTTCGCGGATTCCACCAGGGCGTCCGGCAGTCCGAGGATATAGGTTCGGATTACGATCATATTAAAGCAGGAGAACATGGTCGGAATAATATATACCCAATAAGTATGTGCCAGGTTCAGCGTCTGGGAAATCAGGATGTAGTTCGGGATCAAGCCGGCATTCACGTACATGGTCAGCACCATCACCGTGGTCATAAGCTTACGAAGCACGTATTCCCTGCGGGAAAGCGCATATGCCAGCATGCCGGTCCAGAAAAGGTTTAGGACGGTAATGATCACTGTCTTCGAAGCAGATACCCAGGCAGCGTCGAAGATCTCCTGCTTGGACAGGATATTGTCCACGCTCTTCATGCTAAATTTACGGGGCAGTATGCCGATCCCGCCGCGGATTGCGTCCGTTCCTTCATTGAATGCGGTAGCCAGTGTGTTCAGCACCGGATAAAGCGTAACCATCATCAGCAGGATCAGAACCACCGTATTGAAAATCGGGAAACCAAGATCACGTTCATACCGGAAGAAATACACTATAACCGCCAATAAAATACCCAGCAGCGCTAATGCAGCGTACTGAATAATCCGGTGTGTTGAAAGGCCTGTAACTCTCTGAGGAATCACGACCGTCCTGGTCGCTCCCTGTTTGTCCGGGAAACTGAACTTCTGATCAGATGCGGTTGTTTCGAGAATCTCTTCGTCCTCCGTCGTTTCACCATCGATTACCATAATCATAGGATTCTGGCGATTCATTTCATCTTGTCTGTAATCCGCCTGTATTGTCATGAATACTGCCAGTCCCAGGAAAACCGCACCGGCAACCAGCGCGATCATTTTGACCGCATTCCTGAAAGAAATCGGTTTGTTATGCATCTTTCCGGATTTCAGGACAAAGATAAATACTCCGAGTGCAACAAGCACGAGTATCAGTGCAATGGAACGCAGCTGTTCATAATGGGATTTTTCGTTATCAATAGCCTGTATCTCTGCGTCTGTGCCGCGACGCAGGCGGATGTGTGTATTGCCGAGCCGTTCAAACTGGATAAACCGGATCTTATTGAAAGCAGCCTCAGCAGCCTTGTTATCTTCATCAGTACCTTTCTGCAGCCAGGATGAATCTTTGATACCGTCAAGGCGAGCAATCTTAGCCTCTTCTGAAGCCTTCGTCACATTTTTGATTTCATCCTCGGTGGCCATTGCGACCCAGATACCGTTGTTTCCGAGATTTTCAACCTGAAGGAAGCGTCCTTCACCGAGTACCTGCTCGTATTCGGCGATCTCGCTCTCCGTGCTCAGTGTCAGCCAATAGGGTTTGGATGTGGTCATACGCTCATTCAGGATATACCGGGGTCCTTCACCGGACCATGTGTATCCTTCCTGGAACGCCAGGGTTTTGCCGTCTGCGGAAAAAATCCGCTCGGCAGTCGTTGCATCTGTCAGTAATTCTGCTTCTTCATTCACCAGGACGGTATTGTTCGCCCGTTCTCCGGCAACGATCATAATCACAAACAGAGCAATAAGAAGTACTATCGCCACAGTCATGGCGAAACGAAGCTGTATTCTTGACATCCGGGTACCTTCCCGGATGGTTTTCAGAATATCCCGAATACCTCTTTGAGTTCCGATAAATTCCTTATTGGACTCCTGATTGATCATGCTCATACGTCCACCTTCCTTGTCTTCCGCTCTTTGCCGTGTCTGTTTCGCCATTTTCGTCAGATCAGTGTATCTTCATCCAACGCCTTAGCGATCACATTCGCGACAATCAGCAGTACGATCGCCACCACGCTCTTGAATATGCCGGCAGCAGTCGCAATACCCATGTCAAGCTTTTCGGTGCCGTACTTCAGCACGAAGATATCAATGGTGCAGGCCACATCGTATACCACGCCGCGGCCCAGCAGATACTGAATTTCAAATCCGGCCTCCATCAAGTGGCCGATATTCATAATCAGAAGAATAACAAAAGTGGATTTGATGCCCGGGAGCGTTACGTGCAGGATCCGCTGTAACCGTCCCGCGCCATCAATTGCTGCCGCTTCATAAAGGCAGGGATCGATGGAAGTCATGGCTGAAATATAGATAATAGTGCCCCAGCCGACTTCTTTCCACACGTTGACAATACCAACCAGCAGCCAGAAGTATCGTTTATCACCCAGCCAGAATATCTCATCCTTGATCAGGCCCGTATTCATCAGAAAATTGTTTACAGCCCCGTTGGTGGAGAAAATATTCTGCGTCATGCTTACCACGACAATCATGCTCAGAAAGTGAGGAAGATAGGTGACAGTCTGTACAGTCCGCTTGAACCCCTTGTTCTTCACCTCGTTCAACAGGATTGCCAGCACAATGGCAGCCACCGTACTGAATACCAGGTTGATCAGGCTCATAGCCAGGGTGTTCCGGACACTTTGACCGAAATCGTTCCAGAGGCCCATTCGTCCGCCCACTACTTCAGCATTCGGCCTGAACAGTTGCGCGAAATTGCCCAGACCGAACCAGGCCGCATTGCCTTTGCCGAACGCGTTTTTGTTGCCGAAGTCCTTAAAAGCATTAATCCAGTACCACAGAGGCGTATAATTAAACAACAGAACGTAAAGAAGCACGGGAACCGACATCAGCATTAGCTGCCACTGGCTTCCCATGATCTTGGCAAATTTGGATTTTCGTCCTGTATTAATCACTTTATTGGCATTCCGCGGGATACTGGTCATGCGGTGGACAACCCCTTTCTCAAAAACCCAGGGGAGAGAATGACTCTCTCCCCTGGCAGGTATTACCGAATCTTACTTCTGACCTTCAAGGAATTTCTGAGTCGCTTCAACAACTGCTTTCTGCATATGCTCGGAATAGACCTTGGCGGCCGGTCCGATCTCGGCGACGAATTCGTCCCACTTGGCATCGAATTCGGCGGGGTCGCACATGATCAGCTCGGGCAGGCGCTTGTCCTGAATCTGGCCAAACTGGGTAACTTCGGTAGCCACAGCTTCTTTGTTCAGCTGCCAGGCTTCGCCCCAGGGAGCCAGCTCAATGGGCTGGTTCACGAAGTCAGAGAACTTCTTGTAGCCGTAAGCAGCCAGGAAGTTCTTGTCATATTCGTCCATCTGGCCGAACAGGATCTCGGGCTGGTTGCCAACTTCCCAGCAGTTGCCGGCCTTGACGACCTGGCCATCTTCAAGAACGATGTCCTCAAGGATGGTGCCCTGACGCTTCGGGCTGTTGCCGAAGATGCCATCAGCCTTGTTCTCCAGCTTCCACTGGCTGTTCAGGGTGTTCTTGTACTGCTCGTCTGTCATCTGCAGGCGGCCGTTTTCATCGATATAGTAGTCTTCATCCACGATGCCCCAGTTGAAGATCAGCTGCCATTCGGGCTTCATGAATTCTTCCCACATAGCGACAACGCGCTCGGGGCACTTGCAGTTCACAGAGATACCGAAGCCACGGCGGACGTTCGGAACTTCGCTGTTCACGTAATGTTCTTCGATCTGCCAGTTTTCGGTGGGCAGCTGTACGCCTTCCAGGTCCTTCGCTTCGTAGGTCAGGCCCAGGCCGACATAGGTGTTCTTGTACATACCCGCATCCTGCAGGGCAGCAGTGGGAGTATCGAAGTCCCATCCCTGGTCGAACATGCCCAGAACGATGCCGCTGGACAGCTTCGGGATGTAGTTGGCTTCATAACCATCGGTGAAGGTATCGCGTTCGATCAGGCCCTTGTTGAATTCTTCGTTCAGCTTCTTGTAGTAGATCTTGGCATAGGGCTTGTCGATGAAGGTTTCGGTGTGGAGGTCAGGATCATTGATGTCGACCACGACTTCACCGTCGTTCGGACGGCCCATCAGGTGCTGCACGGGGTTGATCAGGCAGAAATGACGCCAGTCATCGCACAGGATGGCAAATCCGACATAGGGAGTGCCGTTCTCATCGGTGGGGTTGGCATCAATGAACTTTTCAATAGCATCGAAGTAGTCATTCAGGGTCTTGATCTGGGGATAGCCATTGAACTCCAGAACCTGCTTCTGAATGAAGAATCCGGGGCCTCTCACGGTGTTAACGATCTGGCCGCCGTCCGCAAGACCGAAGTTGGGGATGATGTACAGCACGTCATTGCCGTTTTCATCCTTGTCGATCAGGCGAGCCTTCTGAGCTGCGAAGTGCTCCCACAGCAGGGGAGTCTTTTCGGGGCTAACATAGTCCAGCAGGTTGATCAGAGCACCGCCGTTGATGATCAGGTCAGCGCTGTTGCCGCCGGAGAACAGGTCAGCATAGTCCTTGTTGGTGATCTTCAGACCCAGGCTCTCGTCCAGGTTGCCGGCAACGTATTCGAACTCGAATTTGATGCCGAGTTTTTCTTCGATCAGCTTGTAGATCTTGTTGTCTTCAGTCGGCGGTTCGCCGGGATCGCTGATAAAGACGGTGAGCGTTAGGGGTTCTTCGCCTTCAGCCATAACGGCGGGAACGAGAGCGAGAACCATCGCCAGAGCCAACAGGGCAGCCAGGATTTTCCTCATAGTGTTTCTCCTCCATTTTTTCTTTTTGGCACCTCGTGCCTTTGCATCTATTGTGTCAAAATGTACGTACTTTCACAATGGCACATTCGGTCACTGTTAACAAGTTGTTGCTCTTTTATTTATTAGTTTTTGCTCCTCAATTTTGAAATCGATTTCTTTGATGCTCAAACCGTGCGATCCGGAATCCCTTTGTATATCAATAAGTATGCCTGTTTTATATTGTATCCATTCTCAATAATTGTGCAACAAAAAATGAGATGATTACACAAATCATCTCATCAAAAACTTACGCAACTATTTGAGAAATATGATAAGTTGTTGCTCAGTTTTCCTTTGTATACAGCATCTTGTGATCAGTCTGGTTTCAGCCTGTCGGCATATATTTCCTGTTTTTCCCATCTACAGTTTCTGTCCGTCCATTCAAACAGAGACGGGGTGAATTCACCCCGTCCCCGGAACTTGGTCTTTCTGTACCCGTTCGTATCATTTTGCCGCCTTTTCCACCAGTTTCAGGATCTCCTCCTGCATGAATTCAGAGTAAACAGCGGCGCTGTGACTGATCTCATCCACAAAATCATCCCACAGGCTGTCCAGTTCAGCCGGATCGCACATAATAATTTCCGGCAGCCACTGATCCTCAATCTGTTCAAAGTCCATATAATCCATGTCGATCGGGTCCTTGTCTATCTGCCAGGCTTCCCCGTAGGGCGCGAGTTCCAGCGGCGGATTGAAAAAGTCAATCGGCAGTTTCTTTCCACAGGCTGCGAGGAATTCCTTGTCATAGTCTGTCATCTGGTCATAGTAGATTTCGGGCTGTTCCATGGGTGCCCAGGCGTTGCCGTCATCCATTGTTCCTTCCTTCTTCGGGCAACCTTCCCAGATGGCCAAGGCCTTGTTTGCCAGTTTCCACTCTGTATCAGCCGCCTGCGCCAGGAACTGTTCCAGCGTCATCCTCATCCGGCCGTTTTCATCGACGTAATAGTCTTCCCCCTCAATTCCCCACTGGAACAGGAGCTGCCATTCATCAGACAGGAAGGTATCCATCATGGCGATCAGGCGTTCCGGATACGGACAAGTGACTGAGATGCCGAAGCCCCGGTCCTTGTTCATCACGTCATAGTTCACGTAATGCTCTTCGATTTCCCGGCCGTCCACATATTCCGGATCGTAGACCAGCGGCAGCGCCAGGTAAGTCTGTTCAAATTTTACGGACATGTACAGGGCGTCGTTTGCGGCAGACATATTCCAGTTCTGGTCAAACATACCCAGCACAGAACCGCCCGAAAGCGCATCCATATACTGGTCATAATTCCAGTGGAAGGTTTCTTCCCGTATCAGGCCCTTGTTGAACGCTTCATTCAGTTTGGCATAATAAGCCTTTGCGTAAGGCTGGTTGATAAAGGTCTCAGTTTTGTACTCCGGCGTTGAGACGTCCACAATCACGTCTCCGTCGTTCGGACGGCCCATCAGGTGCTGAACCGGATTGACCAGGCAGTAACGATGCCAGTCATCACAGAGAATCGCGAAACCCGTATAGGGAACTCCCTCCGGTGTTTCCGGATTTGCGGCAATATATCGTTCTATCAGGTCAAAATACTCATTCAATGTAGTCGGAACTTTGTAATTGTTCCAGGCTATAACCTGCTTCTGCAGGAAGAAAGCCGGACCGTTGGCATAGGTCAGTGACCTTTGATTATAGTTAATCCCGTAATTCGGAATAATGTACAGCTTTCCGTCATCCGTAACCAGCTGGTTGATCCGGTTGTCCGTATAGAGATGCTTGTACAGGTTCGGTGTTTTCTCCTCGCTGATATGGGGCAGCAGGTCAATCAGTATGCCCGCGTCCTCCAGGATTTCATCGCTGTTCGCGCCGTCAATCAGATCCGGATATGTATCCTCTGACAGAATCTGCAGCAGGGTCTCATCCAGATCTCCGGTCAGGAACCGGATGTCAAACCGGATGCCCAGTTCTTCCTCGATCTTCCTGTAAATCCGGTTGTCCGCGGTGGGCTGTTCACCCGCTTCTCCCCGGAACACCGTGACGGTGATCAGCTCAGGCGTCCCGTCCTCAGCCACAGCAGCAGTCCCGAAAATCAATGCCAATGCAAGCAGCACAGCCAGCATCTTTTTCATGGCGCATCCCTCCGTAAACAATTATGTTTGCCGATTATGTCCTTTTCCAGGGAACAACAACAGATTCCGCTGTCGTTATTCTCGTCGGCCGGTTTTTCAGGAATCATTCAGTTCTTCAGAAAACAGTGCTCTTTTCATTCCCTATTATACCGGGATTGTGCCCTGAATGCAACAATGCCTCCCCCGCAGCGCAGGGGAGGCATTGATCATTTTATGCTTTTTGTGTCCGGAAACTTACAGCAGCTTCTTCCGGATATCCGCAGGATCTATGGGAGACAGATCCGCCGGAGCGACGTCAAACAGCGTCTTGCAGCCGAAAATCTGACGGCTGTTCATCCGGACAACCGCCCGGGCACAGGCCACCAGTACGGAAGCGGTGAACTCCGGATTGGAGTCCAGCTTCAGGGAGAACTCCATCACATGCTTGTGATTGCCGTCTTTGCCGGTTTCACCGCAGCGGATCACCTGTCCGCCGTGGGGCAGTTCGCTGTGATCCCGCTTCATCTCTTCAGCAGTGATGAAGGTCACCGTCGTATCATAATCAGCGAAGTAGTTGGGCATCTCCTTGATCTGCTTTTCAATCAGGGTCTTGTCCGCGCCTTCCTCCGCCACCACGTAGCACTCACGGGTATGCTTCTGGCGGGTGGTCAGTTCCGGATTCTCTCCGGCGCGCACCTTTGCCAGGGCGTCTTCCACCGGCACGGTGTACTGGCGGGCGTCCTTCACACCGGGGATCCGGCGGATAGCGTCACTGTGGCCCTGGCTCACGCCGCGGCCCCAGAAGGTGTAGTCCTTGCCGTCCGGCAGGACGATGTTCATGTACAGGCGGGCCAGGGAGAACAGGCCGGGATCCCAGCCTGCGCTGATGATCGCGGTATGTGCGCCCAGCAGGGCTGCTTTATCCACATTGGCAAAATGCTCCGGCACCCGTGCGTGGGTATCGAAGGAATCCACCACGTTGAACCTCTTCGCCAGCATGGGGGTCATTTCCGGCAGGTCGGAAGCGCTGCCGCCGCAGATGATCATAACGTCAATCTGTCCGACGTAGTTTTCCACGTCCTGCGCGGCATACACCGGCGCGCCGGTCAGGGTTGTCACCGTTTTCGGATCCCGGCGGGTAAATACGCCGAACAGTTCCGCATCCGGATTCTGCCGGATCGCCAGTTCCACACCCCGTCCAAGATTACCATACCCGTAAATTGCAATCTTCATTGTTTTTCTCCCTTATCTGTCTGTATAACAAAATATTCTTAAGTTTTAAGTATTCATTTTTCAGTATTCATTACATGTTAAATGCTTAAGCATTTAACATGTCCTTCATGTCATACATTCCCGGTTTCTTTCCCACCATGAATGCCGCCGCTTTCAGGCTGCCTTCGGCGAATACACCCCGGCTGAAAGCTTCATGTTTCAGGCTGATCCGCTCATTCTGGGTGCTGATCATCACCTCATGAATGCCGACGATATTACCCATCCGGATGGCATGGATGCCCACCTCGTCCTGTGTCCGCTTGCCCTGTCCGGAGCGGCCGCAGTTGGCGGTGGCTTCCGGCCGGACTTCCTTCACAGCATTGAACAGAGACAGGGCTGTTCCGCTCGGCGCGTCCAGTTTCCGGTCATGATGCTGTTCCACGATTTCGATCTCGCCGTCCGGATACAGGGCAACCGCCCGTTTCACCAGGTCTATCAGCGTGGCAATTCCCAGGGAATAGTTTGCTGCCAGGAAAATCGGGATTTGTTTGGAAGCCTCTGTAATGAGGGCTTTCTCTTCTTCGGTCTGGCCTGTGGTTGCAAGCACCACCGGCAGCTTTTTCGCGATGGCATACTCCAGCAGTGCTCCGGTTCCGGAGTGATGGCTGAAGTCGATAATCACGTCTGCTTCCGTTTTGCAATCAGCAATGGATTTCACACAGATGTCATCCGCCGGTGCCATAGGATCCACACCCGCAACAATCCGGGCGTCTTCCATCCGTTCCGCGCAGGCCCGGACTTCCCTGCCCATATGTCCGCCGTATCCGCTCAGAATGATTCTCATTCCGTTACCTCCAGGTTCAGTTCACGCATCATCTGCAGCATCTTCTGCCGGTTGCCCTCTTCCATCGGCACCAGGGGCAGACGGAGCAGGTTTTTACCGAAACCCATGGCTGCGCAGGCCGCCTTGGCGGGAATGGGGTTGGTCTCAATCATCAGCTGGTTCATCAGGGACAGCATCTTCAGCTGCAGCGTTGCAGCGCCCTTCACGTCCCCGCTGAAGAAGCGGGAGCAGATTTCCGCCGTCTCCTTCGGCATCATGTTGGCCACCACAGAGATGACGCCTATACCGCCCAGGCTCAGGGTCGGTACGATCTGGTCGTCACAGCCGGAGATGATATCCAGGTCATCCCCGCACAGCAGCCGTTCCTTCGCAACCTGGCTCAGGTTGCCGCAGGCTTCCTTCACCGCGGCAATCTTTTCATGCTTTGCCAGCACCGCCAGGGTATCCGGCAGCATGTTCAGCCCGGTCCGGGACGGAACATTATACAGGATGCAGGGCACGTCACTGGCGTCCGCGATGGCGGAAAAGCTGGCGATCAGTCCCCGCTGTGTGGTCTTGTTATAGTAGGGCGTCACAAGCAGCACAGCGTCCGCGCCGGCTTTGCAGGCGGTCTGTGTCCGCTCAATGGCATGAGCGGTATTGTTGGAGCCCGTTCCGGCGATTACCGGTACTTTGCCCGCAACACGTTTAACGCAGAAGACGACCGCGTCTTCATGCTCCCGGTCCGTGAGAGTGCTTCCCTCGCCTGTCGTACCGGCGACTACAAGCGCGTTGATCCCCCCGGCGAGCTGAAAGTCAATCAGCCGGCCAAAGGCATCCCAATCAATCCCTTCTTCAGTAAAGGGAGTGATAATCGCGGTAGCCGCGCCCGTAAAGATCGTGTGCTTCATACCGGAACACCTCCAGAATTGAACGATTGAATGCAGTTTACCTCATGAAAAAACCTTCGTCAATCCCCGCCAATACTCAGTCGGAGATCACAAGGTCCATGGAAATATCCGTATCTTCTGCCGGGAGATCACTCCGCAGCAGTTTCCGGAAGCAGAGACATACGGTTTTCCCGGAATGCTCTGCCAGGAAGTGGTCATAATACCCCGCGCCGTGGCCCAGGCGGATCCCGTTCGGCGTCGCTGCCATGCAGGGCACCAGGATCAGGTCAGGTTCCGGTTTCTCCCCGGTCTCATCCGCCGGTTCTGGAATGCCCAGCGTACCCGGTTTGAGTTCGGCGGGATCCTTCACCGGCAGTGCTTCCATCCTGCCGGCTTCATAGCATCGGGGCAGCAGCAGGGTTTTGCCTTCCTTCAGTGCCGTTTCCATCAAAGCCCGTGTATCCGGTTCCCCCGGCAGGCTGCAGTACATCATGACGGTACCCGCCTGTTTCCAGAAAGGAAGCTCCAGCACCTGCCGGGCAATTTCCCGGCTGGCTTCCTGCCGGTACTCCGGTGTCAGGTTTGCGGAAATCAGCCGCACTTCCTGCCGGATCCGCTGCTTCTCCGCTCTCGCTCCGCCGAACACCGTGCACCTCCGCATTCTCATACCGTCTGGTATTGTATCATACAGTTTCCGTTTATGCTGTTTTCCGGTTGTTTTTCATGAGTTCCCTGTGGTAAAATAAGGAAAAGTTTTCTATAAAATCCGCCGGTTCTCTTGTTGTGTCATTCTTTTAGATATGAAAAAGGAGAAACACATGAGTATTGTTGTGATTGGCAGCGTCTTTGTGGATATCAAGGGCTATCCTTCCCGCACCTATATCCCCTGCGGACGAAACGCCGGCAAAGTCCGGTACGTCCACGGCGGTGTCAGCCGGAATATTGCGGAGGACTTGGGAAACCTGGGGTTGGAACCGGTGCTTCTTTCCCTGGTGGATCCCAACGGTACCGGTGAAGATGTACTGACGCGCCTCATGGAGCACGGGGTGGATACCCGCTTCATCCGGAAGGTTCCCGATGGCATGGGCACCTGGCTGGCTGTGTTTGACAACAATAACGACGTATGCGCCTCCATCTCCCACCGGCCGGATCTGTCGCCCCTGCTTCCCCTGCTTCAGGAGGAAGGAAATCCCCTCTTTGCCGAAACCGACAGTATCCTGCTGGAGCTGGATCTGGACGAAGTGATGCTGGATGAAATCTTCCGGCTGAAACATAAATACAACAAGCAGATCTATGCCGCCGTTTCCAACATCAACATTGCCCTGGACCGGCGCGCCTTCCTGCAGCAGACGGACTGCTTCGTCTGCAACCGGCAGGAAGCCGGCGTCCTCTTCTCCGCTGAATTCAGCGGAGATGATCCGGACGCGCTGGCCCGCCAGCTTTCGGAAAGGGTCATGGATGCGGAAATTCCCTCCATGGTTGTCACCCTCGGCGGAGACGGCGCCATCTGGGCAAACCGGAACGGAGAATACGGCACCTGTGCCGCACAGCAGGTTCCGGTGGCGGATACCACCGGAGCCGGCGACGCCTTCTTTGCCGGTGTCGCCGCAGGACTGACTTATGGAAAGGCGCTGGCCGAAGCCTGCTGTATCGGCGTCCGGCTCGCTTCCTCCGTCATCTGTTCCCTGGAAAACACCTGTCCGCGTTTCCTGCCATCAGAATTTGGCCTGAAGACCAATTCATAATTCATAATGTTCAGGATTCAATCCCGGAAAAGGGCATTAATTCTGAATTCTTAATTCTGAATTCTGAATTGCGTCATCTTATTTCCAGAATTCTTCCAGTGCCTTAAGCAGGTACTCCAGGTCCTTCGTGCCCGCGGTTTCATACAGGGAATGCATGGCCAGCTGCGGCAGGCCGATATCCACCGTATCCATGGAAACATGAGTATTGGAGATATTGCCCAGCGTGGAGCCGCCCAACAGGTCTGACCGGTTCACAAAGTGCTGTACCGGTACACCGGCGCGCTCACAGATCAGGGCGAACCGTGCGGAAGAAACCGCGTCCGTTGTATACTTCTGGTTGGCGTTGTGCTTGATCACAACGCCTTCATTCATATAGGACCGGTTCTGCCGGTCAAACTTCTCCGGATGGTTCGGATGCACCGCATGCGCGTTGTCCGCGGAGACCATAAAGCTGCCGGCGATCGCCGCGCGGATCTCCCCGTCCGACGCGCCCAGCGCAAAGCCCATCCGGGTCAAGGTATCATACAGGAAAGAAGAATCCGCACCCTGGCGGGTGGAGGAACCCACTTCCTCATTATCAAATACCGCACACACATTCACTGCGTCCCTGGCGCTGCTCTCCGCCAGGGTAGCCATGCCTGCCCAGGCGCATTCCAGGTCATCGATTCGCGCGCAGGAGAAGAACGCGTCCCCGGCGCCCCATACCGTCGCCCGCTCCCTGCTGTACAGGAACAGGTCGTGGCTGAGGATATCCTCCCGGCGGACGCCTGCCGCCTCCGCAACTTCCTCCATCAGGCCGCCCTTAGCGTCCTGGTTTCCGTACAGGGGCAGCAAATCGGTCTGGGGATCATACTTGAATCCATCGTTGATCTCCCGGTTAAAATGAATCGGCTGATTCGGAATCAGCACCGCGTCCCGGTCCAGATTGACCAGCCGTATGCCTACACCGTCTCCTTCGCGAACCGCCAGCCGGCCGGCAACAGACAGCGGCCGGTCCAGCCAGGAGGACATGATCATCCCGCCGTACCGTTCCACATTCAGCCGCACATAGTGGTCCCCGGCATCCTCAAAATTCTCCTTCAGCTTGAAGGCAGGCGAATCCCCATGGGCCGCCACGATCCGGAAGGGAGAAAAGCCGGTTTCCGGAACTTCAAAGGCAATCACAGCGGAATCATTCCGTACCACAAAGTACTTTCCGCCCGCGTCCACCAGCCAGGGATCTGTCTCCTTCAGTTCGGTAAAGCCCGCGTTTTTCAGCATTTCCCGAAAGCCTGCCGCCGCGTGGAAGGCTGTGGGAGACTGCTCCGCAAAATTCAGAAATTGTTCCAGACGGTCCATTAGATTCTCCTCCTGTTATTCCGTTTATTGAACGAACGGCGGACGGGTATCCCGTCCGCCGTAAAAATATCATTTGTTCCAGGTCAGCGCCGATGTCAGCACAGTCGTCTTTTCAGCGTCCACGGTCAGCAGGCCGCTCTCAATGACGCCTTCCTTCCGTTCTTCCGTATCAGTGATCACAACACAGTTGCTCCTGACCACAGCCGTCACGAAAGGCACGTGGCCTGCCATAATGGCCAGGTCGCCCTCGGTACCGCGCAGGATCAGCATTTCGGCTTCCCCGCGGAACAGGTCTCCGTCCGGGGAGGAAATGATCAATGGGAAGGTTTTCACGCTTTGCCGCCTTTCTTCGCCTTTTCAACCGCTTCGTCGATGGTACCGACAAAGAGGAAGGCGCTCTCGGGCAGGTCGTCATGCTTGCCTTCGATGATCTCGCGGAAGCCTCTCAGGGTTTCGCTCAGCGGTACATACACACCGGGCAGACCGGTGAACTTCTCACTGACGAAGAAGGGCTGGGACAGGAAGCGCTGGATCTTACGGGCCCGGGTAACCAGCAGCTTGTCTTCTTCTGCCAGTTCATCCATACCCATGATCGCGATGATGTCCATCAGTTCATTGTAGCGCTGCAGGATCCGCTGCACTTCCCGGGCGATCCGGTAGTGTTCTTCACCCAGCACATCCGGATTCAGGATCCGGCTGGTAGAATCCAGCGGGTCCACAGCGGGATAGATACCCTGGCTGGCGATGGAACGGGAAAGAACCGTTGTCGCGTCCAGGTGGGCGAATGTCGTGGCGGGAGCCGGGTCGGTCAGGTCGTCCGCGGGAACGTAAACAGCCTGAACGGATGTGATGGATCCCTTGTGGGTGGAAGTGATACGCTCCTGGAGCATACCCATTTCCGTAGCCAGTGTCGGCTGGTAGCCAACGGCGGAAGGCACACGGCCCAGCAGGGCGGAAACCTCAGAACCTGCCTGGGTGAAACGGAAGATGTTGTCGATGAACAGCAGAACGTCCTGGTTCTCCTGATCACGGAAATATTCCGCCATGGTCAGACCGGAAAGGCCGACGCGCATACGTGCTCCCGGCGGTTCGTTCATCTGGCCGTAAACCAGCGCGGTGTTCCCCAGAACGCCGCTCTCTTTCATTTCGTAGTACAGGTCGTTACCTTCACGGGTACGCTCACCAACACCGGTGAACACGGACAGACCGCCGTGCTGCTTCGCGATGTTGTTGATCAGTTCCATGATCATAACGGTTTTGCCTACGCCGGCGCCGCCGAACATACCGATCTTACCACCCTTTGCGTAGGGGCAGATCAGGTCGATAACCTTAATGCCTGTTTCCAGGATTTCGGTGGATGTGGACAGTTCCTCAAAAGAGGGGGCCGGACGATGGATATCCCAGCGTTCCTTTGCCTCAACCTGCGGACCGTCATCCACCACGTCTCCGAGGACGTTGAAGATTCTGCCCAGTGTTTCGCGGCCGACCGGAACGGAAATGCCCTTTCCGGTATCAGTCACGGTCACACCGCGCTGCAGACCGTCTGTGGAGCCCATTGCGATGCAGCGGACCGTATTGTCTCCGATATGCTGCGCAACCTCAACCGTCAGCGTATGATCGCCGACCGGCAGGGTCAGGGCGTTATAGATGGCAGGCAGCGTTCCTTCCGAAAAATGAACGTCTACCACAGGCCCCATGACCTGCGCTACGACTCCCGTGTTCACCTTATCCAAAGTCGTTTTCTCCTTCCTGTTACTTCCTGAACAATCACGAAGGATCTGTTCTATACTTCCAGTTTACAATTCATTCTGAATTCTTAATTCTGAATTCTGAATTAACTCACAGGCCAGAGCCGGCAACAATTTCCGTAATCTCCTGTGTAATGGAGTTCTGGCGTGCCCGGTTATACTGCAGCTGCAGTTTGTCGATCATATCCTGGGCATTCTTGCCGGCGGAGTCCATAGCCATACGGCGGGCCGCCACTTCGCACGCGTAGCTTTCCCGGATGCAGGCGGACAGCAGTCCGCTCACATAGGTGGGAACCGCCGCGTTCAGCACGGTCTGCTCATTCGGCTCAAATACCGGTGCCGCTTCCGCGTTCTCCGCATCCTTTTCCTTCTTCTCCAGCGGCAGCACCCACAGCAGGGTTGCCTCCTGGCTCATCATGGAACGATAGCGGGTGTACAGGATGCCCAGACGGCCGAACTTGCCGTCCTTGAAGTCCTGGCACAGTTCATTGGCCAGTCTGGCCGACTCCGTCGCCGGGAACTTTTCAGAGGAAACCACCGGCTTGCCCCAGCGTTCGCACGCGCGCTTGCCGATCGGGATCACCTCTGCATCCTCCACGGTGGATGCCAGACGGAATACGTTGGCATTGTAGCCGCCTGCCAGGCCGCGGTCGCCGGCGATCACGATCAGCCGGGTTCCTTCGCCCTTGGGCTGCATGTACGGTGTACGTGCGCATTCCGGAGAAGAACTCAGCACGGAAACCACATCGTCCATGGCGGAAGCGTATTCCCGGCTCTGGTTCATGGTCCGGGTAGCCCGGCGGATCTTGGATGCCGCAACCAGTCCCATGGCCTTGGTCAGGTGCAGCGTGGAGTCCACGCTGCGGATGCGGCTCCGCAATGATTTGATATCAGCGCCCATCCGTTACCCCCTGAAGCCAGACAGAGCCTGCTTCATCTCTTCGATTTCTTCAGTATCCCATTTGCCCAGCTCAATCCGCTCAAGCAGGCCGGGGTAGCGGGACTGCAGATATTCAAACAGCTTCTCTTCGTACGCTGCCACGTCCTTCGGCTCCACGTCGTTGAGGTAGCCGTTGATAACAGCATACACGATCGCCACCTGGCAGCCGACGTCCACAGGAGAGGAACGCTTCTGCTTCAGCACTTCCACGATGCGCTCGCCCAGGGCCAGACGGGACTTTGTATCCGCGTCCAGGTCGCTGCCGAACTGGGCAAAGGCCTGCAGTTCGCGGTACTGCGCATACAGCAGCTTCAGCTCACCGGCAACCTTCTTCATGCCCTTGATCTGGGCGGAACCGCCGACGCGGCTGACCGAGATACCGGGGTTGATAGCCGGACGGATACCACTGTGGAACAGTTCGGTTTCCAGGAAGATCTGGCCGTCGGTGATGGAAATCACGTTGGTGGGAATGTAGGCGGAAACGTCGCCCGCCTGGGTTTCGATGATCGGCAGGGCCGTGATGGAGCCTCCGCCGTATTCCGGCGCCACGCAGACCGCCCGCTCCAGCAGACGGGAATGCAGATAGAAGACGTCTCCGGGATAGGCTTCACGTCCCGGAGGCCGGCGGATCAGCAGGCTCAGGGCGCGGTAGGCCACCGCGTGCTTGGAAAGATCATCGTAAACAATCAGGACGTCCTGTCCCTTTTCCCGGAAATACTCCGCCATGGCGCAGCCGGCATAGGGAGCGATGTACTGCAGCGGAGCACTTTCCGCCGCGGACGCGCTGACGATAATCGTATAAGGCAGGGCACCGGCCTTTTCCAGCTCCTGGGCAATCTGCACGACGCTGGTACGTTTCTGGCCGATGGCAACGTAGATACAGAGCACGCCTGTATCCTTCTGGTTGATGATCGTGTCAACGGCAATGGTGGTTTTGCCCGTCTGACGGTCACCGATGATCAGCTCACGCTGGCCGCGGCCGATCGGGATCATACTGTCGATGGCCTTGATACCGGTCTGCAGCGGGACGCTGACGCTCTGGCGCTGAATGATACCCAGCGCGATCGCTTCCACGGGACGGATCTCGGTGGTTTCCACCGGGCCCTTGCCGTCGATGGGAGCGCCCAGGGCGTTCACCACACGACCCAGCAGGTTTTCGCCTACCGGAACGGAAAGAGCCTCACCCGTGCGGTACACGGAGCTGCCTTCCTGGATATTGTCCTTGTCGGACAGGATAGCGACGGAAACCGTCTCCTCCTCCAGGTTCTGGGCCACGCCGAAACTGCCGTCCTCAAAACGGAGCAGCTCGTTGGCCATACAGGAACGAAGGCCGTACACTGTGGCAATACCGTCGCCGACGGTAATGACAGTACCGTTTTCCTTCATTTCAATTTTGGATTCGTACTGTTTGATTTGTTCTTTTATGATACTGCTGATTTCTCCTGCCTTGGAGCTCATGCGTTCATCACTTCCTTGATCTCATCAAGCTTATTCCGGATACTGCCGTCAATCACACGGCCGTCAACTTCCACGCGGATACCGCCGATCAGTTCCGGATTGACCTGGAACTGAAGCGTCACTTTCCGCGCCAGCTTCTTTTCAAGCTTCGCGCGCAGCGCCACTGCCTGGGCCTCCGTCAGTTCAACGGCGGATGTCACCAGGGCAACGGACTCGCCGCGGTATCCCCTGGCAAGTTCCTCGTAATTCCTGGCCATACCGTTCAGCGCACCGATCTGCCCTCTGGAGATCATCATGCGCAGAATGGCCAGCAGAATATCCGGGATCTTCCCGCGGAAAGCGCTGTCCAGAGCGTTCAGCCGCTCTTCCTTGCCGATAGCGGGGCTGGCCAGCATCGCCTTGTATTCCGGCGTCTGCATCAGCGCGCTGATCACGGTCTCCAGGCCTTCGGACGTTTCCTCCGTCACGTTGCCCTGAACCGCCAGCTCAAACAGCGCCTCGGCATATTCCCTACTCGTTGTCGTCATTGTCTGTCTCCCGTCTTGCTGCCGTTCAGTCCAGCTCGTTCAGGAAGGAATCAATCAGGTCGCGATGATCCTCCTCGTTGATCTCACGCTGCAGCAATTTCCCGGTCAGCTGTGCGGACACGTTGGCAATCTCGTGCTTCATTTCGGCCTCTGCCTTCTTGCGTTCCAGCAGGGCGTCCTGTTCCGCCTGGCGGCGAATCTCCGAAGCCTTGTCCCGTGCCTGTGCAACAATCTCGTTGCTGCGGTATTCAGCCGTACGGTTCGCGTCAGCAATGATCTGATCGCCGGTCTGCTTGGCCGCAGCCATGGCGGCTTCATAGTTCAGCCGGCTCTCTTCCGCCTCTTCGCGGGCGGCTTTCGCCTGTGCATAATCCTCGTCAATGGCGGCACGCCGGGCATCCATCATCTTCTTGACCGGCTTGAAGAGAAACCGCTTGATGATCCATGTCAACAGCAGCAGGTTCGCCAGCGAGGCCAGAATCGCCCAGACATTGACGGAAATAACATCTAAGAACTGCATGCTTTTCCTCTCAGTCCATCCATCAGATTATCCTCCGCATTCTGCCGGGCGTCATCCCGGATCTGACTCGGGAACAATTCCCCGCCGCAGCGGATTTTTCTGAATTCTGAATTCTTAATTCTGAATTACTTTCCGATGGCGTTCATCAGAATGCCGGTGAAGGTGCCAGGCGCCACGAAGATCAGCAGGATGGCCACGATCAGACCGTACAGACCGGTGGTTTCCGCGATAGCGCAGCCCATGATCATGGTAGAAGTGACGTCACTCTTGCACTCCGGCTGACGGCCGATGGCTTCACAAGCCTTAGCCACAGCGTTACCTTCACCGATACCAGGGCCGATACCGGCGATCATCGCGCATCCGGCGCCCAGTCCCAGAAGTCCCAGCATGATACCCATTGCAAGCTCCAACATTTTTCTTTCCTCCGTTAATCAGCCTTCAGGCTGTTTTTCCTTATTTGATTGATGATTGATTAATTGGCGGAGAGCGCTTCTTTGCCACGGCGCTCACGCTTCTTGTTCCAGTCATCCCACGGCACCGCGCCGGAGATATTCAGCATGGTCAGCATGGCAAAGATGAACGCCTGCATCACACCGCTGAACACGTCAAAATAGATACTCAGGATTGCGGGAAGACCAACCCGCAGCAGCGGCATGTCTCCCAGCACGCCGGGCAGCCAGCCCAGCAGCGAATTGCTCAGTCCCGTCAGCGCCGATCCGATCAGGGCGGAGATAACCGCGCCGGACAGGATGTTGCCGTAATGACGGAAAGCCATGGACACGGGAGTCGCAAATTCGCCGATCAGGTTCATCGGGGCGAACACGGGAATGGGCTTGAACAGCCCGATGAAATAATTCCACAGTCCGCCGCGGAACTTGAAGTGCATAATCAGGATGAAAACCAGGATCGCCCATCCGAAGGTGACGTTCACGTCTCCCGTCGGGCTGAACAGGCCAAGCAGGCAGATCAGCGAGGAGAACGCGCTCAGTCCCATGATGGCGGCGATGAAGGGTCCCCATTCCGCAAAAAAGCCGCCCATGTTGTCCCGGACCAGCTTTTCACACTTTTCCACAATCCACTCCGCCGCCAGCTGACGTTTGCAGACAGCCTTGGCTGTCAGCCCGTGTGTCAGGTACAGGCAGAGCCCGAAGATGGAAATCATGACCGCCCAGCTGTTCACCTGGCTCTCGGAGATGTACGCGTTCATCAGTGGAGCCTCAAATTCCGCGAATACCAATGCACCGGCAATGTGTACTCCTTCAGATGCCGGAGTGAACAGCACCTTCAGTACAATGCAGGCCAGGATCGGCAGAATCATCATCGCGATCAGGGCATAGTCGGTCAACCGGAACCGGGTGCTTTTGATGTCCGGCACCCTTTCGTCAGTCAATCAGATCACTTCCTTCCGTCCCCGGTGATTCCACTCCGCGCTTCCGGTCGATCAGCGGCCGGAAAGCAATTCCACCCCGGGGAAAGAGCAACGGGATCACCGTTGCGTATATATTGGTCTTAAACACGGCAATCAGGAGGACGCACAGCAAAGCACAGCCTGCCAGGCGGACCATGGCGGTTGCCTTTACTTTGGCAGCCGCTTCTTCCGGTTTCCCCTTCTCCAGTGCACGGGCAACCGTCAATGCCATCAGGAAGAAACTTCCGATTGCAATTGCCGCCCCGCCCAGGTTTCCGAAGAGCACGGAAAGATCCCATTTCCGGACAAGCAAAAAAACGGCCTCCATGACCAGGCTTAGCAGTACAACCCATATGGCGATGTACCCGGTTTCCTTTTTTACTGCAGGATCCATGCCCGGCATCGGCCTCCTCTCCGAGATAAACAAACCACAGAATATTCTATCAAAGGAAATTGTTTTTTGCAATATATACAAAGCCCCGAATGCCGTTGAAAATTTATAAACCCCGGATGAAAGAATCGTTGACGGAAATCCCGTTTCCAATGTAAAATGACTGTGATTGAATACAGGATTTTTTCGAATATACAGGGTCTGATCAAAGGAGCGTATATCATGTCTAAACTCGTCATGGGATACTGGGATTGTCCGGTCTGCGGAACCAAAGAGATCCGCGGGGATGTGGCAAACTGCCCTTCCTGCGGCCGTGCCCGCGGAGACGTCCAGTTCTATGTTAAAGATTATCACGAGGGACAGAGTCTCCGGGAAGAAGAATTGAGTCAGTTTGAGCAGCTCGATGATGAAAAAGCTCAATCTTTCAGCAAAAATCCCGACTGGTACTGTTCCTTCTGTAATTCCCTGAACAGTGATAACGCCAAGTTCTGCAACAACTGCGGTTCCAGCCGGGAAGATTCCGAAAACAACTATTTCCAGATGCTGCAGAAGAAAAAGGAACGGGAAGCGGCGGAAGCTGCCGCCCAGCCCCAGGTTTCCGCCCCGCAGGCAAAGCGCCGCAGCCCGATGACCGTTTTCCTGGTCATCCTGCTGGCCATCATCGTCTTCTTCGTCTGGATGAACGGAAACAAGACCAGCGGCGACCTGACGGTAACCGGCCTGCAGTGGGTCAGGAATATCAATATTGAAGAATATAAAGAGTTCAGTGAATCCGGTTGGATCGTTCCTCAGGACTATGAAACTGAGATAACCGATTCAAAACTGGAAATCGCTGGTTATACTCAGGTTATTGATCACTACGAAGATGTCGAAGTCCCATACACTGTAGAAGTCTACGACCATGACGAATACACACTGGAAGACCAGGGAAACGGCACATTCGAGAAAGTTGCTCATCCGGTTTATAAAACTGAAATTCGTTACAAAACCGAGCAGCGAGCTGTAACCCGGCCCGAACCACAATACGCCACCAAGTATTACTATAAAATCTGGCGCTGGACCCCGTCCCGGGATGTGACCGCCTCCGGCGAGGATCACAACACTTCCTGGCCGGAAGTGGAACTCGGAGAAAACGAACGGGAAGGGAAGCGTTCTGAAGCATATGCCTTCACCGTGGAACATTCTAAAGAGAAAAAGGGGCCAGAAACCTACACTCTTGCCGAAAACGAATGGATGAAAGTCAATGTGAATGACAACATCTACATCACCACCAACCGATTGGGTGCAGAGCCCTACATCTCTGATGAAAAAGGAAACAAGCTGGTTAAGCTGACACGGGTCACAAAATAAACAAGCCGGTAAAACAAATCCCCCGAAGCAGAAAGCTTCGGGGGATTCTTTATCATCTGATATTTTACTCTGCCTTCACGTCCAGGCCGTTCGGAACGCCGCGCCAGTCTTTGAAGGGATATACCACCTGGCGTACATGACCCACGATCATATCCCGGCTGATAGCGCCCACATAGCGGCTGTCATTGGAATTGTTCCGGTGATCGCCCATGACGAAATACTGGCCTTCAGGAACCTCATAGGGGCCGAAATTGTTCCGGCTTCCTGTGCGGTACTCGTCATTGATATAGGGCTCTTCATACCGCACTTCCTCGTCCTGGCCCTTTTCCTTCACATACAGGTAGCCGTCCTCCAGGCGGATGGTATCACCCGGCAGGCCGACAACACGTTTTACAAAGTTGGTATCGCCGCGGCCGGGATACCGGCAGATGACCACGTCAAAGCGCTGCGGATTGCCGCCGAAGGTAAACCGGGGCGCGTTTTCCTTGTCTGTGTTGCTCTGCCAGGGCAGGCACAGCCAGGTGCTGGAATAGTCATACTTGGAGACAAACATGATTTCCCCGTTTGCCAGGGTATCATCCATGGATTCTCCGTCCACCCGCACGGGCTCAAACACCAGGGAACGAATGACCAGCGCGGCCACAACGGCCACCAGAATGGTCAGCACCCAGCTGAGAATCTCCTGTCCCACAGTTTTCTTTTCCTTCTTCTTTCCCTTTTTCTGTTTATTCTCAACGGCTGCTGTTTCAACGGCCTGATTGGTCTCGCTCATTTCAGTTTGCTCCCTTCAGTCTTTCAATCTCTTTCAGGATCGTTTCCCGGTTGCAGTAATTCAGCGGGGAGAACCGGCCGCCGGCCGCTTTCTCCAGCTTCTCCAGCGCCCCTTCCCTGTCCCCGGCTTCCTCATCATACCGGCTCAGGAAATACAGCGTGTCGATCTGGCTGTCCTTCAGGGCGTAGGCTTTATCAAACCATTCCTTCGCTCCCGCCTTGTCCTCCAGCACCCGGTATGCGAACTGCCCCATGTTATCCAGGCAGATCGGATCCTCATCATCATATTCCAGCGACTTCCGGATAAACTCTTCCGCCTTCTTCTGCCCGGCTTCCCAGGCTTCCCGCGGGGAAACAGTCTCTTCTGCCTTCTCTTCTCCGGCAGCTTCTTCCGGCTCCGCGGCCGGTTCCGTCACCTGGTCAAAGTCCGGCCGGTTGGCCGCGTCGTATTTTTCCACATACAGATAACCCAGGGTCTGGTAAAGCAGGCCGGTCTCACCCTTCTGGAACTGCTGTTCCAGGGTGTTGATGCCCTTGTCCACGTCTCCCAGCCGGAAGCAGCATGCCGCGTAATCCACCAGCAGCGTAACCCGCTGGCTCGGCGTCATGCCCGGAGCTTTCTGGTGCTTCACCAGGAACTCCTTCGCCTTCTGGTACTCTCCCTCCCGGATGATCATCAGGGCATAGGCCAGATTGTATCGGGGATCGTTCAGTCCCTCCGCAAAAGCCTCCTCATACAGCTTCCGTGCCTCTGCCTTCTGGCCCTTCTGCTGAAGCCTGTATGCCTTGTTGGCCTTGATCGGTGTCAGAAAACCCATGTCGTTATTGCTCCTTCAGTTTCCGTTTCAGTCTTTGCCAGCGGTATTGTAACTCATTTTGATCCGCTTGTACAGCATCGTCCTGTCCGAATCCCGGCTCACTGAGCCGGATGATTGCCTGTTCCGTCAGGCGGAGTGCCTCCGGGATATCCCGCAGCACATGTTCCTCATACTTGGCCAGCTCCACATAGGGCATTATGCCGCCCCGGCCTTCCCGGATCATCTGCCGCCAGACCTCCGCGGCCTCTTCCCGTTGTCCGCTCCGCCGGTAGCTGACCGCCAGCGCCGAGGAGGCCAGGTCGCCCATTCTCCCCCGGCTGGCCAGCCGGTAGCACCTGCGCGCCGGTTCCGTCTGGTTCACCCGTTCCAGCGCCCGCCCCATCGAATAGACGTCCTCGCTGAAACGGATCTTTTCCGGATGCTGGTACAGTTCCGCCATGTGGTTCAGCAGTACGCAGAGACTGGCAATATCCTGCGCGTTGTGTTTCAGGATATCCTCCAGCAGGGACATCTGTTTGGTTTTCAGGTAGGTAAAGTACCGCTGGGGCACTTCGCTTCCCGGCAAGTCGTCCTCCCGGGGCTTTCCCAGCACCACTTCCTCCAGCCGGCCCAGGTTGCACCGTCCGAGCCGCAGCTTCCACAGCCGCCGGCACATATGCAGCAGGTCCAGGTGCGGAAGGTCCAGGCAGTTCCGGCTCATCCGGTTCATCAGGAACCGGCTTTCCAGCAGTGGTACGTCAAAAGTGGTGCCATTGAAGGTACACAGCACATCAAACTTTCCCAGTCCGGCAGCGACATGTTTGAGTAAATACGGCTCCTCCGGATAATCCCGCATCAGGAACTGGTGCACCTCAAATCCGTTGTCCGTCAGGAATCCCATCCCAACGAGAAAAGCCACCGTGCCGCTTCCGCCCAGGCCGGTGGTTTCCGTATCCAGATACAGGATCCGCCGGGGATCAAAATCCTCCGGCATCTCCTTTTCACTCATCAATGCAAGGGTATCCCGGGACAGCTCCAGTGCGCCGGGGAACTCTTCCGCCGGCCGGTATACGGCAAAGTGGCGGCAGTCCCTGTCTTCTGTCTCCGGGGCAGGCTGCCGGGTTCCGCCGGTACCGCCTACCGCCCTGAGCTTATCCCGAAGGTTCATTTCGTCAGCTCCTTCAGCAGGCGGATCGCCGTACGTTTCCCATCCTCCCCGATTTCACCCACCGGGCCGACGCAGGAGGGGCAGCCGTAGGCACAGGAGCAGTCCTCCGCCACCTGCAGTGCCTTGCTCAGCAGCAGTTCCTTCATCCCGAAAGCTTTGTGGCTCAGGCCGATGCCGCCGGGCGTGTTGTCATAAAGCAGGATCGTCGGCTCATTGGTGATCGGGCTCTTGACCTGGTAGACCACGGCAATATCCTGCGGCGCGCACATCAGGTACAGCGGACATACGATGCGCAGCAGGTTTGCGATGCCCATCATCCCGTTCTTCAGCTGGTCGCTGGGAATCTTTGCCGCCAGCTTCTCCGGCAGGGTCCACCACATGGAGGTAGTATGCATATCCGTCTCCGGCAGCTGTACATGGCCGAAACCCAGCGTCTCATGGGTGTCAAATTTGATTTTCTTGAACATCGTCACCAGGGCCGTGACCTTGATCTCGCCCAGTCCGGCGATTCCGCCCTGCGGGGTCTGCTCTTCCTTCTCGATATCCAGCAGGCTCAGGTTGATGTTCAGGTCTGCGTCCGTGTAGTAGCCGACGTCCACACTGCGGATGAAGGCCTTGCAGGCGTCAAAGTCCAGCTTCTCCACCTGGAACTGGCGGCCTTCATGCATATAGATGGCGTTCTCATGCAGCAGCATGGGAGCGGTGAACCGGTCCATTTCGCCCACCACCCGGTGATGTGCCGGATCGGTAATATCGATAATAATGAAGTTTTCCGCCGCCGCGGATCGGAGGGAAATCTCGCTGGCCGGGAAATCCTCCGCGGACCAGTGATACCGCCCGTCCACATGGTGCAGGATTCCCTGCTCGTCCAGGTAGTCCAGCAGTTCCTGGGTGGACTGCGTGTTGCCGAATTTGTCTCCGTCCGCAAAGGGCAGCTCAAAGGCCGCGCACTTGAAATGGCTCAGCAGGATATACAGGTTGTCCGGATTCAGCAGGGCGTTCTCCGGGCTCTGGGTCAGCAGGTAATCCGGATGGTTCACGATATACTGGTCAATTGCCGCGGAAGAGGCGATAAAGAACACGATGCTGGTTCCCTTCCGCCTTCCGGCACGGCCCGCCTGCTGCCAGGCGCTGGCAATGGTTCCCGGATACCCGCACATCACGCAGGCGTCCAGCGCACCGATGTCAATGCCCAGCTCCAGCGCGTTGGTGGATACCACTGCGTCCACCTGTCCGTTCCGCAGACCCTTTTCAATCTCCCGGCGTTCCCCGGGCAGATAGCCGCCCCGGTAGCCCCGGACTTTTCCGGCATTGCCCAGCGGATCCCGGACCATGTCCTTCAGGTAGCGGGTCAGCACTTCCACCGTCAGCCGGGACCGGGCAAAGGTGATCGCCTGGATGCCGTTCTTGAGCAGCATCCCGCTGATGGCCCGGGTAATCGGGATCGCGCCCTGGCGGATCCCCAGCTGCCGGTTCACCACCGGCGGGTTGTAGAACACAAAATGGCGCTCGCCCATGGGGGCACCGTTTTCATCGATCAGGGTCACCGTACGGCCGATCAGCGTCTCCGCCAGTTCCTTCGGATTGGCGATGGTGGCGCTGCAGAGAATGAACTGCGGATGACTGCCGTAGAACTCGCACAGGCGCATCAGCCGGCGGAGCACGTTGGCCAGGTTGCTGCCGAAGACGCCGCGGTAGGTGTGGATTTCGTCAATCACGATATACCGCAGGTTCTCAAACAGCTTGACCCACTTGGTGTGATGGGGCAGGATGCCGGAATGCAGCATATCCGGGTTGGTCACCACGATGTGGCCTGCCTGCCGCACGGCGCGGCGGGCTGCGGCGGGCGTATCCCCGTCGTATGTATAGGTTTTGATATCAACACCCATGCCCTCGATCATGTCATACAGCTCGCTGACCTGGTCGGCGGACAGGGCCTTTGTCGGAAACAGATAAAGTGCCCGGGAGTCCTCATTCTGCAGGATGGCGGAAAGCACGGGCAGGTTATAGCACATCGTCTTGCCGGAAGCCGTGGGCGTCACGACGGTCACGTCTTCCCCGCGGGCAATGGCTTCCAGGCTTTTCGCCTGATGGGTATAAAGGCTGTGGATCCCCCGCTGTGCCAGCACGGGGATGAGCCTGGGATCCAGGTTATCCGGGAAGGGGGCAGTCTTTGCCGGCCGGGCAGGAATAACCTCCCACCGGGTGACATCCTTCATGAACTGGTTGTCCCGCCTGAGCTGCTCCGCAAGCTGAGCCACGTTCATTTTTTCGTCCTCCCTCTTCCTGTGCTTTTTGTTCTCACCGATTGCCTTCATTATAAAAGTATCATTCTGCCAATGCAAGGCGAACAAACGGATTTGTCAGAATCTTTGATTCCGGAGGGAAAACATTTTTCGTTCTTGTCTGCATCCTGTTTTGTGCTATAATGGCACCCGTGTGCGCAAAAACGCACCGATGTAAGGAGTGAACAATACAAATGCGGACTGCAATATACGGAGCCGGTTCCCTGGGGACGGTCATGGGAGCCTATCTGACCCGGGAGGGCGTCCCGGTTGACCTGATCAACCGGAATCACGCCCATGTGGACGCCCTGAACCGATCCGGCGCCCACATCACGGGAACCGTTGATATAACCGTTCCGGTCAACGCCCTCCTGCCGGAGGATATGACCGGCAAATACGATATCATTTTCCTCATGACCAAGCAGCTGAACAACCATGAAACCGTCGCGTTCCTAAAGAACTACCTGGCCGAAGACGGCGTCATCGTCACCATGCAGAACGGCATTCCCGAGGACAGCATCGCGGAAATCATCGGACCGGAACACACCATCGGCGTCACCGTGGAATGGGGCGCCACCATGACCACTCCCGGCAGCAGCCGGCTGACCTCCGATCCTGAAAGCCTTTCCTTCCATATGGGCAGCATGCCCGGCATTCCGGATAACAAGCTGGAGCAGGTCAAAGCCGTGCTCGAGAAAATGTGCCCCGTGGTCATTGAAAACAACCTCCCCGGCGCCCGCTGGTCCAAACTGCTGATCAACGCCACCTTCTCCGGCCTGGGCACCGTCATGGGCGGAACCTTCGGGGATGTGGCAAAGGATCCGGAAGCCCGGAACCTCGCGGCCTCCTGCATGAAGGAAGTGATCGACGTGGGCCGTGCCGCCGGCATCACTTTTGCCCCGGTCCAGGGCAAGGATCTCGTCAGCCTCTTCTACTGGTCCAATCCCTTCAAGAAAATGCTGGCCAAGCTGATCATGCCCATTGCCATGAAGAAGCATGCCGCCATCGAGCCCTCCATGCTGCAGGACCTGAAGAAGCATAAGCCCTGCGAAATCGACGCCATCAACGGTGTGGTCTGTGAAAAAGGCAGCCTGGAAGGCATTCCCACCCCGCTCAACGACCGGATCGTAAAGATCATCCATGAAATCCAGGAAGGCAAAAGAAAGCCCTCCAGGGAAAACCTGAAGGAACTGGAAATGTGCCCGAATCTCTGATCCCGGCATCATCATAAAACCGGAGCAGTTTACACTGCTCCGGTTCTTTTTTACTTGTTCTTCAGCCGTTTGTCCAGCCGTGCGGCCAGCCAGGTTCCGGAAGACTGGATGATCTGGGTAATCACCACCAGCACGATCACCGCCAGGTACAGTACCGCGTAACGGTACCGCTGGTATCCGTAGGCCAGGGCCAGCTTACCGAGACCGCCGCCGCCTACCGCGCCGGACATGGCCGTATAGCCCATGATGGTTGTAATCGCCAGCGTGATATTGGTCACCAGGCTGGGGACGCTTTCCGGCAGCATCACATGCAGGACGATCTGCATGGGGGACGCGCCCATAGACTGGGCCGTCTCAATAATGTTGGGATTCACTTCACGCAGGCTGGATTCCACCAGTCGCGCAATGAACGGGAACGCGGCAATGGTCAGCGGGACAATGGAAGCCACCGTACCCAGGGAAGTTCCGACGATCACACGAGTCAGTGGAATAATCATCACCATCAGGATAATGAACGGAATGGAACGCAGCAGGTTAATCAGCACGTTCAGGAATCCCATCAGTGAGGCCGGCAGGGGCCGGATGCCCTTCTTTTCGCCTGTCACAAGCAGCACACCCAGCGGCAGGCCGATGATCACGGCAAAAAGTGTGGCAAGCAGGGTGGAATAAAGGGTTTCCCAGATAGCAAAGGGGAATTCGTTCTGCAGGCATTCCCAGGCTTCCTGCAGGCGTTCCGGGGTAAAAGCATTGGCAAAGTTATTCATGCTTCCACCTCCTTCGCGGCGTATTCCGCTTCAACCTGTACAGTAATATCCGGTGTGGCGCTCAGGTAAGTAACTGCTTTGGCCAGGTTCTCCGGTGAGCCTGGAATATCCAGCAGCATATAGCCGTAGGCACGGTCTCCCACCGAACGGGTGGAAGCGCCGAGAATACTTGCCATAATGCCGCAGTCTATTGCCATCTTTGCGATCAGGGGCTCCCGGGACGCCACGGCGCCGTTGAAAATCACCCGTATACGCTGTCCGCCTTCCGGGAAAACAGAACCGCCGTCCGCGCTTTCCGGATAGATCAGGTTCCGGGTCGCGTTGGCACGTGGATTGGAGAAGACCTCCGCCACGCCGCCTTCCTCCACCACTTCGCCGTTTTCCAGGATGGCCACACGGTTGCAGACCTCCTGTACAACGCTCATCTGGTGGGTAATAACGATCACGGTGATCCCCAGTTTTTTATTGATATCCCGGATCAGCTCCAGGATGGAATGCGTTGTTTTCGGATCCAGCGCGGATGTCGCCTCGTCGCACAGGAGCACATCCGGTTCCGTCGCCAGCGCACGGGCGATGGCCACACGCTGCTGCTGGCCGCCGGACAGCTGGGCCGGATAGCTGTTGGCCTTATCCGGCAGGTCCACCAGTGCCAGCAATTCCCGTGCTTTTGCTTCCGCCGTCTTCCGGTCAATTCCGCCAAGCCGGAGGGGCAGCATCACGTTCTTCAGGCAGGTCCGCTGCATCAGCAGGTTAAAGCCCTGGAAGATCATGGTGATCTTCCGCCGCATGGCACGCAGGTCCTTCTGTTTCAGTGCGCCGATATCCTTGCCGTTTACCAGCACAGAACCCTCCGTGGGTCTCTCCAGCATGTTGATGCACCGTACCAGCGTACTCTTACCGGCGCCGCTCATGCCGATGATCCCGTAGATATCCCCGTCCTGGATCGTCAGGTTGATGTGGCGCAGCGCATCCACAGACCCATCCATCGTCTCAAACTGCTTGGACAGATTCTTCAGCTCAATCATGTCAAAGCCTCCGTCTTCCCGAAATACAACCTATTATAGTAAGAAACCACTTCAAAGCGCAATCCCTTTTTCCGATGGAAAAGGCATCCGGGGTTTTCCCGGATGCCTTTGTCTTCAAAGCCTGAAGATTATTCAGCCAGTCCCAGCGCAGCCAGGTCAGCCTGCTGTCCGGCGTAGAGGCCCATGGGCTCCACATGAACACCGGCGATGGTCACCAGGTTGGTGCCGTTGTTGGCGTTGAAGTCATCCTGGTAGGGCTGATGGGCGAAGAAGTTCGCGAAAGCGTCTCCGTCGTTCACAGCGGTGTTGGGAGTCACATAGTCATCCACCACGGTCACTTCCACGTTGATTTCCTTCTCAGCCAGGATGTCCTTGACAATCGCCAGCACAAAGGAGTGGGGATCCAGCGTGGCAACCACTTTGATGGTCTCGCCCTTCAGCGCGTCGTAGTCCACGGTGGCATCGAAACCGTCTGTGGGATTCTCCACCACGGAGATGGCCTGGCCTTCATAGGAAGCGAAGTAGTCCACAACCTTCTGGCTCAGCGCTGCAGCAGCCAGGGCCTTGGCCTTGTCGCTGTCCTTGTCCGCTTCGTTCACGCTGATCACGTTCACGTAAGGGGATTCGGCATTCTCATACAGCAGGGCGGCAGGCAGTTCGGCAGCCAGGGCATAGTTGCCGTTGATGATGGCGTAGTCCACATCGGGCAGGGCGTTGGGAACCAGCGCGGCTTCCACTTCGACAAACTCGATGTTCAGGGGATTCTCGGTAATATCTTTCACCGTCGCGGTGATACCGGCGTTTTCGTCAACCTTCAGCAGTCCGTAAGCCTGCAGCAGCAGGAGGGCACGGCCTTCGTTGGTAGCGTCATTGGGAACGGCAATCTTGATACCGTCGGCGAAAGCGGCAGTCAGGGACAGGGTCAGTACCAGGGCAACCAGCAGAGCAATAATCTTTTTCATGGGAATTCTCCTCTCATTATTTCAAAATTCATTCAGGGTTTATTTTATGGGACAACGCATCGTGATCAGTTTACATCGACGCATTCGATCGTCCCGCCAGGTTGATTTGCCTTTCACGGCGTCTCCCTCCCTCGTGATTTGATGTTTCGTATTATATCCACCGTTTTTACCCCTGTCCAATACCTGAAAGCAATATGAAGCTATAGACTAAATCTATAACTGAAGTTGTATACAGGATACCGATCTATGGCTCATGATCCAATAGCGGATATAAAGTGGCATTATATATGTTGTAAGTGGGGATATTCATCTTGCCAGTGGCACAAAAGAGCATTATAAAAGGATGTAATGACCATTTTAGTGGGGTTCATTCCCTTTTTTGTCCGTTTTTATCCTCTTTCGGTATGTCTATTGACATCCGGTTGTTCTTCTGCTATTATTCAGTTAAACGATTAAACGATTGTTTAATTGTATTGAAAGTGAGGTGCTGTTACCGTGAAAAAAACCTACAAGATTGAAGTGGACTGCGCAAACTGCGCCAATAAGATGGAAGATGCCGCCCGGAACACCGCCGGCGTGAAGGAAGTTACCGTCAACTTCATGACCCAGAAGATGGTTGTTGACTTTGAAGAAGGTGCAGATGCCGCCGCCGTCATGAAGAACGTACTTGCCGCCTGCAAAAAGGTGGAAGACGACTGTGAAATCTATCTCTGATTAAACAAAATGTAATCAGTAAGGAGAAAGCCATGACAAAAAAGCAAAAGAAAATGCTGATCCGGATCCTTGTCGCCGCGGCGCTGATGCTCATCCTGAAGTTTGTTCCGCTGCCGCTTTCCGGGGTCTCCATGTTCCTGCTCTGGCTCATCCCCTACTTTATCATTGGATATGATATCCTGCGGAAGGCCTGGAAAGGCATCCTCAACCGGCAGGTTTTCGATGAGAATTTCCTCATGGCGGTTGCGACCCTCGGTGCCCTGGCTATCGGCCTGCTGAAAACCGGCGATTATGACGAGGCCGTCGCCGTAATGCTGTTTTACCAGATCGGCGAACTGTTCCAGAGCTATGCCGTAGGCAAAAGCCGCCGGAATATCAGCGAGCTGATGGACATCCGGCCGGATTATGCCAACGTTGAGCAGGACGGACAGCTGGTAAAGGTGGATCCGGACGAGGTGGAAATCGGCACCGTCATCACGGTGAATCCCGGGGAAAAGATCCCGCTGGACGGCATTGTGGAGGATGGAGAATCCAGCCTGAACACCAGCGCCCTGACCGGTGAAAGCGTTCCCCGGGATGTGAAGCCGGGAGATGAAGTCATCAGCGGCTGCATCAACATGAGCGGCCTGCTGCGCATCCGGACCACCAAGGTCTTCGGTGAATCCACCGTCAGCAAAGTGCTGGACCTGGTGGAGAACGCCTCCTCCCGTAAATCCCGCTCTGAAAACTTTATCGCCCGCTTCGCCCGGTATTACACCCCTGTGGTTGTCTTCAGCGCCGTTGCGCTGGCACTGCTTCCGCCCCTGGTTCGTCTGATCATTGGACAGGCACCGGATTGGGGCGACTGGATTTACCGGGCCCTGACCTTCCTGGTCATCAGCTGCCCCTGCGCGCTGGTCATCAGCATCCCGCTGAGCTTCTTTGCGGGAATCGGCGGCGCGGGCAAAGCCGGCATCCTGGTCAAAGGTTCCAACTACCTGGAAGCGCTGGCCAATACCGGAACTGTGGTTTTTGACAAAACCGGCACCCTGACCATGGGCGTCTTCGACGTGGTGGATATCCACCACAGCGAGCTGGACCGGGAGACCATGCTGGAATACGCCGCCCTGGCAGAAAGCGCCTCTTCCCATCCCATCGCCGTCAGCATCCGGAAGGCCTGGGGCAAACCCATCGACCTGTCCCGGGTAGGCAAAGTGGAGGAGATTGGCGGCAACGGCGTTGTCGTGGAGATTGACGGCCGCCAGGTGGCTGCCGGAAACAGCCGGCTCATGCGTCATCTGGGTATTGAACCCATTGAATGCCACAGCGCCGGCACCATCGTCCACATGGCGATCGGCAACGCATATGCGGGTCATATCGTTATTTCCGACGTCATCAAGCCTGATGCTGCGGATGCCATTGCCGCCCTGAAACGGGCCGGCGTCCGTTCCACGGTCATGCTGACCGGCGACGGTCCCTCCGCTGCCGCCCAGGTTGCGGAAGCCCTGGGCATCGACCGGGTTCACAGCGACCTGCTGCCGGGTGACAAAGTGGAGAAAGTGGAGGAACTGCTCGGCGCAAAGAAGCCCGGTGAAACCCTGGCCTTTGTGGGCGACGGCATCAATGACGCGCCGGTACTCAGCCGGGCGGACCTGGGAATTGCCATGGGCGCCATGGGTTCGGACGCCGCCATTGAAGCCGCGGACGTGGTTCTCATGGATGATGATCCCCTGAAGGTTTCCAAAGCCATCCGGATTGCCCGCAAGTGCATGGGCATCGTCCGGGAAAACATCATTTTCGCCCTGGGCATCAAGCTCGCCTGCCTGGTGCTCGGCGCACTGGGGATCGCCAATATGTGGCTGGCGGTCTTTGCCGACGTGGGCGTCATGATCCTGGCTGTGCTCAATGCCATCCGCGCCCTGTTTGTCCGGAAACTGTAACACGGAAGGAGAATGCAACATGGAAGAGAAAAAACTGCCCCATAACCATCACTGCGGGATAGAAGAGCAGTTCGATCATATGCCTGTTCCGGAAGCCTTCGGCGCCACCGCCGAGCTCTTCAAGCTGCTGGGCGATCCGACCCGTGTCCGGCTTTTCTGGCTGCTCTGCCACTGCGAGGAATGTGTGCTGAACCTGTCTGTGATGATGAACATGTCCAGTCCTGCCCTTTCCCACCACCTGAAGCTGCTGAAGGCCTGCGGACTCATCGTCAGCCGGCGCGAAGGCAAAGAGGTCTATTACCGTGCCTCGGATAACGTGCAGGCTTCCGAACTGCATCACGTTATCGAGCATGTGGCCGAGATTGCCTGCCCGGAATAATCCTGGATAAACTGAAAGAATCAGGGGACGGTTTAACCCGTCCCCTTTGTTATAAAATCCAGTAGCGGTTTCCCCGGATCTGTCGTATAATGGCGTCAGCTTACAAACGCACAGAACCCGGCAGGAGAAAAAGATGAACGCGAGAGAATTTCTGGATATTCTGCATGTGGCCGAACGGCTGAAGGATACGCCGCGGCACTGCACCACGTCAAAAGGAAGGACGGAAAGCGTCGCCGAGCACAGCTGGAGGATCTCCCTGATGGCGTTCCTCCTGCGGCATGAGTTCCCGGAGCTCGATATGGATAAAGTGGTGGATATGTGCCTGATCCACGATCTGGGGGAATGTTTCACCGGGGATATCCCGACCTTCCTGAAAACCAGCACGGACAGGGAGACGGAAGATTCCCTGCTGGACCAGTGGGTGAAATCCCTGCCGGCGGAAGTATCCGCTGATCTGGCCGCCCTGTACAGGGAGATGGAAGCCCAGGAAACCATGGAATCCAAAGTTTATAAAGCCATGGATAAGCTGGAAGCCCTGATCCAGCATAATGAGTCTCCTTTAAGCACCTGGTCCGACAATGAGTACGAGCTGAACAAGACTTACGCCTTCGATAACGTAGTGTTCTCAGACTGGCTGATGAACCTGCGGAAAGAGATCCTGGCGGATACCCTGACGAAGATTAAGGCAGAAAATCCAGTCCCGCAAAAGCAGGCCCGCAAACCCGAAGCACCGGCCAAAGATGCCCCGCCGAAAGCCAGATCCGCGAAGCCCCGCACAAAAGTGGCGATCCGCAGGCCTGACCGCGCCGCCTGGAACGCTGACGGGGAATTCGGGGCACCCGTTCCTGTCCCCGCCGTCCCTGTTTCTGTACGGAAAACAATGGAGGCAAAAAACAACGGCGCCGAAGCCCGGCGCAACCGGGCTCTGGTGGCCGACCTGGAAAGAGATGCCATGATCGCTGTTAAGGAAGCAGACATGCCGACCATCCATTTCCCGGAGAATGACGACAAATACAACGCCTCCCGGAAACATAAAGAAACCGGAAAGTCAAAGGATCAGGCCTGAGGCCTGATCCTTTTCGTTTGATCTTTCTTCAGATATCGTATTTTTTCAGCAGCAGGTCCAGTCCTTCCCGCAGCAGGATGGCTTCGCCGACGCCTTCCCGCTTGGACAGCTTGGCCAGCCGCTGCAGCTGGTCCTGGGTGAAATGGCTGGTTTTGGGTACCATCTTTTCTTCCTTGGCCATAGTCACCTTGTTTCCGCCGGCAACCTTGGCCCGGTACAGCGCACCGTCTGCCTTCCGGATCAATTCCGCGCAGCGGCTGGCATCCTCAAAGGCCGTCGCCATGCCGATGGTGATGGTCTGCCGTTCGCCATCCGGCGTTTTTACGCTGTAGTTGTTCTTCAGGTCGTTCAGCAGCAGGAAGATTTCCTCCCGCTCCAGCGTTCCACGGAAGATGATGCCAAACTCGTCCCCGCCAATCCGGAAGACCTTTGCTCCCTCCGGCAGGTTGTCCCGGATATATTTCCCGGCTTCGATCAGGATCTGGTCACCGGCCTCCCGGCTGAAGTCTTTGTTGATATGGTCAAACCGGTCACAGTCAATCAGGGCAATCGCCACCACTTCACCGTTCGCTTCCGCGTCCGAATTCAGGATGCCGGTCAGTTCCTCGTCAAAAGCGTCTCCAACCGGGAACTGCAGCGCGTCGTTCACGGCTGAAATCTTCTTTTCCGCGTGGATCCGTCCCAGTTCTTTGTGTTCTTCCGCGGTAATCGGCCTCATCTTTTCATTCTTCGCTGTCATGTTATATTCTCCTTTTGGTAATTTTCTATGATATTATTTCTGAAATAATATCTGTTGGCTAATATGTATCACATCATTCTTTTTCTGTCAATACCCAAAACAAAAAATCCGGAAAAAACTTTCCGGATTTTCCTTGCATTCCGTCAAATGCAGCAAAACAAATCATCACATCAGAGCGTCCGGGCTGTAACCCGGCGCTCTGATATTTCATGTGTGAAGCACATTTCATATTCGACAAAGTTGAATATTTCACATCAGCCGCAGGCTGATATTTCATTTCCGGTTTAAGCCTGCGACTTAAACCGGAATACATTCCAGGATTCCTTCTTTAATACTGCGGTGAGAATTCCCTTTTCCACCCGGGTATCTTCATTCCTGCGGGGCAGGATCCGGTCCGGGTGATCCCAGGTATTAGCCGCGTGCTCATCCTCCGCGAACATTTCAATGTGTTCCGCCAGCTTCCAGCCTTCAAAGCCGCGCACGTCCAGCTTCAGCTCCTGTTCCTCCGCCGGATCGCCGTTGATTACAAACACGGTCAGTTCCCCGGCTTCCTCTTTCAGTGCCGCAGCCGCCTGTATCGTCTGTACGCCGGTAAAGCCGCCGTACTGGTTCATGTCGTCAATGGCATAGCCCGGTACGTCGTAGGTATCGCAGCTGACCTCGCACTGCAGAGACACGCCTTTCGCCCAGCGGATCATCTGGGTAAAGGGATAATGGGCCGCACCCTTCCATACATGCTCCCGGTCCGTTGCGCACAGTGCGCCGAGGCCGCCGGTGGCGCAGCCGATCTTGATCCGGTCCGCGTGGTGCAGCATCACCAGCATAGTGCTGGCCATACCCAGCGTCTGGAGCATTTCATGGTCCCTCGGCGGATTCCGGAGGGTGGACCAGTCGTCCGGATCATGCCGGACATAGGTCCTGCCGGGCACAAAGACGCCGAACATGTCCGCGTTCTGCCGTCCCGCCAGGCCAAGGTGCATCTCTCCCTTCGGCCGGATCATGCTGCCGTATTCGTCCAGGGCCAGCATCATCTTCCGCGGGGAGCGGATCTTCGTCTTCACGAAATCACACAGGGCAATTTCCGTACGGATATAATCCTCAAACGCCTGGTATCCTGCCAGCAGCGCCTGCGGCATCTCCGGAGGCGCCGGATGGTAATGATGCAGGGAAATGTAGTCCACCGCAGCGTAGCACTGCTCCAGCACCTGCAGGTCCCAGTCCGGATAATGATTCAGGAAGGGAGAACTGGATACACAGGCAATGGTCTCAATGGAGGGATCCACCCATTTCATGGCTTTGCTGGTTTCATGCGCCAGCACGCCGTAGCCCCGGGGGTCCTTTTCCCAGGACGCGATCTGCCACGGTCCGTCCATCTCGTTACCCAGACACCAGGTTTTCACCTTGTAAGGCTCCGCATGGCCGTTTTTCTTTCGCAGGTCAGACCACCAGGTGCCGCCCTGGAAATTGGTATACTCCACGCAGTCCGCCGCATCCTGCAGTGTGCCCGTTCCCAGGTTCACGGTATAGATTGCTTCCGTGCCGGCCTTCTCCGCCCACTGCAGGTACTCGTCATGGCCCACGTCATTCGGAATGTACTGGAACCATGCCATATCCAGATGGGTCTTCCGCTGTTCCTTCGGGCCGATGGAATCCTTCCACTGCCAGCCGGAGACGAAGTTGCCGCCCGGCAGGCGGACCGCCGGCAGCCCGGTTTCCTTCAAGGCTTCATAAAAATCCTTCCGCAGCCCCTGCTCATCCGCCGTGGGATGCTTCGGGTTATACATACTGCCGTTCACCATGGATCCGATAGGTTCCAGGAACGCGCCGAACAGGCGTCCGGAAATCTCCCCGATTTTAAAATCCGGATGGAGTGTCATGCTTGCTTTCATCATCTTTTCTGTCTCCCTGTGTTTTTTATTGCAGTCCGATTGCCGTAACGGTGAATCTCTTCCCTTCCTCCGTTACCCTGATTTCCAGTGTATGTTCCGCGGCCTCACGCTCATCCAGGACCAGCACCACTTCGCTCTGGCCCCATTTACCTTCGCCGCCCCTGACCGTCATGATTTTCTTTCCGTCGATCAGGATATCCGCCGCGCCGAATATGTCACTGTTTGTCGCTTTCCAGGCCACCAGGCACTTCCGGAAAACCCCTTTCACCGTCAGGGGATCCATCAGATCCTTCACGTCGTGGTAGAAGTTTTTTCCGCAGACCTGGCCGACCGGCCCGTTGCGGTAGCTGGAGGAGTCCGATCCCGGGAAGCCGCTGCGTTCCACAACGAACTCCTCCGTTTCCGTTTCTCCGAAAATTGTCTTCAGTCCCATGAAATCTGTTCCGTATACCGGCTTCACATCCAGGTTCGGGGCTTCATCTGTTTCCGCTCCAGCCGCGTCCTCTACCGCCTGCATCAGGCAGTCCGTCATGATCCGGTGTCCCAGGGAAGTCGGATGGTATTCGTCGGCAAAGAAGCCCTCCGGTGTAAGTTTCTTGCCGATGTGGGCATAGAATCCGTCCTTGATGGAAACCATCATCAGGTCGTAGTTTGTTCCGATCTTCTTCAGGTCATCCTGCAGGTTGAATCCGTTCCGGAACACCGCAAACAGCAGGATCACCGCCGGCTCGTTCGGCGCGTCCAGGATTTCTTTCACCATGGATTCAAAGCACCGGTGCCTGGTCGGCTCCTGCCAGTCGTTCACGGAAAACTCGATCACCACGACATCCGGCAGTCCATCCTTGTCCACGGCCGGTACCCGGTTCACAATCTCCCGCTCATACCGCATATAGCCGAAGGGCGAAGGCGTGCCGCCCACGCCCGCGTTGACAAAGCACACATTGGAACCGTCCTCCGCCCCGTATGCCTTTTTGAACCTGGCATGAAACCGGGCTGCCCAGCAGTCCTGATAAGTGCCGGCTCCCGCGCCTTCCGTAATGGATCCGCCGATAGTGGCCAGCGTGATCACCTCGCCCCGCTGCGCCCGGGCAATCACATTCTTCAGCCTGGCGTTGTTTCCCGTGCTCATGACGGAATCCTTCAGCGCCTGGAGGTACCATTCCTTTTCAAACATTGTTTGCTTTGTTTCTCCCCATGCGGTATTGGTCCACAGCAGCACCAGTACTGCCAGTATTGCCGCCCATGTCTTCACTTTCATCTCTCCGGCTCTCCGTTTCAGATGCTTTCTTCATAGCATACCTGCGCCTGTCAGGCACGTCAAGCACCAATCGTTCCCCCACTTGCGGATTTCCGGCAACATCGTTACAATGTACAGCGGCGCGGTACCCAAGCCCCGCCGGTTGATACAGAAAGGGCCCGTATATGGAAAAAGAAAACCTTACCTGGGAGGAAGTCTCCACCGAGCATATCGTTCAGGATGAATGGATCGACTTCCGCAAATCCGCCTACCGTTCCCCAGACGGCCGGATTTTCCAGCCTTATTACAGCTTTACCCGCCGGAATTACGTTGTGATTGTCGCCTCCGATGAGGAAGGACAGTTCCTGTGCGTCCGCCAGTTCAGGCACGGCATCAGGGAGGTCACCACTGAATTCCCCGCCGGCGCCATTGAGCAGAAGGACGGAGAAGATCCCGCGGAAGCCGCCCTGCGTGCGGCCAAAAGAGAACTCCGGGAAGAGACCGGCTATGAATCCGATCACTGGCGCCCGCTGCTGACCATCCCTGCCAACGCAACCATCTCCGACAACTATGCCTGGCTTTTTGCCGCTGAAAACTGCCGGAAAACCTCCGTTCAGGAACTGGATGAGATGGAGCGGATCAATGTGCTGAAGCATTCCGCTGAAGAAATTGACGCCATGCTGGCCGGCGGCACCTTCCCGCAGGCCGTCCACGCGCTGGCCTGGCTGCTGTCAAAGCAACAGGCATAACCCCGGATATCATCATTAAAGAACCGTTCTATTTTTCCGGATTTGGAAAGATAGAACGGTTTTTTCTGTCCGATCAACTCTGTTTCCAGCCTGAAACGCAAGTAAAATCAATCCTGTAAGATTTATCCGAAAGAGGTGTTTCTCCGGGGAAAAAAATAAAAAAGGGGGTCTTCCCAAAATCGGTCAACGGACTTATGATGCCATTGACCGGATCGGTCAACGGAGGTGCACCGCCTATGAACGATAAGTTCTTTTCCCTGCCTGCAGAAAAGCAGCAGGCAATCCTCAACGCGGGTTACCGGGTTTTCTCCCGGAATTCCTACAAGAACAGCCCCATGAGTGAAATCGCCGGGGCGGCGGGCATCAGCAAAGCCCTGCTGTTTCACTATTTTCACAACAAAAAGGAGCTGTACCTTTATCTCTGGGAGAAAAGCGCCGAGACAACCATCGAGTACCTGACCCGGTACGGCTGCTATGACAAAACGGATCTGTTCGATGCCATGGAGCTCGGAACCATCGCCAAGCTGGAAATCATCCGCCTCTATCCGGACATGAGCAATTTCAGCATCAAGGCGTTCTACGAAAAAGATCCGGAAGTCTGTTCCGCAATTCAGGAAAGCTACCACCGTCACTATAACCTGAAGGCCGATAAAATCCGGTTAAACCTGGAACCGGATCAGTTCATCTCCGGGCTGGACATTCCGATGATGTACCGGGAGATGTACTGGGCCGCGGAAGGCTATCTCTGGGAAATGCTGCAGCAGGGCGATATTGATATCGATCAAGTGGAGAAGGATTTCAGGAAGCTGATGGCCTTCTGGAAAAACCTGTATAAACGGAAAGAGTAAACCGACATTCGACGAAAAGAGGGAGTCAATTGGAAAGCAAAGCAATCTTCGCTGAAAACCTGACCAAGTACTACGGCAAAGCCCGGGGCATTGACGGCCTGGACCTGGCAGTTGCCCCCGGCGAGTTCTTCGGGTTTATCGGCCCCAACGGCGCCGGAAAATCCACTACCATCCGCACCCTGCTGGGGCTGATCTCACCGACCGCCGGCAAGGGACAGGTACTTGGCATGGATATCATCAAAAACAAAAAGGCCATTCTGGAGCGGGTCGGATACCTGCCCTCAGATACCGCCTTCTATAACGGCATGAAGGTCCGGGATATGCTGAAACTGTCCGCGGATCTGCGCCGGAAAGACTGCAGCGCCGCATCGGCGGAACTTTGTGAACGCTTGCAGCTGGATCGGGACAGGAAGGTGGAAGACCTGTCCTTCGGCAACCGGAAAAAAGTCGGCATCGTCTGCGCTCTGCAGCACGATCCGGAGCTGCTGATCCTGGACGAGCCTACCGGCGGCCTGGATCCCCTGATGCAGCACGAATTCTTCAGCATTCTCCAGGAGCATAACCGGAAGGGAGCCACCGTATTCCTTTCCAGCCATATCCTGTCTGAAATACAGCGTTACTGCAGCCGGGCGGCTGTTATCCGCGAGGGAAAGATTATCGCCTGCGACAGCGTGGAAAAGCTGGCCAAAACCGGTGCCCGCCGCGTTACCCTTCGGGGCAGCCTGAAACCGGACGCCCTGCCTGAAGCCCGGGACTGGAAGGAAGCGGACGGCGCAGTCAGCTTCCTCTACAACGGGGATATGAATCAGCTGGTCCGTACGCTGGCCGCCGCAGATATCCGCGAGCTGACTGTTGCGGAGCCGGATCTGGAAGAAATTGTCCTCCATTTTTATGAGAAAGGCGGTGACCAGGCATGACCCTGATCCGTCATGAATTGAAGCAGGCCTGGAAAGCGCTTCTGATCTGGACGCTGTCCATCGGCGCGTTTATCGTAATCTGCCTGTTTATGTACCCCGAAATGAAGAGCCAGATGAACAGCATCAGCTCCATCTTCTCCTCCATGGGCATGTTCTCCTCCGCCTTCGGGCTGGACACGCTGGACTTCGGCTCCCTGAAGGGCTTCTACGGTATTGAATGCGGCAACATCCTCGGCATCGGCGGCGCGCTGTTTGCCGCACTGATCGGCATTGCCGCCCTGGCGATCGAAGAGAAGAACGGCACCGCGGAATTCCTGCTGACGCATCCCCTGCGCCGCACTGAAATCATCACTGCCAAGCTCATCGCCGTCCTGATTCAGATCCTGATCCTGAACGTTGCCGTCTGGCTTATGGCTGTCGGTTCCATCGCCGTCATCGGCGAGCCTGTTCCGTGGAAAGAGGTTACACTGCTGCATACAGCCTACTTCCTGCTGCAGGTGGAACTGGCCTGTGTCTGCTTCGGCATCTCCGCCTTCCTGTGGAAGGGCGGTATCGGCATCGGGCTTGGACTGGCCATCGCCCTGTATTTCATGAATATCATCGGCAACCTGACCAGCAAGGCGGATGTGCTGAAGTACATTACTCCCTTCGGTTATGCCGACGGCTCGGAGATTTTCAACAAAGGCGCCCTGGACGGCTGCAAGCTGCTGATCGGCCTTGCGGTTTCCGTCATCGGCGTCGCCCTGGCCTACTGGAAATACAACAAAAAAGATATCCGGTAATCCGCCGGATATCTCATCTTCAAAGTTCCTTTTCCCCTCCGGAATAAAGATCCTGGTACAATCCCAGTTCGATCAGTTTGTTCCGGAGGCTTTTCATATCCTCCCAGGCTTCCTTCTTCTTGTCGGGATCGCGGAGCAGTGCCGACGGATGGTAGGTCGGCATCATCCATACGCCTTTCCGTTCCGTCCACTTTCCCCGTTCCCGGGTAATACGGATTTCCGGATCAAGCACATTCCGGGCCGCGGTACTCCCCAGCAGCACGATCACCTTCGGCCGGATCAGCCAGGTCTGCATCCGCAGGTGGATCCGGCAGGCCTCCGCTTCCTCCGGCGTCGGCACCCGGTTGTGGGGCGGACGGCATTTCACAATATTGCAGATATATACCCGGTCCCGGGGCAGCTGGATCGCTTCCAGCATTTTCGTCAGCAGCTGTCCCGCCGCGCCGACAAAGGCGAGGCCTTCCTCATCCTCTGTCTGTCCCGGACCCTCGCCGATGAACATCAGCGGCGACTGCCGGTCTCCCTGTCCGGGAACCTTGTGCAGGATATGCTGGCAAAGGGGGCAGAGCCTGCATTCCGCCACCTGCTTATCAAACAGTTCCCAGGTGATCTCCGGCATGATACAACCTCCCTGTTCCGGGTTTGTGTTCTGATTGTACAAAGTATAGCACAGGAAAAAGGCCGCAACAAGCGACGCCCGCCGGGTCTTCCTTGTTGACATCCTTCCCGTATGCTATACTCGTCCTGTCAGAAAAAGACAGGGGGACATACCAGATGAGCGCACAGGAGCAAAGAATCCAGCATCCCTTCGGGCCGCTTTTCTGTCCGGAAAGCCGGATCCTGATCCTGGGTTCCTTTCCTTCGGTAAAATCCAGGGAGCAGAACTTTTTTTACGGTCATCCGCAGAACCGGTTCTGGAAAGTAATCGCCGCTCTGTTTGACCGGCCGGTACCGGCAGCCATTCCCGAGAAAAAAGAACTGATCCTGAGTCATGGCCTGGCGCTCTGGGATTCCATCGCCAGCTGCGTCATCACCGGTTCCTCGGATGCCAGCATCCGGGATGTCCGGGCCAATGATCTCAGGATCATCCTGGATTCCTGTCCGATTGAGCGGATTTACTGCAACGGACGGAAATCCCATGAAATGTATAACAGGTATATTCTTCCCGCCCTGGGAAGGGAGGCCGTCTGCCTTCCCTCCACCAGTCCGGCCAATGCCCAGTGGTCTCTGGAAAAGCTGACCGCCGCCTGGGCTGTCCTGAAGGAATAATCCGGACGGATCAGAAATGATCCTCCACCAGGATGGGTTTGCGTACAAACACCTTTTCAAGTACCGCTTCGTTGCCGGACACTGTCACGTCCGGCCGGTACATTGCTTCCGCCAGGCTTACCGCGCCGACTGCCATCTGGCCGAAGGCCTGGATGGAAACCGTCAGGTCCGGCGTCTCTTCTGTCTGTTCAATGCTGTTTCCGCAGACTTTCCAGGTTCCGTTGTTTTCAGGAATCAGCGCGTCGCCTTCCACCCGGATGACAAACTGGCTGTCATCCGGTTTTTTGATGATCTCCAGAATCCGCTTCACGTTCATCGCCCGGACCATATAACTCTGGGTAGCCGTCTGCTGGATATCGTAAGCCCGGGGTGTCTGGATCACGGAAAGCAGCTGCAGGCAGGAAGGCAGGAACAGGCGGATAGTGCCGTAGTCCGCGGTGAAACGGGCCAGGAAGCCCAGGATCGCGTAGAATCCTGCTTTGCCGTCCCAGGCGATGTCCTTCACAGTCAGGATCGCCGCCGGATCATTACGTACATCCTGGAAGATCAGGTAAGCCACGGTTTTTCCGTTTTCCTTAAGCAGGTAGCAGAACTTCCGGTCCTTATAGTATTCTCCCTTGATGAGATCCAGCATCATTTTGTCATCCCGGTACATGGCCAGGTTGAAGCTGTCCGCAAACCGGTTGTACAGGGCTGTATACTCGCTTACCGGATCACCGGGCTTCCACAGTTCCGCGTCCCCGGAAAAGCGGTAGCCGCTCAGCACGGCCGGTACAAACTCGTAATGATCCTGCCACCGGACGGTTTCATAGCCGAACTTACGGTAAAACGCGTGGTTAAAGGGATACAGGGCGGAGATAATCTCCCCGTTCCGGTAAGCTTCCGGAATCAGCTTTTCGAAGATCGCCTTCACGGCGCCGGTGTTCCGGTATTCCGGCAGCGTGGACACAGCGCCGATTCCGCCGTTCCGGACCCGCTGCCCGTCCAGGCGCGTTTCATAGTGGTTATTGATAATCCGGGCCATCACTTTTCCGTCTTCGGAAAATGCACCCCAGTCCTCATCCTGGCTCTTCAGGCTCTCCTCCCGGTTCTTCTCCGGATCTTCCATCTTCATATGGAAAGCCACGGTGGAAATCAGGTTCGCCTCAAAATGTTCTTCCGGTTTCAGTAGACGTACTTCCATTCTTTTTTCTCCTGTTGTGTGTTTCTCTTATTCCAGGCCGGTCTTTTATTCAGCCGGCCAGTTTTCCTTTATATCCGGCAGGATATTCCAGTCCGCGGGCAGCCAGTCCACCGTATCCAGTTCTTCCCTGCCCAGCCATTTTGCGGCTTCATGCTCCAGCAGTTTCGGTTCCCCGGAGGTGATTTCGCACCGGAAACACTGCATGGAAAGGTGGAACTCGGGATAGTCGTACTCCACGTCACAGACGTGGGAAAGCACGGTGATCCCGGTGTCCAGTTCCTCCCGGATTTCCCGGACCAATGCTTCCTCCGGTGTTTCCCCGGGCTCGATTTTCCCGCCGGGAAACTCCCAGTAGTCCCGCCAGGCGCCGTATCCCCGCTGCGTGGCAAAAAGCTTTCCCTCATGGAAGATCAGCGCTGCCACCACCTGAATGGTTTTCATTCCTGTATCCTGCCTTCTGCTTGTTTACTCAATTCCGGTCATGTCGTAGTTTTCCAGCCAGTTCTTCGCTGTGCTGCAGACCGTCTTCAGACACTCCTCATCAAAGGGGCTGACCAGTCCGGCATTCGCCAGCAGCTCGGTAAAGGTGCGGCTTCCGCCCTGCCTGGTATAGGCCATATAGTGCTTCCAGGCCTTCTCCCTGCTTTCCTGGAGCATCGCCCAGATTTCCAGCGAAACAGTCTGCGCCAGGCAGTAGTCAATGTAATAGAACGGGCTGGCATAGATATGACTCTGCCGCTGCCAGGCTTCTCCGTCTCCGTAAAAGGGAATATCCCCGTCCAGCCGGGCCCAGGGAGTGTAAATCGCGGAAAGTTCCTTCCAGGCATTGTGCCGTTCACGGGGCGTCCAGCCCGGATTCTCATACACCAGGTGCTGGAAATGGTCCACCATCGTCCCGTAGGGAATAAAGGTCAGGGCGCCGGCCAGGTGGCTGTAGAGGAACTTCCGGGTATCATCCCCGAAGAAGTTTTCCGCCCAGGGCCAGGCAAGGAATTCCATGGACATGGAGTGCACCTCGCAGGATTCCATGCTGGGCCAGATGTAGCCCATGGGCACGCGGTCTCTGTTCATGTAGGCCGCGAAGGCGTGGCCCGCTTCATGGGTCACCACTTCCACGTCATGCTGGGTTCCGTTGAAGTTGGCAAAGATGAACGGCACGCCGTAGTCCATAATGCCAGTGCAGTATCCGCCGCCTTCCTTGCCCTCGGTGGAAAGCACGTCCATCAGCTTTCCTTCCAGCATCATCCGGAAGAACGCGCTGGTCTCTGGCGAAAGCTCGTCATAGAACTTTTTGCCGGCTGCCAGGATATCATCCGCTGTCCCCTGGGGCCGCGGATTGCCGGAGCGGAATTCCAGCGCATAGTCAGCGTAGCTCATGGGGTATTCCTTGCCCAGGCGCTTTGCGTGCGCCCGGTAGATGCTGTCCGCCACGGGCACCAGGTAAGTCCTCACAGCCGCCCGGAACTTTTCCACGTCCTCTTTGGTATAGCAGTTGCGTCCCATACGGTAGTATCCCAGCTGGGTGAAGCCTTCATAGCCCATCTTCCGACCCATGCCGTCCCGCAGCTTCGTCAGCTTGTCGTAAATTTCATCCAGCTTGTCCTGGTGATCCTTGTACCACTGTCCCTCAGCCTTCCACGCCGCCAGCCGTCTTGCGTCGTCCGCGTCGGTCTTGAAGGGAGACATCTGGGAAATGGTATATACCCCGCCCTCAAAGGGAATCTGGGCGGAAGCGATCAGTTTCTGATATTCGTTGCGCAGGTCGTTTTCCTGCTGCAGTTCCGGAATAATGTCCGGGGAGAAGGTTTTCAGGTCCATCTCCGCCTTGACAAACATCAGGTCGCCGTATTCCGCGGCGAAGTCCGCCCGGAAAGGGGATGCCAGCATGGCTGCTGTCCATGCCTGGTCATATTCCTGCAGTTCCGGCCAGGTCTGGTTCCAGAAATTGTTTTCTTCATCGTAGAAGGTGTCCCGGGTATCAATGGAATGACGGACGCTGGCCAGTGTGCCCATCGTGTCCACATGGCGTTCCATCTGATCCTTCTCCAGGAATACCGCCTTTGCTTCTTCATAAGTGGCCGCCGCCTTCAGGCGTTCAGTCAGGCTCTTCCACTGTTCTTTCAGCTGTTCTGCATCCGGGCGTTCATAGGGCATTTCAGGAAAAGTAATCATGGTTTTTACTCCTTCAGTCTGTAGAGGATTGGGAATCCTCCCGGATTGTATCATAAAAACCATGATCTGTAATTCGTTTATGCGATTGTATACAGAGAAATCGCCTTTTTCAGACTTTTTATCCTTTTTTGCCGAGCCTGCCCTTGAAGTCCACGTAGCCGAACGCGGTCAGTTTCACAAACTGCCCGTCCCGATCCATCCCGTAAATGTCCGGAAGCGGCATCCCGTTGAAGGTGTTGTTCTTGCAGGTGGTATAGATCGCCATATCTCCGAACACCAGCCGGTCTCCCGGCTTCACCCCGGCTTCAAAGCCATATTCACCGATCACGTCTCCTGCCAGGCAGGTAGGGCCCGCCAGCCGGTACGGATGCTTCAGTTCCCCTTCCGTTTCGCCGTTCATCAGCGGCGGCATATAGGGCATTTCAATCACGTCCGGCATATGGCAGGCTGCGCTCACATCCAGCACAGCCGTCCGGATTCCGCTGTTCTCTGTCACGTCCAGCACCGTGGTAACCAGGTAGCCCGCGTTCAGCGCCACAGCCTCGCCCGGCTCCAGGTAAACCTGCAGCTGCCACTTTTCCTGTGCCCGGCGGATCAGGTTCTCCAGCCGCGGCAGATCATAATCCTCCCGGGTAATGTGATGTCCGCCGCCCATGTTCAGCCACTTCATCCGGGACAGCACGTCGCCGAAGCCGCGTTCCACCGCCTCCAGGGTCGTTTCCAGGGCGTCGGAGTCCTGCTCGCACAGCGTATGGAAATGCAGGCCGTCCAGCAGTTCCAGCAGTTCTTCCGTCATTTCCCGGATCCAGGCTTCCCGCGTCACGCCCAGGCGGCTGCCCTTCGCGCAGGGATCGTAGATTTCGTGCCCCTCCTGGGTGGAGCATTCCGGATTGATCCGCAGCCCGATGCTTTTTCTGCTGTCTTTCGCCCTTTTCCCGAACCGCTTCAGCTGGTTCACGGAATTGAACACGATATGGTCCGCATACCGCAGCAGCTCTTCGAATTCATCCTCCCGGTAGGCGGCACAGAAGACGTGCACCTCTTTTCCAGGCATCTCCTCAGCGCCGAGCCGGGCTTCATACAGGCCGCTGGCCTCAGTTCCGGCAAGATACGGAGCCAGGAGCGGATAGAAATCATAGTTGGAGAAGGCTTTCTGGGCAAGCAGGATCCGGCACCCGGTGCGTTCCGCCACCGAGGCCAGGATCCTGCCGTTTTCCTTCAGCCGTTCTTCATCAATCACATAGCATGGCGTCCGGAGGGGGGCAAAGCAGTCCGGCGCGTTTCGGCCGGCAAGCCCTTTGAATACTTCTCTCTTTTTCATCAGTCCACCAGAACCGGATTATGGTTCTCCCTGCGGGGCAGGCCGTAGCGGTCCAGCGCGTCCAGGAAGGGATCGGGATCGAACTCTTCCACCGTATACACACCGGGCTTGTTCCACTTGCCGGTCAGCAGCATCATGGCGCCGCACATTGCCGGAACGCCCGTGGTATAGCTGATCGCCTGGCTTTCCACCTCACGATAGCATTCCTGATGGTCGCACACGTTGTAGATGTAGTAGGTTTTTTCCTTGCCGTCCTTTTTGCCGGTGAAGATGCAGCCGATATTGGTCTTGCCGTGGGTTCTCGGACCCAGGCTGGCCGGATCGGGCAGCAGCGCCTTCAGGAACTTGATCGGCACGATCTCGTGTCCCTCGAACATCACGGGAGTAGTGGACAGCATGCCCACGTTCTCCAGGCAGCGCATATGGGTCAGGTAGCTCTGGCCGAAGGTCATGAAGAAGCGGATCCGCTTCACCTCCGGAATGTTCTGGGCCAGGGATTCGATCTCCTCATGATGCAGCAGGTACATATCCTTCTGACCCACGTCCTCGAAGTTGTATTCCCGTTTGATGCTCATCGCGGGAATCTCCACCCACTTGCCGTTCTCCATATAGCTTCCGGGTGCGGAAACCTCCCGCAGGTTAACCTCCGGGTTGAAGTTGGTGGCAAAGGGATAGCCGTGGTCGCCGCCGTTGCAGTCCAGGATATCAATGGTGTCAATGGTGTCAAACTCATGCTTTTTCGCGTAGGCACAGTATGCCTGTGTCACGCCGGGGTCAAAGCCGCAGCCCAGCAGGGCGGTCAGGCCGGCTTTCTCAAACTTCTCCCGGTATGCCCACTGCCAGCTGTAGTCGAAGTAGGCGGAAAAACCCTGTTCCTTGCACCGCTTTTCGTAGATCGCCCGCCATTCCGGATCGTCCGTGTCTTCGGGCTCGTAGTTCGCGGTATCCATATAGTTCACGCCGCAGGCCAGGCATGCGTCCATGATGGTCAGGTCCTGGTACGGCAGGGCGATATTCATTACCAGGTCAGGTTGATAATCCGTGATCAGCTTTTTCAGCTGCTCCACGTCGTCCGCGTCCACCTGCGCGGTTGTGATCTTTGTGGCGGTTTTGCCTTCCAGCGCCTTCGCCAGGTCGTCGCACTTGGACTTCGTCCGGCTGGCTATGCACATTTCCGTAAACACGTCGTCCGCCTGGCAGCACTTCCGGATCGCCACATTGGCCACCCCGCCGCATCCGATTACCAATACTCTGCTCATTTCTGTATCCTCCTGTTTTGGTCTTTCTTATTTGTAAATGGCCAGCAGCATTTCCCGCACAATCTTGCAGGCCGCCGCCGTGGACGCGCCGCTGGCGTCCAGCATGGGAGCCAGTTCATTCACGTCCGCGCCTACGATGTTGGTTTTGCTCACTGTCAGGATAGCGTTCAGCAGCTCCGTGAAGCTCACACCGCCGGCTTCCGGTGTGCCCGTTCCGCAGAAAAGGGCGGGATCCAGGCAGTCCAGGTCAACGGTCAGGTAAACCGGGGTATGCTCCTCCGCCAGCTTCTCCGCCAGCTCCTTCAGTCCTTCAAAGCCGAACTTATGCATGTCCGTATGCGCTTTGGCAAAGGTGAATTCCGCCTTGTCGCCGCTGCGGATGCAGAACTGGTGGATCCTGCCGTCACCTGTCAGCTCGTGGCACCGCCGCATCACGCAGGCATGGCTCAGCTGTGCCCCCAGGTAGTCGTCCCGCAGGTCTGCGTGGGCGTCAAAGTGGATGATGTGCAGGTTCGGATACCTTTCGGCCACCGCCCGTACCGCGCCCAGCGTCACCAGGTGCTCGCCGCCGATCAGGAAGGGCGTCTTGCCGTCAAACAGGATCTCCCCGGCCTTTTCCCCGATATCCTTCAGCGCCGCCTCCGCGGAACCGAAACAGAGCTCCAGGTCCCCGCAGTCAAACACCTTGATATCGGTCAGGTCCTTGTCCTGGTAAGGGCTGTAGGTCTCCAGCCCGAAGCTTTCATGGCGGATGGCGGAAGAACCGAATCTCGCGCCCGGCCGGAAGCTGGTGGTGGAATCAAACGGCGCGCCGAACAGCACGATCTGCGCGTAGTCATAATCCCCGTCGCATCCGATAAAGGTTTCAATATTCCTGTTCATGCCTCCACCTCCTCAAGCATTTTCTCCAGGTAAGCCGGCAGATAGAAGGAGCCGATGTGCAGCTTGGTCGTGTAGTACTTCGTGCTCAGGTGCAGGCTCTTCCAGTGTTCTTCGTCAAAATCATCAATGGGATGGTATTTCTTGCTCGCAAAACCGAACAGCCAGTAGCCCGCCGCGTAGGTCGGGATGTGCGCCTGGTAGACCCGGCTGATCGGGAAGGTGTTCACGATCCTTTTGTGGCTCCGCTGCATGGCTTCCGCGTCATGCTTGTAGAAGGGGCTTCCCTGCTGGTTGACCATAATACCGTCCTCGTGCAGGGCGTTGTAGCAGATGCCGTAAAACTCCCTTGTGAAGTAGCCTTCGGAGGGACCGAAGGGGTCGTTGGAGTCCACGATGATCAGGTCATATTCATCCGTGCACCGCCGGATAAACCGCAGCGCGTTGTCAAAGTAAATATGCACCCGGCTGTCATCCAGCTTGCAGGCATTTTCCGGCAGGTAGGTGCGGCAGGCCTCAATCACCTGTCCGTCCATTTCCACCAGGTCGATGCGTTCCACGGTGTCATAGCGGGTCAGTTCCTTCACCACACCGCCGTCTCCCGCGCCGATCACCAGGATATCCTTCACGTTCTTGTGGACAGACATGGGGATATGCGTGATCATTTCGTCGTAGATGAACTCGTCCCGTTCCGTCAGCATCACGTTTCCGTCCAGGGCCAGCACCCGGCCGAATTCAGGGGTGTCAAAGATATCAATCTGCTGGTATTCGCTCTTTCCGGAGTACAGGTGCCGGTTTACACGCAGGCTGTGCTTAACATCCGGGGCATGGCATTCACTGAACCAGAGTTCCATGAGATCTTCTCCTCCTCCCTGATAATGTTGATGTTCTCAATCATCGGGTCTTCCGGTCCGGTCAGGGAGCAGCCCTTCGTCTTGGCATAGACGATGTAGTCCAGGATTTCCCGGGTGATCCGCTCACCGGGGGCCAGGATCGGGATTCCCGGAGGGTAGCACATCACGAACTCGCTGCAGATGTAGCCCTCGCTTTCGCTCAGCGGCACGCTCTTCTTGTTGGCATAGAAGGCCTCCTGGGGGCTGTAAACCACTTCCGGAGCGATATACTCCTGGCTCAGCAGGCCGTAAGAATCCTTCATGTACCGGCGCTTGATCTCCGCCAGCGCACTCACCAGCCGCTCCAGCTCCTGCATCCGGTCGCCGATGGAAAGGTAAGCCAGGATATTGCCGATATCGCCGAACTCGATCTGGATATCATACTCATCCCGCAGGATGTCATATACCTCAATGCCCGCCAGGCCGATATCCCGCGTATGCACGCTCAGCTTGGTGGGGTCAAAGTCGAAAATGGAGTCCCCGTTGATCAGTTCCCGGCCGTAGGCATAGTAGCCGCCCACCGCGTTGATTTCCTCCCGGGCATATTCCGCCATTTCCGTCACCTTCCGGAAAACGGCCTTGCCGCGCTGGGCCAGGTTTCTCCGGCTGATATCCAGGCTGGACATCAGCAGGTAGCTGCCGGAGGTGGTCTGGGTCAGGTTGATGATCTGGCGCACATGGCCGGCATTCACCCGTTCTCCGGTCAGCAGCAGGCTGGACTGGGTCAGGCTGCCGCCGCTCTTGTGCATGGAAACCGCAGCCATGTCCGCGCCCGCCTCCATGGCGGTCACCGGCATGCCGTCGCCGAAATAGAAGTGGGTTCCGTGGGCCTCGTCCGCCAGGCACATCATCCCGGCTTCATGGGCCAGCTTCACGATGGTGCGCAGGTCGCTGCACACACCGTAATAAGTGGGGTTGTTCACCAGTACGGCCACCGCGTCGGGGTTCTCCCGGATGGCTTTCCGCACCTGATCCACGCTCATACCCAGGGAGATGCCCAGCTTCCGGTCCACGTCCGGATTGACGTACACCGGCACAGCGCCGCAAAGCACCAGCGCGTTGATGACGCTCCTGTGCACGTTCCTGGGCAGGATGATCTTGTCTCCCCGCTTGCAGCTGGACAGCACCATGCTCTGCACAGAGCTGGTGGTACCGCCCACCATCAGAAAGGCGTTGGCCGCGCCGAAAGCGTCCGCCGCCAGGATCTCCGCCTCGCGGATCACCGATACGGGATGGCACAGATTGTCCAGCGGCTTCATGCTGTTCACGTCCACGCCCACGCACTTTTCTCCAAGGAAAGCTGTCAGTTCCGGATTCCCTTTGCCATGCTTGTGTCCCGGTACGTCAAAGGGCACCACCCGCATTTCACGGAAGCGCTCCAGCGCCTCATAGATGGGCGCCCGGGACTGGTCGTACATGTACTTCCCCATACTCCACCTCAAACAAAAAACGCAAGCTGTAATCACACAACTTGCGTTATTATCCACATGCAGTCAGGTCCCGGTTACCGTCTGCTGCGGCATACGGGAATCAGATCCCGCCGCCCAGGATACGGCATAGAGGTTCGGAACAGAATATCAGTGGTGCTCGGCATACAGAGTCTATATAGCAATACTTACTTTTACTACTCTTATTGACCATTTCACAAGTTTGCGCAGATTACGCATTTCGGTTATAAAGTAACCAACTTATAAAACTGAGCTTTTAACTCAATCAATAGAGCGGAAACCGCTCATCGGCAGTGGACCCGGCTGTCCGTATGGCCTCGACTCCGTTTTCGGAGTGGTCCCGTAAATTGCTTAAGACGCTGATGACTGGATCACCTTGTCTTAATATTCCTTCTCTCCTGCCTCTCTCAGGAAAGCACTGGCACTATATTATCATTTTCTTTTTCCCCGTCAAGAGAAAATGCAAAAAAATACAGTCTTCCGCCAGCGTTTTTTACAATTCCTCCTCTACTATCCTCCGGTAATCCAGCCGGACCAGCGCCTTGCCGTTGGGCAGCCCCTCTTCCGCCCGCAGGATCCCGGTATATCCGGCCTCTTCCATCGCCACGGTCAGTGCGTTTTCTTCCATCTGGTGGTGGACCCGGTCCAGTCCGTCAAACGCGTGAAGGTAGGGAGAATCGGAAACCCATTTCTGCTCATCCCTGTTGATCTGGATCACACAGGACACATATTCCGGGCCAACCTTGCGGATTACCGCCGTAAACGCCGGGTATCCGATGTATTCAATCAGCAGGTTGGCAATCACCAGCTCCGCCGCCGGCAGTCTGTCCGCTTCTTCCGCCAGGTCCGCCCGCAGGCACTGCACGGCAGGCTGCCCGGCATACCTTTCCCGCACCGCCTGCAGATATGCTTCATTGATATCCACGCAGTATACCGCCCGGTACTTTTCCGGCCGGGCATGCTCAATACCGTTGCCTCCGGCCACGCCGAGCACCATGGCAGTGTGAACCGGATAGGCATCAAACTGTTCCTTCATCAGGACGTTCAACGCCTGAAGCTGCTTCACGGAATCCAGGCTCATATGGTTTTCATAGTCGTCCAGGCTGATCTCTTCCCAGGGATTTTTCATCTGTTCGTCCTCTTGTATGGTTATTTCGCGCTGTGGGCCAGGAAGTCATTGATCAGGGCGATATCCCGCAGGTCCTTTTCCCGTCCCAGGTCCTTTTTCATTTCAATCAGTCCCTGCACCGAGATCACGGGAATCCCGTCCACATGGTCCACTGTGTCAAACAGCCAGTTTTCGAACACTTCGATATCCTCACCCAGCTTGAACCACCGGTTCCCGTCGTCCGTGACCTTATACAGGTATCCTTCCTGCTCCAGCCGGTTCGCCAATCCGGCCGTGCACCCCAGGTCAATATCCGAGGACTCCTCCCGGATACCGTACAGCACCATCGCCCCGCCGGTGATCACCCAGTATTCCGCCGGATCATACGGGAAGGCTTTCAGTTTTTCGATCATTTCAGCTTTCTTCATCAGTTTTTCTCCCCTTCCAGGATTTCCGGGAAACAGCCCCGTAAAAAGTGCCGGTATTCAGGATGTCCCTCCGCGGAAGCATATTCCTCCCGGATTGTGGCTGCGATCCATTCCTTCTTCCTGTCGGTCATCTCCCCATACCGCCGGAGGATGATCAGTCCTTCCCGCTCCGCCTCCAGGATCGCTTCATAGGCGTCCGGTACATACTCTGAACCTGTCACAATGACCGGCTCACTGCTGGTGGCGGCATCGGGAATCTGCACCTCAAATCCCGAATCCTTTATTTCTTCCGCATGATAAATATACCCGGATACTCCTTTGTAGGTACGTTCAATGGCGTCCGGATAATACTCTTCCAGGCACAGCCGGCCATCCGGTCCGAATCCGTACGGTCCCCACTTCTGCCATACGCCGTCATAGGCAAAGCCGGTTTCCCGGCAGTATTTTTCGATGGCGTTGCTCAGGTAAACCAGCACGTTTTCCCTTTTCCGGGATAAATAAACCAGCGGGATACCGTGATTGGATATCCTGGGCTCCAGTGTGGTGATTCCCTGAACCTGTGATGCGTGATAATACACCGGCACTCCTTCTTTCTTCGGCATGGATTTATCATACTCCGGACATACCGTTTTTGAAAAGGATCCCGCTTCTGCTTTACCCTTTTCTGTGTTATACTTCTCCTGGCATCAGTATACAATCTGCTTAAATCCGGGAGGTGTTCTGTCATGAACCACTGCGAAACCGTACAGCTGGAAACCGAAAGGCTGGTCCTGCGGCGTTTTCAGCTGTCCGACGCACCGGATTTCTATAAAAACGTCACTTCAGATCCAGAAGTCAACCGGTTCCTCACCTGGGAAAACGACAAAAGCGTTGCCGATACTGAAGCGCTGATGATGGACTTCATTCAGCGGTATGAAGACCCGGAAAGATACTGCTGGGCCATCGTGATGAAAGAAAGCGGAGAAGTGATTGGCACCCTCGCCGCCACAAACATCCGGAAAAATACCCGTGCGGTGGAAGTCTCCTACTCCATCGGCAAAAACTGGTGGGGAAAAGGGATTACAGCGGAAGCCCTGCAAAAGGTCATGGACTTTCTGTTTAACCAGGTAGGCTTCAACCGGATTGAAGCCGGTTATGACGTGAGCAATCCCAATTCCGGCAAAGTCCTGGAAAAAGTCGGCATGCGCCGGGAGGGTCTCCTCCGCCAGGCCGGGCGAAACAACCAGGGCATTTATGACCGGGTGATCTACGCCAAACTGAAATCAGACGAGTAAATCAGGAACAGACACACCCCGCCGCAGCCGGCGGGGTGTGTTTTTGCTGGCACCTGTTCCTTATTCGGGAATATTGGCATTGATCTCCTTCATGATCTCCACCACTTCAATATCCCCGTCCGCAAGGATCTCCACAATGGGTTGACTCCCGTCCTCGTTCGGGCCGTTCTGCCAGTAAATTTCCGCCTGCCGGATGTTTTCCTCTTCGTCAATTGAACCGTCAAAGCATTTGTAGGCGTCGCCGGTAAACGTGTTTCCGTTCACCTTGATTTTCGCGATTCCGTAGGTCGGACGGCCGATCTTTGCAAAATAGTCTCCCCACTGTTCCGCTTCCTCATAGGTCCGGGATACATACAGCGAGGCCATCCGGGACGGATAGTGGGGGTATTTTTCTTTCCGGACTTTTTCCAGCGCCAGTTCCCGCAGGGCTACGTCCACCACATGGGTCAGTTCTTTTCCCCGGTAGGCTTCCGGGTTCTTGTAGATATCCTTCACGGTTTCCATCTGTGCATAAACCCGCTGGTGAACGCCGTTGGGGTGGTTTTCATCCAGCAGGATATGTTCCCCTTTATGTTTGGGGATATCTGATATCACGTGATAATAATACATGCGTTTATCCTTTCAGGTTTTACTCTTATTTTGTATAAATCCTTCAGGATGTTCAGCGCAAGAGAAGTCTCATCATAGTGTTTCTCCTTATATGTTTTTACAGATCCAGGAACGTCATCTGTTCAAACCTGTCAGGCAGCGTGCCCATATAGTTGAAGCACTCATCCGGTTTGTACATCATCCCGTGTTCCCGGCAGAACATCCGGAACAGGCGCATCAGCGGTTCCCGGTTCGGGCTGGATACCTCGTAGGCATTCCCGTATGTCCTGATGTACTTTTCCTTCAGTCCGGGGAAATGCCTGTCCAGTGCCGCGTAATAGTATTCCCGGTCTCCCTCGCGGAGCGTCAGCCCCATATCGAAGCAGATGATCCCTTTCACTTTCACCCGGCCACAGGCCTCCAGGATCGCCCGGATGTTTTCCTCTGTATCGTTGATAAACGGCAGGATCGGCGTCATCCAGACCACCGTGGGAATGCCTCGTTCCCGCATGGCTTCCAGCACTTCAATCCGCCGCCGGGTTTTGCATACGTTCGGTTCCAGGATCCCGCACAGCTTTTCATCATATGTGGTCAGTGTGATCTGGACCACGCATTTGGCTTTTCGGTTAATCTCCTCCAGCAGGTCGATATCCCGCAGGATCCGGTCAGACTTGGTCTGTACCGCAGCCCCGAAGCCGTATTTGCTGATGATCTCCAGGCATTTCCGGGTCAGGCCGAGCTGCTCTTCGCAGTGCATATAGGGATCCGACATGGATCCGGTCCCGATCATCGCCTTCTGTCGTTTGGATTTCAGCGCCTGCTCCAGCAGCTCCGGCGCGTTCTGCTTGACCTCAATGTCTTCAAACGCATGGGTGAACTGATAGCATTTGCTCCGGCTGTCGCAGTAGATACAGCCGTGGGAGCAGCCGCGGTAAATATTCATCCCGTAATGGCCTTTACCGCCGGTCAGGATTCCTTTTGCGTCCACAAAATGCATCTTTCTCCGTCCATCCTTCCGTGCTGCCTGCCGTCAGTGCCTGGCTTCATGATTCCCTGCGTTTTCCGGTCCTGATGAAATCAATCAGCTTTTCCAGGTCATCAAACTCATCGTAGTCTCCCATGATTCCTTCCCGGTGATAGACAATCCCGGCCTGCTCGTTCCGCTCCAGGCAGTCCAGGAGCTCCTCCACGCCGTATCTGCGCGCATATTCCGCAAAAGCGCGCGGTTTGATTTTATCTGCATACAGGCCGATCCGGCACCCTGCCGGCTCACATTCATAGCAGCCCATCAGGCCTTTCCGGAGCACACATTTACGGGTTTCACAGAAATCCGCGTCCTTGCACCAGCAAAGATCCTTGAATCCATCCTGCTTGCAGCCTTTACATTCCACGTTTTCAGAGCACAGGCAGCAGGCCAGCCCGCAGCGTGCGATTCCCAGTTCCCGTTTCATTGCTTTTCCTCCTGTTCCTGCTCAGATCTGTTTCTCATTTACATATGCCAGCAGTTCCCGGATATGTTCTTTGCTTTTGCTTCCGACGATCACATGATCCGCTCCGCCCAGTGCGAATTCCAGCAATTCCCGGACAGAATACTGTTTCAGTGCGTTTCCCATCGCAAAAGGCATACTGGCAACTGTTTCAAAGTTCAGCCTGCGGCATGCCTCCGCCAGCGTTACCGGTTCCCCGCCCACCCTCTGGCTGGCAACCGTCACCGGATACGGACATAACTTGTTGTACTCATAGATAACATATTTCAGATGGCTTCCGCCGTTTCCCGCCTTCAGGGCTCTCTTTTTCAGCTCTTCCAGTTCAAAATGCCATTTTTCCTTTTCCGGCTCCGTACCCATAAACTCGAGGGCCAGCCCGTAGTACCGGATCCTTCCTTCTGCCACTTTGCTTTCATACCAGCGGAACAGGTTCTCCATCCTGTCATAGAACGTTGCCAGATCTGTCCCGGCACGGGTAATCTCCGGAATATGAATATAGTGAACATCAATCGTTTCCAGTCCGAGATTCTGCAGGCTCTTTTCAAGCGCAATCTCAAAGAAAACGGGATTCAGCGTCTGGAAAAGCCCGTCATATTCACAGAAGTCATCTTCCGTAATCCCGCAGGGTTTCAGGTGTTTTTCCAGGTACATCCGCGGATTGGTTCTTTCTGTAATATCGCCGAAGAGCAGCCCTGCTTTGGAGGTGATACAAAAATCCTCCCGCCGGAGCTTCCCGCTGCTGATCAGTTCCTGAACGGCTGTGCCTTCATCTTTTTCCGACCGCATTCCCCTGTAATTGATCGCACCGTCTATGGATGAAATACCGTTCTGCAGCGCAAATGCAATTGCGTCCCGGTAGCTTTCGGATACTTCATCCGTAAAATCCCCCAGGTGTGTACCCAGCATCAGCCGTGAAAATCCGTCCCTGGAATATCCCTTGATCATCTGTGCTGTTTCTCCTTATTTCCCCGGGCATCAGCAGTCCCACTGGTATTTTTTCAGGTCCACGCAGCCGTTGTCCTTGAACTCAACCCCTTCTTCCTCCAGCCGTTCCCTTTGCGTGCGAAAGGCCGGGGCCGTCCTTCCCGCGTGGTTCACCACCCTGTGGCAGGGGTATTGTCCGTAGTACTCCGACATGCTCAGGATTTTTCCCACCAGTCTCGCGTTCCTGTCCCTGCCCGTCAGCCGGGCTATCTGGCCATAGGTCGCCACACAGCCTTCCGGAATTTCTTCCACGACAGAAAGCACCTCATAGACCAGATCCGTATTCAGCGTTTTACCCATCTTTCATTCTCCGGCACTTTACACGTTCATTCTCAGGATCTGCGCGTTGATCCGGAACCCGTATTTTTCGTAGAACCGGATCGCGTCGTTTCCGTCCACTACCCGGACCTCAATTCTGTTGACGCCGCTTTGCTTCAGCGTATTCATTGCCCAGTCCATCAGGTCATTGCCGTATCCGCCGCCCCGGGCTTCCTTCAGCACGATCAGGTAATCGATCTTTCCCTCCGCGCCGCAAACGTCTGTTTTGCAGAACCCCAGTATCCGGCCGTTCTCTTCAACAACCGCAATCCTGGATTTCCCGCTTTGAATGCCTTCCCGGAAGGATTCCAGGGTTTCCGCGAAAGGTCTTTTCGGATAACAGCCTTTAAAGCCGGTGGAGACCTCATTGTGATGCTCCGCAAGCTCTTTCAGGCATTCCTCCAGCCTGTATATCTCCTTATATTCCAGCTCCCTCATGGAATTCACCTCATCCCGTCCATGGACAGTGTGCCGTCATGAACCTGGAAAATGATTATACTTTTTCCCTCGCAGACAGGGAACATACCCGCTGTATGAAAAAAATCCCCTGTACTCTGCCGCCGGTATGAATCCCGTCCTCACACATATCCTCTCCGCCCGGCCTCCTGAACAAGTTTGGGCTGGATCTCAGGATAGGTCAGTGCTTCCGGAAGTTCATCAAACAGGCAGACCTTTTCCATTTCGCTGTGCAGTTCCTGATCAAATCCGGAAATATCAGCGTAGTACAGCATGCCGTACATTTCCTCGCCGGTATCATTGACCCGGTTTTTCCCGGTCACGGAGTATGCGCAGACAGGCTTGATGGCAAAGTCCTTTGCCCCGGTTTCTTCCTGCAGTTCCCTGACCGCCGTATCGGCAATGGCCTCCCCGGGTTCCCTGTGCCCGCCGGGTATTTCATAAGTGTCCCTTTCTTTATGCTTGCAGAATACCCATTTCCCCTCAGCTTTGGCTAAAATCACCGCAAACTTCAGCAGCGCGTCATCCACCGAATCATAGAACCTGACTTCCACTTAATCATACCTCAGCAAGTTTTTGATTTTGTTCATTACCGGGAATACCGACCCGTCAACACTTCCTTCTGATAGGCCTCCTTATTGGGCAGCTCAGGATACAGATCCGCCCGCTCAGCTGCTTTATGGCTGTCGTAGGGAACGGACAGGATTGTGATACCCAGCGGTGCGGGATCCGGCCCGGCCTCTCCCTCCAGCAGCAGCGCGTGAGCCCTGGTCAGGCTCAGGTTGTTGCCGACGCTGCCGGTATTCAGCGCGTATCCCCCTTCCAGTGGCCGGATAAAAGGCCTGTGGCTGTCCGCGCAGATCATGCCGTTCGCCTCCGGCCTGCCGTCATGAAAGCGGAAGCCTTCCCGAAGCTTTTCATCCGGATCAAAACTCAGGTACAGCGGGTCCAGGAAACGCCCGTGCACCAGGCGGAAACGGAACCCGCTGATTTCCAGCTCATCTTCCAGGGGCAGCGAATCCAGCCAGGCTATGCGTTCCTGCCCGATCTGCCTGATATAAAAGGCATTGTAATCCGGATACATGCTCATGGACCGGTCCCAGTTCCCGGCAATCCAGTGTTTGCAGTGGGTCCTGACCCAGTCACAGGTTTTGTCGCTTTCCGGCCCTTTGCCCACCGCGTCTCCCAGGAACCAGATATCATCCGGTTCGATCCGCTCCAGCTCCCGTTCCATGGCCTCCGTGGCAACCATGTTGCCGTGGAGATCCGCCAAAAGCACAATTTTCATCTGTCTTTCACCTCGGTTTCTTTCAAATCCGGTCACAGTCCGACATACTGGTCCCTAACCGTCTTCATGCCCCCATCTTCAGCATTTTCCAGCGCGCTGAACCGTACTTTTCCGTTATACTCCAGCATCGTTGTGAGCGCCGTTTTAAAGTGAGGCAGCGTCACCATCTCTTTTGCCTCCTCCGGTGTAAACCATCCGGCTTCCAGGCTCTCATCGGAGGTGTGAAGTTCTCCGCTCACATAGTCGCATATAAATAATATGCTCACGTTTGGCGGGATCATTATCCCTTCCAGCGGTCCGTATCCCTCTTTCATGGTCAGCCTCTGATAGACACCGGCCAGGCACCGCGGTTCAGCGATGATCCCGCTTTCTTCGCAGATTTCCCGTTTCAGGCCGTCCAGGATTGCTTCGCCCTGTTCAACAACGCCGCCGGGAAACTCCCAGCCCCTTCTCGCGGATCTGATCAGCAGCACCTCCCCGTCTTTATATACCAGACCCGCAGCCGATACAAAGTGTACCTGAAGCTGTTTTGTTTCCACCCATTTATCCATAATCTGTCTCCGTTTCAAATATTGGTCGGCACTTCACATTCTTCGCGTCTTCAGAAATGGGATCCATGGTGTCATCTTATCATGCTCTCCCGGAGAATAAAAGGGGAACAAAAAGGATTTAACTGACAAGCCGGACTCTACGAAGCGTAGGTTGCCGCGACGGGACAGTCATGCTACCTTTCCCTCAGGATACTTTCTGAAGGAGGTTAATCCATGATCTTTACACCGATTGATCTGCAGACCTGGCCCCGTGGCCAGATGTTCTGGTATTTCAGTCAGATGGCTCCCACCGGCTGGTCTATCACCGTGGACGTGGATGTGACCGGTCTGCGCACCGCGCTGAAAGCAAAAGGATACCGTTTTTTCCCCGTTTACTTGTGGCTCGTCACAAAATGCCTGAACGAACAGATCGAATTCAAAGTGGCCCGTAAAGACGACATCATCGGCTACTACGATACGCTGACGCCCCTTTACGCTTCCTTTCATGAGGATGACAAGACCTTTTCCCTCATGTGGACGGAATTCGACAATGATCTCAGCGTCTTCCACCGGCAGTACTGCGATAATCAGCAGCGTTATGCCCGGAATCATGGCGTACTTTGCCAGCCCGGAACCCCGCCGGAAAATGCCTACACTGTTTCAACACTTCCCTGGATCAGTTTCCGTCACTTTGCAGTCCACTCCTATGAAAACAAGCCTTATTACTTCCCTTCTGTCGAAGCCGGTAAAATCCGTACAGTGGGAGATTGTGAGCTTCTGCCCCTTTCCCTGACCTGCCATCATGCCACAACGGACGGCTGGCACGTCCGGCTCTTCCTCACTCGTCTTCAGCAGGAAATTGACGCATTGAAATAAAGAAAAGCCCGGAAGCTGGTGCTTCCGGGCTTGTGTTTATGGGTTTTCTTACTTACGCCTGACGGGAATCAGGAGATCCAGCTGCTGCGTCACCGGTTCCCCGTCTGTTGTTTCCATAATGTGGTCATGATAATTCAGGTGTTCTTCCAGGTTTCCGAACATGTTTTCCGGGTTTCCGCTGCCGGCGTACGCATACTCGTCGCTTTTTTCAACCGTTTCGTAAAAGGGTCCCCATTCTTCAAAGTTCCCCATCTGGATCATATGCGCGGCATAGGTGCCTCCGGCAAAGTGCCTCTTTACCAGCGGAGCAGGCACTTCCATTCCTTCCGGGATCGTGATCCAGAACTCGTACCCGTGAATTTCTGTTCCATCCACAATGCCCGGATGGTTGAAACCATACAGCCGCAGCCCGGGATGCTTTTCCCACAGCTTTGTTTTTCGGGCAAACTCAGCGATCATCCGTCCCGCCCGGTCTTCCGGTTCGTCGCCCGCTGCATGTGCCGCAGCAACGTCGCTCTCCGGCAGGTGCACGATGCGAATATCTCTCATTTCCCTGCTGCCCTGGTCGGCCTGTTTCAGGTTATCCATGATGCTCTTCCTCTCTTCCTGTATCAGTGTTGAAGAGGGAGAAAGCTCATCCGCAAGGGCTAACAGCCGGCTGTCCTGCAGGATGATTTCCCCGGCAGGCAGTGCACGGCGCTGCTTCAGCGCGTTACAGAATTCCCCGATCACGTCACGGACAGCGCCCAGTGATTTGAGCTCTTCATCCATTTCCGCCAGGTTCTTTTCAAACACGCTGATCGCTGTTGCCGGGCCGGGATCATTCAGGATCGCGCCAATCTCTTTCAGGGAAAGACGCAGTTTCCTCAGTACCAGGATCTGCCGCAGGCGCTGTATATCTTCCGGACGATACACGCGATAGGCATACCCCTCTTTCCGGTCGCTGCCGATCAGCCCCAGCTTTTCATAATGGCGCAGCATTCTTGCTGAAACGCCGTATGTCCTGGATACTTCGGAAACAGTCAGCATGTCCGTCACGGAATCCTCTCCTTTCTCTCTTCAGGAAAGAGGATAAACTGCGACACCGTGTTCGAGTCAATGCCTCTTTCCGTCCTGATCAGTCATCTATAATTTCAACATCATCCGGAATGCTCCTGATCAGCATTGCCGCCGTATTTGTCAGTTTTGTATTCGCTTTCAGCGGAAAAGATACCGGTCCCGGCAGATCTCCATGTTCACAATGAACGTCCATCTTTGTATCCACCAACCCCAGGTTATCCGGAAGGTTGCTGGCAAAAATCAGGCTTCCGGCGCTGACGCCGATTACAAAACCATTCTCTCGGATATAGGACATGAGTGTTTCACGAAAACCCGTGTCATTGATCCTGCCAAGCAGGTATGAAGTCCGGCCGCCGCACAGATACACTACGTCAAAGGTTTTCAGTTCCTCAACAGGCATATTCTGATGCAGGTCAAAAACCCGGACGTTCTTCTTCGGGATGCCGACTTTCAGCAGGTCTTCCATGCACTTCGGCAGCACTTCAATGGCATCCGCGTCAATGGCGGCTGTGGGAATAAAAAGCGCATTGGCCTGTTCCGGCGCTTTACCCAGGAATTTCAGGAACGCTTCTTCGATCTTCTTCGTCTCCAGGCCGCAGGATGTCAACATTACCCGCATTATTCTGTTCCTCCCCCGATTTGTTCTCTGAAACTTACAGTATCATGAGACATCCCGATACTCAAGGGGAACAAAAAACTTTTGGGGTTCAAAACAAGCCCGGCAGTTTCGGATCTGCCGGGCCTGAACATATGTTTCTCTGTTTATACCTTAATCTTTACGATATCCCCGTTTTGACGCTCCACGTCCACAAGCATGAAGTGACCATTTCTGCGGACGTACTCACGCAGCTCGCGCACAATGTCCTCGGCATAAGGAGCATATTCAGCAGCCTGCGGATCACCGTTTTTCGCCGCAAGGCCGAGCAGCAGTTTGCTGCCCACGAGGGAAAGCGGCACCGGAAATGAAAGGTTTGGGCCGTCCTGCGTTTTGATTTTAATCCACATGGCTTACTCCACGAACACGCGCACGTTGTCGCCGTCTGGACTCTCCACAGTAACGAGTTCCCCTACCATACCTTGATCCACCAGCCGGATGATCTCCTCGAAGTCCACCTTCTGCAGTGCTTCACTCCCGCTGATCTGGGGCATCTTCATGTTCATCATCATTCCGGCCTTGACAAGTCCCATCGGAAGATTGACCGTCACCTTGTCTCCATCCGCCAGATTGGCGCGCACCTTAAGGATCAGGTCATTGGTGTCCTTGCGTTCCCCGACAGGGACAATCCTGGCTTTGTTTTCTTCCTTGCCCAGCAGCTCATTCAGGCTTACCCTGAGCACGTCGGAAAGATCCGGGAGTAGTGTCATCTTCTGCCACAGCAATACCCGAATAATAACCAGGTAGGCACGGAATTGTCGATAAAGCCAAGATTACTGATAAGGCAAATGACAAAATGGTTTTCAGCTTCTTTTTCATAAACAATTATCACCTTTTCATAATGTTCACGTATAAAGAAGATTATTGTATATCCACGATTGTACCTGTACAACTATCTATGTCGTGATTCCAATACACTGTTTCCAGAGTACTGGTTGGCAAGATTACCTCTATCTTCCCTGAGGCAGAATAATCACTCTGCTTTTTCAATATAGTTGAGTAGCTTTTTTCCGCAATTGAGTTTGTTGATCCCTTTTCATCATATGCATACACAATAAGCCGAATGATAATTTCATTTGATGATTCTTCTTCTTGCGAATAATCTTTCTTTTTCGGTGCAATATCATAAGAAACTGTCAGCTTGTTGCCTTCAAAAGACTTTCCTGTCAATTCAATGTCAAAATACTGCTCAACATTGCTCGCAGTCAATGTGACCCTTTTGCCTTTATTATTCGAAGATGTTACAGCCGGTGTCTTTGATGAAATGACATCAACGGAAGAAGCATCCACACAGATACACGGTCTTACACCAACCGTTGCGCTACGGAAATTGTCCACCCCAATCGAGCCTGAGCCATACACATCCTGTGCTGTACGAAAAAGGCCGTTATACTCGCTTTCTGAACGAAGCCACCACTGACCAGACTTTGTCCCATTTGTATAGTCAGATAATGCAAATACGTAATCTGTGACAAGAGCCGCACGATCTTGCTGAGCAGGCCAAATTGCCTCAACTTCGCTTGCAGAAAGGCAATATACATAGTCTTTCAATTGTGAGCCATCTGTATCTGCATATGACCACCGCTTCATGGCCCTTTGTTCATCAAGTGTAAAAGAGGAATTGAAGAAATCGTTGTTCAGCCAATTCCGTAAATTGCAAGAAGCCCACGTAATATCAACTTTCTGGACATTATACCTCTGAAGGTCGAGAATATCTTTCGAAATGAGATTTACATTATCGCCATCTATACCTATGACAATCCATTCAATCGGTTCTTTACCATTAGTAGTTTTGTTGTCTTGCTCATAACGCCCAAATGTAACTATTGAACCTAAGTCAATTGAAGCAGCTTTGCTGCTTGGAGCGTTTATAGTCGGTACGTTTGATGAAGAGGTAGCAGGAGCACCCTCAAATGATACTGTTGATAACAGTGTTTCAAACGCTGGCATACTCTCATCATGCTTTGATACTGATGAGAGTTGGAACATGTGTACATAACCGTCCCGCATAGTCAGCGCAGCAGTGCAATAATACAAATCAGGTGAGGCTCCATTATTATCTGTCTGATACTCAAAAACTCTAAAATCAATAGAGCCGTATTTTTTAATTCTCAGGTTCTGAGGTTCTATCGGTTGCATAAGCAAAGAAACAATATCATCCTCTAAGAAATCAGGGCCAATATCTTCTCTTTTAAAGCCCATTGGTTCATAGTATTCTTTCAGATTTTCCCACAAGTCCATCTGCATATACTGGACAGATGTCTGTGTATCTCGCCTGTGTGTAAAGGAAATCATTAATGGCTTGAATGAGAACGGCATTGCATCCCATCCATCCATATATGCAAAAGAAATACCGGTTTCATCCATATAATACTGAGGGAGCGCTCCATATGATGCCGGATTCGATGTGTCATAGAAAGAAGCAAAAACTGTATTATAATCATTATACCACAGGTCAATTCCTAAATTCTGATCTGGAATGAGCCAATGTGTAACATCAATATGGCTGTCTTTACCAATCTGATCATACAACAGTGAATACTCGCCAGAGTCACTTTTGTCATTTACGGGAGAACCGTACTGTGCAGTTACTAAACTCTTAATATATGCAAAATCGGCTGCTCCGCCTTTTGAGACATAATATACTTGGAATAGCAAACGATCATTAATATCAAAGTCATATTGCATTCTGGTACATTTTAAAGAATAAAAATGGATATCTGTCTCATAATAAAGCTGATATGACTTTGTGTCCTGATAGTCTCCCTTAAGGTCATGGCTGTTCTCCGTTTCAATATCTTGAACTTCCTGTGGCGTCATTCCGAATTTGACTCCATATTCTGTTGCATATAAGTCTGCCAACGCACAAGAAGCAAAAGACAGCATTGCCAGGATCAAACACAGCACCCACGCTCTCTTCATATTGCTGCTCCTTTCATAGTCTAAAGTACTTTAGTGCAATATTGTATACCACTATTTAATTTGAACTGATGCAAGTATATCCTCGAAGACCGCATGATACTCTTCAGAATGGTTCATTTCCATATATTGAAACAAAATCACGTAGCCATTAACCAAGGTAACCACCATTTCGCAGTTAAAGGAAAACTTCAATCCGGCTTTCGTCCTTTCCATGGTGGTTGTAATCACTTTATATCGATAGTCGCCGTATTGTTTTACAGTATTGCTCTTAGCTTCCAGCGGTCCAAGCATTGCCGTAACTAAATCATCATCCAAGAAAGAGAAATCTATCTCCTTTCGTGTTACTCCATATTGTGACATGCTCATAGCAGAATAAAGATCAAGAACAGCAAGCGCTACGGTTGTCTGCCCAACACTACCCGAAGGAGTATATTGGATTTTTATCGATTCATTGTTGTCCACATTGGGAACCTCTTCCCACCCTGCGGGTACTTCAAAACTAACACCCGATTCAGCATCAGTAAATCGGTTCCCCTCTGCATCCGAAAAAGCAACAACTAAGACAAGCACCCAAATTAGCGCAAATGCAATTATCCTCCGCACTGAATTAACCCCCGTCCTTTTTATCCCTTAACAGCTTTATAAATTAAGCCACCAACAATCCAGCCCAAATAACTGAAATACATAGACCAATTAGTAAGAATAAAGATAATCATTGCAAATGCATATCCACCTATAACGATAGCAGCAATCTCCAATCCTCTACCTGATTGATCCTTCGATAATCTTATGTGTTTAGCAATGGCTGGCACAAAAATGGAAACAACGCCCAACACTTCCCATACAGGAATAAATGCTCGGATCTTTGGCCCTAACACAAGGCAATAAGAACCAAAGGCCACAACACTGATAAGAAAAGCGACAACCGACCATACGCACAGCGGTTTTTTCACTTTTGTGGTGCCTTCTGCGGGGGCAGTTTCTGTCTGGATATTTTGCTCCATGACATTTATCCTCCATCGATATATAAAATTGTGAAAAACGCGGGGGAAGCGCACATTCCCTCGAAGTTTTTTAACGAACATCCATAAACAATAGAATTATACCAGTTAGGCATGTTTCCATCAACCCTTTTTCTATAACCTTTGCATAGTCGTGCATAGGTTCCAAAAAAAGGAAAAGTCCCGGAGCCGACGTTCCGGGAAATCAGGCTCAACTACCTGCCTTTGGAAATTGGATCACGCGTGCCGCCAGCACCTTCTGGGGCATCTCGTACCAGCTCTTCCTGGCCGCCGTATTCACCTTCTTGAACACGTCCGCCAAATCGTCCGCCGTGGCCCTCAGCATTTCCTGATCCAGGTGCGTATAAATATCTGCCGTGGTCTGGTATTCGCTGTGGCCCACGATCTTCATGGCCTTCAGCGGGTCCACCCCAGCCCGATAGAGCAGGGTCACGAAATTATGCCGGAAGTAATGCGGCGTCAGCGTAGCCTCCCACAAGTTGATAGTGCCTTGGCGACTCGCTGCAACCCTGCAGGTTGCAACCCGGAAAAAAACCGAAAACCAGCAAAAAAAAGAAAACCCGGAAGCGTAGGAAAATCAACGCTTCCGGGAGTCGAAGTGGCGGGATTTCGTTTTGCGCCGCAACGGATATAGTTACTGGTCTCGTGGCGGGATTCCGCTTCGCGCCGCAACCTCAATCGTCGCGACTGTCCACCGGACAGATCGCTCGTTTCGGTTGAGAAAGCCGCCGACGAAATTTCTGCCACTGGCAGTCCTCGGCGGCTTTCCCCACAGCCTTACAGGCTGCGTGGTCCGAATCCCTGCCGCTTCGGAAACAGCAAAAAAAGGCACCCCATTTGGGGTGCCTTTTTTGCTGTCGAAGTGGCGGGATTCGAACCCGCGGCCTTTTGGTCCCGAACCAAACGCGCTACCAAACTGCGCTACACCTCGATATAAACTGAGCCGATGAGGGGACTCGAACCCCTGACCTGCTGATTACGAATCGGCTGCTCTACCAACTGAGCCACATCGGCACGATCAGCAACGGCTATTATATCAAAGGGACTTTCGTTTGTCCAGCCTTTTTTTCACCGCCCATGGACATCCGTGAAAGTGTGTGGTAAACTGCTCCGGCACTATGATAGAAAGGAAGGCCGCGCATGGAGTATCAGCTGATCGCCCTGGATCTGGACGGGACCCTGCTCAACAGCCGGAAGGAGCTCCCGGAGGATGCCGTTCAGGCCATCCGGAAGGTCTGTGCTGCCGGAAAGACGGTGGTCTTTGATACCGGACGGGCTGTACCAGAACTGGCCGATCAGATCGCCCTGCTTCCGGAAGTACGGTACGCGATCTTCTGCAGCGGCGCAGGCCTGTATGATACCCGGGAAAGGAAGGTCTTCGGCCTGCAGCCTATTCCTGACGCACAGACAAAACGAATCCTGTCCGTTGCCCGCACAAAGGATATCATGCCCCAGCTGGTGCTGGCGGACCGGGATGTGATCCAGGCCTCCCAGATGGATCGGCTGGAGCATTACAACATGGGCGTCTACCGGCCTATGTATGAAAAAGCCATGACGCTGGTGCCGGATATTTATGCCTTTGCCGAATCCTGCACCGAGCCTTTCCTGAAGATCAACCTGTATCACGCGGAAGTGGAGGAACGGATCCGCACCCGGGCACAGCTGGAAACCCCGGAGCTGGAACTGGTCTATTCCGAGATTTCCTCCCTGGAATGCTCCGCCGCCGGCGTCAGCAAGGGTTCCGGGCTTGAACGCCTGTGCGGGCTGCTGAATATTCCGCTGGAAGCCTGTATTGCCGTGGGAGACGCGGACAACGACATCCCCATGCTCCGGACTGCCGGTCTCGGAATCGCCATGGGCAACGCACCGGATTATGTCAAAACTGCCGCGGACCGGATCGTTTCCGATCAGGACCACAGCGGCTGTACAGAAGCCATTATGCTGCTTGTAAAAAACTGATTCCTGAATGGAATCAGTTTTTTAATTGCTTATTGATCGTTTTTCAGTGCTGCCTTGGCGGCGTTGATTGCCCGCTGTACCATTTCCGGAGCGGGAGCGCCGGGGATCTTCCGCTTCTCCACACAGGAGATCATGCTCAGATCATCAAACACGTCCTGCTCAAAGGCCGGATGGAATTGTTTCAGCTCCTCCAGGGTCAGGTCCAGCAGGGCCTTGTTTTCGTTCAGGCAGTGAGCCACCAGCTCACCGACCACCTTGTGGGCGTCGCGGAAGGCTACGCCCTTCTTCACCAGGTAGTCCGCGCAGTCCGTGGCGTTGGTGAATCCGCCGGATGCTCCGCGTTCCATCACATCCTTTCGGAAGGTCACGGTCTTCAGCATCGCGGTGAAAACGGTCAGGCCCTTCACCAGCGTATCCCGGGTATCAAAGAAGGCTTCCTTGTCTTCCTGCATATCCTTGTTGTAGGCCAGCGGCAGGCCCTTCATCACGGTCAGCAGGCCCATCAGGTGTCCGTAGACCCGGCCGGTCTTGCCGCGGATCAGCTCCGCCACGTCGGGATTCTTCTTCTGGGGCATGATGCTGGAGCCGGTGGCAAAAGCATCATCCATTTCCACAAAGCGGAACTCGTTGGTGTTCCAAAGGATCAGTTCCTCACAGAAGCGGCTCAGGTGCATCATGCAGATGGCCGCCGCGGAAAGGTAATCCAGCATATAATCCCGGTCGGCCACGCCGTCCAGGCTGTTCTCGGAGATCTTTTCAAAACCCAGCAGTTCGGCCACCCGTTCCCGGTTCAGGGGGTAGGTTGTTCCGGCCAGCGCGCCGGAGCCAAGCACCATGACGTCCGCTGCCTTGTAGGCATTGCTGAAACGGTTCCTGTCCCGCAGGAACATCTGGACGTAAGCCATCATATGATGAGCCAGCGTGATGGGCTGTGCCTTCTGCATATGGGTATATCCGGGCATGATTGTATGCAGGTTTTCCTGGGCGATGGTCAGCAGCGCGTCGATCAGTTCCTCCAGCATAGCCTCCGTATCCCGGCAGGCCACCTTGGCATACATCCGGGTATCCAGTGCCACCTGGTCATTCCGGCTCCGGCCGGTATGAAGGCGCTTTCCGGCGTCGCCGATGCGCTGTGTCAGCAGGGTTTCCACATTCATATGGATATCCTCGGCGTCCACCATCCACTCGATCTTTCCGGCCCGGGCATCCTCCAGGATGTCCTTCAGGCCGGCCACGATCTTCTCCGCGTCTGCCGCGGGGATGATGCCTTCCTCACCCAGCATGGTTGCGTGGGCGATGGAACCGGTAATATCCTGCTCAAAAAGCCGCTTGTCAAAAGAGATGCTGGAATGGAAATCATCCACCAGTCCGTCGGTTGCCTTTTCGAACCGTCCTCCCCAAAGCTTCATACGACAAGCCTCCTTCAGTCTCACATAACATCAACATTGTACACAAAACAACCGTTTACGCAATAGAACAGTACGGAAAAAAGACCGTTTTTGTTCGCCTTGACATTCCGTGGGGTAACGTTTACCATGGTTTTGTATTTATATAGGAAAGAGGCGGTTTTTTGATCGTTCTTGGCATCGATCCGGGCTATGCCCTGATGGGCTGGGGCGTGGTGGAGGCGGAAGGCAGCCGTATGAAGCTGATCAACTACGGCTGTATTGAGACTAAAGCCGGCGTCCCTATGCAGAACCGCCTGCGCACGCTGCAGCTTGGCGTCCGGGACCTGCTCAACATCTACCACCCCGATGACGTGGCATTTGAGGAGCTGTTTTTCGCCCGGAACGTCACCACCGCCCTGATGGTCGGCGCCGCCCGCGGTGCGGCAATCATCGCTGCGGCTGAATACACCCAGAACCTTTACGAATACACCCCCATGCAGATCAAGCAGGCGATCACCGGATACGGCAAAGCCGACAAGAAGCAGATCCAGCAGATGGTCAAGCTCCTGCTGAAGCTGGATGAAATCCCGAAGCCGGATGACGCCGCTGATGCCATCGCCTGTGCCATCACCCATTGCCAGGCCGGCGTGGCCAAATCCCAGTTCCTGATGAAATAGGGAACGGATCCCGGTTTTTCATCGTTGGTTTATTGCGATCACGTTATGGAGGAATCAATATGTACGCGTTTATCGAAGGCGAAGTCTGCGAAAAGCTGAACGGCAGCCTCGTCCTTCTGGCTTCCGGCGTCGGCTGGCAGCTCAACTGCTCCAACAACACCCTGCAGGCGGCTCCGCCTGTTGGGGAAAAAATGCGATGCTACACTTATCTTTCCGTCCGGGAGGATGCGATGGAGCTCTTCGGCTTCGCCACGCGGGAAGAGAAAGAGATGTTCCTGCAGCTGACCTCCGTTTCGGGCATCGGTCCCAAGACCGCCCTGGGTGTCCTGGGTGCCATGCCCCTGCGGGATCTGAACCTCGCGATCCTGCTCGGGGACGTCAATGCCCTGTCCCGCGCGCCGGGCATCGGAAAGAAAACCGCCCAGCGGATCGCACTGGAGCTGAAGGACAAGATCAGCCAGGCGGACGTTTCCGCCGCGGCCGCTCCGTCGCAGGGCGCCGCCGCGCCTTCTCTCAGTTCCGATGCGGTGACCGAAGCGATCGAAGCGTTGATTGCCCTGGGATATTCCTCCACGGAAGCACGGAACGCCATTTCCCAGATCAAAGACCAGACCGACAAGCCGGAAGAACTGATCCGCCTTGCACTCAGGGCTATGGCGGGATTCTGATCCGAAGCACGATTATAAGCACAGGAATCTCAAAGGCAGGAGTTACAGCAAATGATGGACGACAGATTGATGACCGGGTCCTATATGGCGGAGGACAGCTCTGTAGAGCAGACCCTCCGTCCCCATACACTGAAGGACTATGTTGGCCAGCAGGCAGTTAAGAGCAGTCTGGATATCTATATCCAGGCAGCCCTCTCCCGTCATGACGCGCTGGACCATATGTTGCTTTACGGCCCTCCCGGCCTGGGCAAAACCACCCTCGCCTGCATCGTTGCGGCAGAAATGGGACAGAACATCCGTGTCACCAGCGGCCCGGCCATTGAGCGGCCCGGTGACCTGGCTTCCATCCTCAGCAACCTGAACGCAGGCGACGTGCTCTTCATTGATGAAATCCACCGCCTCTCCCGTCAGGTGGAAGAAGTGCTTTATCCCGCTATGGAAGACTACGCCATCGATATCATGATCGGTAAGGGTCCCACCGCCCGGAGCATCCGTGTGGACCTGCCGAAGTTCACCCTGGTCGGTGCCACCACCCGCGCCGGACAGCTTTCCGCCCCCCTGCGGGACCGTTTCGGTATGCTGTTCCGCCTGGAAATGTATACGCCTGAAGAGCTCCGGCAGATCGTGGAACGCAGCGCCGGCATCCTCGGTGTGGACGCGGATCCGGAAGGCCTGCTGGAGATCGCCCGCCGCAGCCGCGGTACGCCCCGTATCGCCAACCGTATGCTCAAGCGCGTCCGGGACTATGCCGAAGTGAAGGCCGGCGGCCATATCAGCCGGGATATCGCCCGGGAAGCCCTGGCCCTGCTGGACGTGGATGAACTTGGCCTGGACAAGGTGGATCGGAACATTCTTTCCTGCATGATGGACAAGTTTGCCGGCGGCCCGGTCGGCCTGGATACCCTGGCGGCCACCACCGGCGAGGACGCCGTCACCATTGAGGACGTATATGAGCCTTATCTGATGCAGCTGGGCTTCCTCATGCGGACTCCCCGCGGACGGGTCTGCACCCCCGCCGCCTGGAACCATATGAAAAAGAACATGCCTGCCTCCGCAGAAGCCCAAATCAGGATGGAGATCTGACCCTAATGAAAACTTCCGACTTCAACTACGACCTTCCCGAAGAGCTGATTGCCCAGACCCCCGTGGAACCGCGGGATCACAGCCGTCTCCTGGTATACCACCGGAAAAACGGACAGATTGAGCATAAGCACTTCTACGATATTATTGATTATCTCAACCCGGGAGATGCCCTGGTCATTAATGAGACCAAGGTGATCCCCGCGCGTCTGCTCGGTGTGAAGGAAGACACCGGTGTTCCGGTGGAGGTTCTCCTCCTGCGCCGGCACAACGCCACAGACTGGGAAGCCCTCGTCCGCCCCGGCCGCAGGCTTCGTCCCGGGACCATCTGTTCCTTCGGCGACGGCCTTCTCCGCTGCGAGGTGCTGGACAACGTGGAGGATATCGGCGGCCGGATTGTCCGTTTCCACTGTGACGGTGTCTTTGAGGAAGTGCTGGACCGGCTGGGAGAGATGCCCCTGCCGCCCTACATTCACGAAAAGCTGCAGGACGCAACCCGGTACCAGACCGTTTACGCAAAACAGGAAGGTTCCGCCGCCGCTCCTACCGCCGGTCTCCACTTTACGCCGGAGCTGCTGGAGCGGATCAAGGCCAAAGGGATCACAGTCGTTCCCGTCCTGCTCCATGTAGGTCTTGGCACCTTCCGCCCCGTGAAGGTGGAGAATGCGGAAGAGCACGTCATGCACAGTGAGTTCTGCCAGGTAACGGAAGAAGCGGCCGAAACGCTGAACCGCATCCGTCAGTCCGGCGGCAGGATCGTCTGTGTCGGCACCACCTCCGTGCGTACCCTGGAAACCATGGCCACCGAGGACGGAATCATCCATGCCGGTGCCCGGGATACGGCCATCTTCATTTACCCCGGTGTCAAAATCAAGGCAGTGGATGCCCTGATTACCAACTTTCATCTTCCCCAGAGCACCCTGCTCATGCTTGTCAGCGCCCTGACCGGCCGGGATGAAGCATTGAGCGTTTACCGCGAAGCCGTTCAGGAGCGATACCGTTTCTTCTCCTTCGGCGACGCGATGTTTATCGAATAATACAAGGAGGTACCCTCCCTTGAGCGAACTGATCCGGGATTCTTCCCTCTGCCAGGCCTTTGCGTGCTACCAAATGGATACCCCTGCCCACAGCAGCTTTTTCCCCGTTGAGCCGCACAGCCACTATTTCAGCGAAGTCATGCTGATGCGCAGCGGCGTATGCCGGGTTGTCCGCGGAGGCTATACCTACATCCTGAAACCGGGTGAACTGATCTATATCTCACCGCTGGTCCGCCACTCTGTCGAATCTGCGGACGGCAATCCCGTTGTCTTTGATGTGGTCAAGTTCAGCGCAACCCGCCTGCGGGAGATTCCATCCTATCTTTCTGACCTGCGTTCCTTCTCCCTGGACGTATCACATGCCCATCTCTCCGCTTACATGAATGCCCAGGATGTACAGACCTGGCATCTGGACAACATCGTCCGGGAATGCGTAGTGGAATGTGATAACCGGCAATTCGCCTGGGATCTCCAGGTCCGTGCGCTCATCTACCTGCTGATCACCGGCCTTTCCCGTTTCTGGCTGGGCAAACGCGAAACCATGCCGGACTACCAGCCTCAGCCCCAGGATCCCATCCTGGATATTCCCGCCTATATTGAGCAGCACATCTCCGAACCGCTGAAGGTGGAGGACCTGGCCGCTCAGTGCAACCTCAGCTATCCCTGGTTTGCCAAGCGTTTCCGCGAGTTCTACGGTCTGAGCTGTAAGCAGTTCATCCAGCAGCTCCGTAATGAGGCAGTGGAACTGTACCTCGTCTATTCCGATCTGGACCTGGCCTCCATCAGTGACCGGACCGGCTACACCGACTGCAGTCACATGGTCAAGGAGTTCCGCCGGATGACCGGTACAACCCCCGGTCAGTACCGCTCCATGATGAAAATACAGGGGCATTCACCCCTGATCCCCTTTTCCCGTGCAACGCCTTCCAATCATCCCTCAAAGGGTTGACACGCAAGGGAAAACCGGATAAAATACAGTTTGTTCGCAAGTCTTCAAGGGCTTGATGCGGAGCATGCGGGCGTAGCTCAATGGCAGAGCTCCAGCTTCCCAAGCTGGTCACGTGGGTTCGATTCCCATCGCCCGCTCCAGACCGCATCAATGACTCGGAAGCAATTATTGGCTCGCTTTTGAGCGACGATAACTTTAAGGAGGAGACCCCAAATGGCAAAAGGACGTTATGAACGGACAAAGCCCCATGTAAACATCGGTACCATCGGTCACGTTGACCATGGCAAGACCACCCTGACCGCTGCGATCACCATGACGCTGGCGATCAAGGGCGAAGCGCAGGCTATGCGCTATGACGAAATCGACAAGGCTCCCGAAGAAAAAGCACGTGGAATCACCATCAATACCGCTCACGTTGAGTATGAGACCGCAAAGCGTCACTATGCTCACGTGGACTGCCCCGGCCACGCTGACTATGTTAAGAACATGATCACCGGTGCTGCCCAGATGGACGGTGCTATCCTGGTGGTTTCTGCTCCCGATGGCCCGATGCCCCAGACCCGTGAGCACATCCTGCTCGCCCGTCAGGTTGGCGTGCCCTACATCGTCGTGTTCATGAACAAGACCGACATGATGGATGATGAAGAGCTGCTGGAGCTGGTTGAAATGGAAATCCGTGAGCTGCTGAGCAGCTACGACTTCCCCGGCGACGACATCCCGATCATCAAGGGATCCGCTCTGAAGGTTCTTGAGTACCTGCAGGCTGGCGGCACCGACGTTGACAACGCTCCCGAGTGCAAGTGCATCTGGGAACTGATGGACGCCGTCGACAGCTATATCCCCGAACCCGAACGTGCAACCGACCAGCCCTTCCTGATGCCCGTCGAAGACGTGTTCTCCATCTCCGGCCGCGGCACCGTGGCTACCGGCCGTGTTGAGCGTGGTACCGTTAAGGTGTCCGATCCGGTCGAAATCGTCGGCCTGATGGACAAGCCCCGCAACACGGTTGTTACCGGTGTTGAAATGTTCCACAAGCTGCTGGACCAGGCGGAAGCCGGCGACAACATCGGCGCCCTGCTGCGTGGTATCCAGAGGAACGAAGTCGAGCGCGGCCAGGTTCTGGCTAAGCCCGGCAGCATTCATCCCCACACCCACTGCATCGGCCAGGTGTACGTGCTGACCAAGGAAGAAGGCGGCCGTCATACCCCCTTCTTCAACGGCTATCGTCCCCAGTTCTACTTCCGGACGACTGACGTTACCGGCAACATCAAGCTGCCCGACGGCGTGGAAATGGTGATGCCCGGCGATAACATCGACATGGAAATCACCCTGATCACCCCCATCGCTATGGAGCAGGGACTGCGCTTCGCTATCCGTGAAGGCGGCCGTACTGTTGGTTCCGGCGTTGTGGCCAAGGTCATTGAGTAATTTCAACGCTTAAACGGAACGCTCCCGATGCGGGAGCGTTCCTTTCTGTCTGTTTATGGAGGTTATCATGTTCAACTATAAATGCAGAGGAACCTGCTCCACTTCCATTGACCTGGAAATCCAGGACGGCATCATCACCTTCTGCCGGATTAACGACGGCTGCAAGGGCAACACCCAGGGTGTGGCGAAGCTGGCTCTCGGCCGTCCCGCTGAAGAAGTTGCCGCTACGCTCGAGGGCATTCAGTGCCGCGGCGGTACTTCCTGTCCTGATCAGCTCGCACAGGCGATTAAAGCATATCACGACTGATCAGTCGTGATATGCTTTCACTTTACACTCTTCACTCTTAACTTTTGGACCTTTAATTCAGAATTCTGAATTCTGAATTATATATAATTTATACGATATGAATTCCGAATCAACTACACCATCCTTCGATTCTATGGATCTCTCCTCAGAGATCCTCCGTGCCGTTCAGGCAATGGGCTTTAAAGAGCCCTCTACTGTTCAGGCGAAGACCATTCCCCTGATGATGGAAGGTCATGACATCAATGCCATTGCTCCTACGGGCACCGGCAAAACCTGTGCCTTTGGCATTCCCATGCTGGAGTACGTCCAGCTGAAAGACAGCCGCGTACAGGAGATCGTCCTGGCCCCCACCCGGGAACTGGCACTCCAGATCGGCGAGGAACTGACCAAGCTGGCCAAGTTCATTGACGGCGTGCGTATTGCCGTTATCTATGGCGGTCAGTCCATCTCCCGTCAGATTACCGCCCTGAAGCGCCGGCCGCAGATCGTCATCGCGACCCCCGGCCGCCTGCTTGACCATATGCAGCGTGGCAACATCCGTCTGGATGCCGTCCACACCATGGTGCTGGATGAGGCGGACGAAATGCTGAACATGGGCTTTGTCAAAGACGTGACAAAGATCATCGAGTCCACCCCCTCTGACCGTCAGCTGGTGCTGTTTTCTGCCACCACCAATCAGGACGTGCTGACTATCGCCTGGAAATACCAGCATGACCCGGTGGAAATCACCGTTGAAGCCACCAAGGCCGACCGGCCCCAGATCACCCAGTACGTTATCGCCACCGAGCAGGACTGCAAAACCGACAACCTGCTCTACCTGCTGGACGCCAACGTGTATCAGCGGATCATGATCTTCTGCAACACCAAGTTCATGACCGACAAGCTGACCAGCCGGCTCATCAAGGAAGGCTATAACGCCCAGTGTCTCCACGGAGATATTCCCCAGTCCAAGCGGAACACCGTCATGAACGATTTCAAGCGCGGCAAATTCCCGATTCTCGTATCCACCGACGTTGCCGCCCGCGGCATCGACGTGGATGACGTGGAAGCCGTCATCAACTATGACCTTCCCAACGAGAACGAGTACTATCTCCACCGCATCGGCCGTACCGGCCGCGCCCACAAGCACGGTGTCAGCTTCTCCCTGGTCACCTTCCGGGAAAGCGTCCGCATGGATGAAATCCTGAAGTATATGCTCACCGCGCCGACGCCCCTCAAGTTTGAGGATGACGTACTGCGCCGGGAAGACGGCTCCGCATTCTTTGATAATATTTGATCTGAATACGAATAAAAAAATTCCCGGAAACCAGGTTTCCGGGAATTTTCTTGTGTTTGCTGGTTTTTACACGCGGCGGGCGGCAAAGCACTCGCTGCAGTATACGGGACGGTCTTCCTTAGGCTCGAAGGGAACCTGAGTGGGCTTTCCGCATTCCGCGCAAACAGCGTCGTACATCTGACGCGGAGCGCCGGCAGCACGGCTGGCCTTACGCGCCTGACGGCAGGCCTTGCAGCGGGTGGGCTCGTTCTGGAATCCCTTTTCGGCATAGAATTCCTGTTCACCGGCAGTGAAAACGAACTCAGCGCCACAGTCTTTGCATACCAGCGTTTTGTCTTCGTACATGATCTGGTAACCCCCATAACTTTTTGATAGGCGACTCCTCCGGCTGACCTGGTCTTTGCCCCCACACACGCCGCCTGGAAGTTTGCTCTGTGCTTTACGCACCCTCACTAGCTTCTCTCGGAATTGCTCCCGGACGGACTTACATCTAGACCGCACCATGCTCCCCGCCGCTTTGGACGGATTACGTGGACCGCTTTGCCTGCGACTGGCATCGGCTTGCAACCACAGACCCGAAGGATTCAACCGGCGACATTATATTACCGCCATGTCTAAAACGCAAGATATTTTTCCATTTTTGACAAATAAAGACAATCGAAATGCATTATTTTTGGTCAAAAGTTGGTTTTCTTACTTTTTCTGGCCGTAATAAGCGTTCGGGCCGTGCTTCCGCATGAAGTGTTTTTCCTTCACATACTCCGGCAGATTCATCCGGGTCTGGGTCTCGGGAAGCGCTTCGGTATGCCAGGCCATCATGGCCACTTCTTCCAGCACCACCGCGTTGTGCACCGCTTCCATTGCGTCCTTGCCCCAGGCAAAGGGGCCATGATGCCGTGCCAGCACACAGGGCACATGCTTCGGGTTCAGTCCGTTCTGCTCAAAATGAGAAGCAATCACCCGTCCGGTTTCCAGCTCATAGGCGCTTTCCACTTCTTCCTTTGTCAGATCCCGGCAGCAGGGAACGTTGCCATAGATATAGTCCGCATGGGTTGTGCCGTAGGCGGGAATATCCCTTCCGCTCTGGGCCCAGATTGTCGCCCACCGGGAATGGGTATGCACCACGCCGCCGATGTCCTTAAAGCGGCGGTACAGCTCCGCATGGGTAGGTGTATCGGAAGAAGGATTCATACTGCCTTCCACCTTGTTGCCCTCCAGGTCAATCACGACCATGTCTTCCGGCTTCAGTTCCTCATAGGGAACGCCGCTGGGCTTGATTACGAACAGGCCCTTCTCCCGGTCAATTCCGCTTACATTACCCCAGGTAAACGTCACCAGATGATAGGCGGGCAGCAGCATGTTCGCCTCGTATACCTGTTTTTTGAGTTCCTCCAGCATGGATCTTTCCTCCTAAATTCATAATTCATAATTCACAATTCATAATTTCATCCCCGTCGAAGCAGAAATAATTCTGAATTCTGAATTCTTAATTCTTAATTGGTCTTCGGACCCAGTTGTCCTCTCATCCAGTGTTTCCTGCACAGGGACACATAACTCTCATCCCCGCCCAGCACGATCTGCTCACCTTCCCGGGCAACCTTTCCGTCAATCACACGGGCATTGCAGGTAGCCTTCTTACCGCACCAGCAGATAGTCTTCACTTCTTCGATCGTATCCGCCCAGGCCATCAGCCATTGGCTGCCTTCAAAGAAGTTGCCCTTGAAGTCCGCCCGCAGGCCGTATGCGATGACCGGGATTCCCAGGTCATCCACAATGTGCACCAGGTATTCCACCTGGGCCTTGGTCAGGAACTGGGCTTCATCCACAATCACACAGTCATAACCGGTCAGGTCCATTGTTTCCAGTTCTTCAGCGAATACGCACTCCGTTTCCAGCCCGCTGCGGGAACGGATAATCCGGGCGCCGTCACGGTTTTCCAACTGCGGTTTGACCATCAGCACCTTCTGATGCCGCTCTCCGTAGTTGTACTGCACCATGATCGCGTTTGCTGTCTTGCTTGAACCCATGGCTCCGTAGCGAAAATACAGTTTAGCCAACCGGATCTTCCTCCTTTTCCGGCACAGCGGCTGCTGTTTCCGGATCCGCTTTCTTTTTGACGGCCTTCTTACCCACAGGCACGATAGTATCGTTCTTCACCGTCAGCCGGATTTCCTGTCCCAGCTGAACATGACCTTCCAGTAATTCTTCACTCAGGGTATCCTCCACAGTGCGCTGGATCAGCCTGCGCAGCGGCCGGGCGCCAAACTTGGGATCATAACCATCCTTCGCCAGTTTCTCCGTCACCTGCGGATCCCAGGTCAGCAGGATTTCCTGTTCCTTCAGCCTGTCCGCCACCTGCTTGAGCATCAGCTCCGTGATCTTGTGGATCTCATCCTCATTCAGGCTGTGGAAGACAATCAGTTCATCCACCCGGTTGATGAATTCAGGCCGGAAGATCTCCTTAACCTCTTTCATCACGGATTCCTTCATGGCTTCATAGTTCCGGGCTTCGCCTTTCTGGTCCGCACCGAAACCCATGGTTCGTCCGTTGCCGATCACGTGCGCGCCGGCATTGGAGGTCATTACCAGGATGGTGTTCTTGAAGGATACCACCCGTCCCGTATTATCCGTCAGCCGCCCGTCCTCCAGGATCTGCAGCAGCATGTTGAATACGTCAGGATGTGCCTTTTCCACCTCGTCCAGCAGCACCACGCTGTAGGGCTTCCGCCGAACCGCTTCTGTCAGCTGGCCGCCCTCTTCATATCCCACATATCCGGGAGGAGAACCAACCAGCCGGGAAACCGTATGCTTTTCCATATACTCGGACATATCCAGGCGGATCACCGAGTCTTCATCCCCGAACATTGCCTCGCCCAGTGCGCGGCACAGCTCAGTCTTGCCGACGCCGGTCGGTCCGAGGAAGATAAAGCTGCCGATGGGGCGCTTCGGATCCTTCAGGCCTGCCCGTGCCCGGCGGATTGCCCGCGCCACGGCACTGACTGCTTCTTCCTGGCCGATCAGCCGCTGATGCAGCGTCTCCTCCAGGCGAACCAGCCGCTGAGCTTCCTGTTCCGTCATCCGGGATACCGGAATACCGGTCCACTGACTCACCACCTGGGCAATATCCTCTTCCGTCACGGTATCCCGTGCGGTACTCTGGGCCCGGTTCCACTCCGCCCGTTTTTCCTCAATCTCGCGGTTCAGGTTCCGTTCCTGATCCCGCAGGGCAGCAGCCTTTTCAAAGTCCTGGTGGGAGATGGCTTCTTTCTTTTCGATCACCACTGCCTCCAGGCGCTTCTCCTGTTCCCGCACGTCCGGCGGAGCTGTGCAGGCTGCAATCCGCACCCGGCTGGCCGCTTCATCCATCAGGTCGATGGCCTTGTCCGGCAGGAACCGGTCCGGGATATACCGGTCAGACAGCTTCACAGCCGCTGCCAGCGCTTCGTCTGTAATCCGTACTTTATGGTGCGCCTCATACCGGTCACGCAGGCCGTAGAGGATCGACAGGGTTTCCTCCGCTGTCGGCTCGCCCACCACCACCGGCTGAAAACGGCGTTCCAGTGCGGCGTCTTTTTCAATATGCTTGCGGTATTCATCCAGCGTGGTCGCGCCGATGCACTGGATTTCCCCGCGGCTCAGGGCAGGCTTCAGGATATTCGCGGCATCCAGGCTGCCTTCTGTGGCGCCGGCGCCGATAATCGTATGGATTTCATCGATGAACAGCAGCACGTTTCCGGCCTTGTGCAGCTCGTCCATCACGTTCTTCAGCCGTTCCTCAAACTCGCCCCGGTATTTCGTACCGGCTACCATGCTGCCGATATCCAGGCTCATGACCCGTTTTCCCATCAGTAGCTCCGGCACATTCCCCTGCACAATGCGCTGTGCCAGTCCTTCGGCCACTGCGCTCTTGCCCACGCCGGGCTCACCGATCAGCACAGGATTATTCTTCGTCCTGCGGATCAGGATCTGGATAATCCGCTGGATCTCCGTCTCCCGGCCGATCACCGGATCCAGTTCATTCTTCTCCGCGGCTGCCGTCAGATCCCGGCTGTATTTCTCCAGTTCGCTCTTGTTGTTCTCGTTCCCGTTTCTGCCCCGGGCAGGTGCAAAGGGCGGGAAGCCGGGCATCCTGCGGGGAGCCTCTTCATTGCCTGCGTTCTCCCGCATCTGCCGGAGCAGCTGCTCCCGCGCGGCGGACAGATCAACGCCGGCTTTCCGGAACAGGCCGCCGGCCACGCCGTCGTCATTTCCCAGCAGGGCCAGCCAGATGTGTTCAACGGTCACGTAGTTCTGTCCAAGCTTATGGGATTCCAGCACACTGTTTTCCAACGTCTTCTTCGCCCGGGGACTCAGCTCGATCCGATTGCTCCTGGCTTCTTCCGGATCGCCGACTTCCTTCAGATGCTCCCGCAGTTCCGCCACGACGGAGTCATAGCTCATCCGGGCGGAAACCGCTTCCGGCACTGAAGCGCCTGTCTTCAGCAGGGCGAGCAGGAAATGCTCCGTTCCGACGTACGGCTGCTGCAGCTCCGCAGCGATCCGCTGGGCCAGCATCAGTGTCTGCTGGGCTCTCTGGGTAAAACGACCGAATATAGGCATGGAGAATTCCTTTCTGTTATCATCTTCTGTTGCCCTGATGGCACTGAGCACCGTGCTCAGCAGGCTCCTGACGTTTCCTTTCATCAGGTCCGCGTTCATTTTGCTCATACAGTCGGCACACAGATGTCTGACCGTAGTCTCTTCACCGGCTACTACGGAAACCGTAAAATTCGCTTCATTCACATGGCATTCTTCGCACAGCATTTCTCTCGCCTCTTTTCTCTTATTGGAGTTCAGCGAAGTTCCCCTGAAAGCCAAACAATTCGTTAGCTTGTTTTATTCATAACAGATAATTCTGAATTCTGAATTCTTAATTCTGAATTTGATTTCTGTTCCGTGACGCAATGGTCATCAGCATGGATTTCATCATCTTTGCCCGCATTGCGTTCTTCAGCGAATCCGGAACCGGAACGCTCAGCGCGCGCGTGCTGACTGCCGACGCCATCAGCGCGGCTTCATCCGCGGTTACAATCCGCTGTTCTTTCAGCTGGCTGATCAGCCGGAGGCATTCTTCCTCTCCCAGGCTGTCTCCGATCCGGTCGTTCACCAGATACATCAGCCGCTGTGACCCGGCCTGCACAACACGTACAATCCGGATATACCCTCCACCGCCCCGGCGGCTCTCTGTCAGATAACCATGATCCGGGGAAAAGCGGGTTGCCAGCACATAGTTAATCTGGCTCGGTGCGCATCCGAAATACTCCGCCAGTTCATTTCGTTTCAGCTCCACTTCCGTGGATTCCTCATTCAGAAGTTCCTTGATAAACTGCTCTATCGAATCGCTCAAACGCATGATTAACCCTCCCCTCGTCAAAGGGTCTGCAGTTTCTGACTATCTTTGACCTATTGAGTATAACACACAAACTCAACTTATTCAACAACTGCTTTTAGGTCAAACAGTCCGGTAATACAGTATAACATTATATCATTATTCATTTATCACTATTCATTCTTCATTGAAAGCGATCAGCGAAAGCTGCAGTGTTTCCGCAACTGATTTGTGAAAGTGTTCATCCTTCTGATGCACATACTTCACCGAGGAAGGGATTACTTCCCCATCATTCCAGCGGAAGAAGCCGGTCCCGTCCGGGTTCAGGCCGTAATCCGCAAGGGTTTTCCCCTCCTCCGGCACAAGCACCGTCAGCCGGTTCAGCACCCGGTTTCCCAGGAAGACCGCAAAGACATCATGTTCCGGATCCACGGAAACATGGTTGCCCGTGAAACCGCCGATTCCGAAGGCCTGTTTCCCCATATAGCAGGGTATTTCCGAATAGTACTGATCCGGGTGACGCACATAGCACTGAATTCCCAGGAACTGTGTCCAGGCACCGTTCGTACGCTTCCGTCCGGTCCGGTTGACCGCCATTTCCCTCAGGGATTCCTCCCCGACAATTTTCCGTTCCAGCACTGCCCGGCAGAACCGCACCATATCCCCTCGGGTGGAAAACAGGCCGGCATGCCCGCAAAGGTCTCCCGTATCTCCCTGCAGCACCGCCGCCTTGGGATCATGCGGAACCCCGGGTTTCCATCCTTCCCGGAGAATCTGCTGCCCGTTCTCGATCCGGTGTTCCCGGTCGTAGCACTGGCAGTCTTTCCGGCGTTCCGGCGGAACCGCGGACCAGGTCTCTGACATGCCCGCCGGCTCCAGAACCAGCTTCCGTGCGCAGTCCATAAAAGACATCCCGGCTGCTGCTTCCAGTACATATTTCAGGATCATGGCCGGAATATCAGAATAGATCCGGCGTACATCCTCGTGCGGCGCGGCTGTGGATGCAAACAACGCTTCCATAGCGCTTTCCCGGTCGGTACACCCGTCCAGGCGGACAGGCGTACGGACCGTGACCGCAAAGGTCATCAGATCCCACACCGTGGTATCCTTCAGGAACCGGAATCGGGAATCATATGAAAAAACAGGCCTGCCGGGATCCAGCAGACCTTCTTCTTTCAGTTTCATAGCGCACAGGCCCGTGAACAGTTTCGTTACGCTGGCCAGGTCAAAAACGCTGTCCTCCCGGACAGCCCCGTCCATGGCTGACACTGTTCTGTTTCCGGCACCGCATGCCGCGGAAACACCTTCCAGGATGACCGTTTCCCGGGTAAAAAACCGGAGGCCGTTCAGGAGGGTTGTGTCCATTGATGAACCGCTCATCCTTTGTCTCCCCGGGTCAGGCATCCACACCGATTCGGGTACAGGGCACCCTTCCCTCTTTCAGGTCGCTCAGCCGGTGACGGGCATGCCCGATAATCACCGTGGTGCCGCCCTTCACGCAGCTCAGCGCGTATTCCAGCTTGGCGCGGGCGCCGTTTGCCCCGGCGCGGCTGGCGCCGATGCATGCATTCTGCAGTTCCCGCACCTTGCGTTCCACTTCTTCATAAGTCTTGCCGATCACGTCCCGCACCAGGGTGCTGGGATCCCGGCGATCCTGGTAAATCCCCTCCGTGGAGGTCATCAGCACCAGGGTCTTCGCCTTCACCAGGCCGGCAATCACCGCTGCCGTTTCATCATTGTCCACGCACTCGTGAACCTCTTCACCCTTTTCCCGCCGGGCAGCCAGTTCCATCTTCCGGTTTTCCTCGTCGGATACCGGGTCGTTGTAATTCACAATCGGGATAGTTTTCTGCCGTGCGGCGCGGATCAGCAGTGAGCGGATATGCTCACTCTTTTCCGGGTCATTGAAGTGGGTATGCTCCACCAGGATCTGGCGGATGCCGTATTCCGGTGAAACAAATTGACGGTAATTCTGCATCAGGATGGTCTGTCCCTGGGCAGCGTAATCCGCCTTGTCCTGATCCGGATCTCCGCTCAGTTCGCATCCTGTCCGCTTGATATAATCCAGCCGGCCGATTTCCGTCGCGCCGCTGGTCACCCAGATCATGCCGGGCTTCAGTTCAGCCCCGATTCTGGAAAAAATGTTGTAGTCAATATCCCGGTCTTCCTGCCGGATCAGCGCCATGCTGCCGATCTTGCCAACCAGTTCAAACTGATAATCCATGCTCCGTTCCTGCTTTCCGCGGTCAGAGTCTTTCCCGTACCAGCCGGGTAAGAATATACACCGCCATATGATATCCCTGATCGTTTCTCAGGGTGATGTCGGCCAAGTCGCGGTATATAGGGAGCCGTTCATGATAAACACGTTCCACCTCAGCCAGGCCCCCGTCCCGCAGGGTAGGTCGCCGGTCCAGCTTGATGTCACTCAGGATGTCTTCCAAAGGCCTGTCAATCAGCACAATCGTACCCCAGGACCGCATGATATGACGGTTTACCGGATTCAGCACCGTGCCTCCGCCCGTGGAGATGATCATCGGCCGGGCATAGGTCAGCGCGGCCAGCGCGTTTGTTTCTGCCCGCCGGAAGGTTTCTTCCCCGTATTTCTCAAAGAACTCGTTCACCGTTCCACCGGCACTCTGAGCCACCATGGCGTCAGTGTCCGCAAACGGAACGCCTGTTTCTTTTGCTGTGCGCTTGCCCAGACTGCTTTTGCCGCAGCCCTGCATGCCGATCAGAAACAGATGCTTGTCCACTGCCATGGTCCCCCTTCCTGCCGGTATCGTTCCCGTTATTCTTTCTTCAAGATGATACAACTTTTTCCTTTTTCGTCAAGTGCCGGAAGCCTTCCGAACCGTTCTTCCATGGTTCTTTCCCGGCATCATTCCGAATAAATAACGAAGCACCCGCTTCCGGGCTTCCCTCATTTTTCCGCTCTTTCCAAAGTAAATTGGAAAGCCGCTCCTTCGTCTGTATCCAGCAGGCGGATGCTTTGCCCGTGCATATCCATGATCCGCTTGCAGATGCTCAGACCCAGGCCCGTTCCCTTGCCCGCGGTATGCGCCCGGTCCGCTGTAAAGAACCGGTCAAAGATCTTGTCCCGGTCTTCCGGTGCCACGCCGCTGCCGCTGTCTCTGACCGTGACCTTCACGACGCCTTCCGCCGCTGCCGATTCGAGGACAATCTTTCCGCCCTCAGGCGTGAATTTGATGGCGTTGTCCAGCAGGTTAATCACCACCTGCTCAATCCGGTCGCTGTCCGCATTCACCGGACAGGGATCCGTCTCAAACTCGCAGCTGATATCGATCTCTTTGGCTTCCAGGTCATTCATTCGCCGGATGACTGCCCGCCGGAGCATCTCATTGATATCAAAGGTGGTCATCTCCGGCTTTGCGTCATCCCGCTCCAGCCGGCTCAGTGCCAGCAGGTCATCGATCAGCCCGCTCAGCCGTTTGCTTTCATCCGCCACCAGCCGCAGGTATTTCGGCTGTTCCTCCGCGGGAATCACGCCGTCCGCCATACCTTCCGCAAAACCCTTGATGCTTGTAATCGGACTGCGAAGCTCGTGGCTCACATTCGCCACAAACTCCCTCCGTCCGGCTTCCACGCCCTGCAGCTTGTGCGTCATGGTATTGAACGCTCCGCTCAGCTCCCGCAGTTCCCGGTCGCCCTTCTTTTCATCCACCTGCACGGAGAAGTCACCCTCGGCGATCGTCGCCGCCGCTGTTTCCAACTGCTTGAGCGGCTTCAGCCTCCGGCGCACAAACAGGAATACCACAATACCGGTCAATACCATAACCACGACCGTAAGCGCCACGATCCTCCACAGAATTTCCCCGAGTCCGGATTCGATTTTCTGGGCCCGTGTCCGGATAAATACCGCTCCGTTCACTTTTCCGCCCCAGGTAAAAGGCACGCCGACTGTGAACATGGGGGCTTCTCCGCTTTCGGAACGCATGCGGATCATTTCCCCGTTCAGGATGCGATCCATTGCCGCGTTGATATCATCGCTGTTCAGGCTGTCTATAAACGCAGGATCTTCCTGGCCGGAAGATACCGCGTTGTAGATCATTCCGTTTTGATTCCGGTCCATTACAATAATGAGCGCATTGAATTCCTGGCTTACCTTTTCCGCTGTCCGGTTCAGGTAAGTTCGTGTTTCGCTGTCCCGGTCCCACATGGTATCCATCAGGCTCTCGCCCGACAGGTTCCCGGCCAGGTAGGCGATTCCCTCCGCTTCGGAACTCAGGTGGTCCAGTCTGGTGTCAATCTGCTGGTTCCGCAATGTCAGCCACCAGACCGCAGAAAGGCAGACTGTGGTCAGCAGAATTGCCGCCATCACCACAGCCATAATCCGCGCAAACACAGTCTCACCCCCCCCCATAGCAAATTCAGAATGATGAATTCAGAATTCAGAATTAAATATGGATCCAAATAAATCGCCGATCTATTCACTGCCAGGATACACCGCTTAAGATAATGGAACGCCGGACTAATAATTCTGAATTCTTAATTCTGAATTCTGAATTATTGATTATCTGTCGGTAGAAAACTTATACCCGATCCCCCGTACGGTGTACAGGCTCCAGCCGTATTTCTCGCTGTCTGTCAGCTTTTCCCGCAGCCGCTTGATGTGCACGTCCACCGTCCGGCTGTCTCCGAAAAAGTCAAAACCCCAGATCTGGCTCAGCAACTGTTCCCGTGTAAACACCTGGTTCGGATGGGACGCCAGGAAATACAGCACTTCCAGTTCCTTCGGCGGCATTTCAAGCCGTTTTCCTTCATAGTGTACGTCGTATTCCTTCAGGCTCACTGTCAGCCCCGGGAAAGTCAGATCCCCGGCCTGTTCCTCCTCGCTGCCGCGGCTCCGGCGGAGCACCGCCTTCACCCGGGCAACCAGTTCTTTTCCGTCAAAGGGTTTCACAATGTAGTCATCCGCACCCAGTTCCAGGCACAGCACTTTATCAAAGGTTTCACCCTTTGCCGTGACCATGATGACCGGGATACTGCCGCTCTTCCGGATAGTCTTCAGCACCTCATATCCGTCCGTTCCAGGCAGCATCACATCCAGCAGCACCAAATCCGGCGGCATCTTCCGGAAAGAGTCAATCGCCTCATTTCCGTCCGCAGCCACCTTCACCTCATAGTTTTCCTTTTCCAGGTACAGCTGCTCCAGCCTGCTGATATTCGGATCATCATCCACTACCAGAATACACGGCTTGTCCTTCACGCTAACTCCTCCGTCGTTATCAATTCATAATTCACAATTCATAATTCATAATTCGAGATGCTTGGCCTGAACTTTTCCATAAACATACGTACATACACTAGGGGTCATTTCGACCGAAGCCGAAGGCGAAGTGGAGAAATCCCTTACTATAAATTCTGAATTCTTAATTCTGAATTCTGAATTACATATCACTTCAGTGTTACGACCGTAACGCCGTCTTCTCCTTCACCATACATGCCCCGACGGAAACTCTTCACATGCTTGTTCTTCCTCAGGTCCTGCTGGATCCCGGCCCGCAGGATCCCTGTTCCCTTTCCGTGAATGACATAAACCTCATTCAGTCCGGCCAGCACCGCTTCATCCAGGTACAGGCTCACCGCGTCCAGCGCTTCCTCCAGGTTCATTCCCCGTACGTCGCATTCGCTCTTCACCGTCCGGGTCATCATGCCTGTCTTCGCCTTTACGGTTGTCTTCTCCTTCGCCGGAGCTTCCTTAATCAGCCGAAGCTGCGAAAGCTCCGCCGTAAACTTCATCATACCGGTCTGCAGCCGTACCTCACCTTTTTCATCCGGAGGCGCCAGCACGGTTCCCTCTACGCCCAGGGTCAGAATTTTCACTTTATCCCCGGCCTTGACGGTCTTCGGCGCTTCGCCGCCGTCGGGTGCAGCCTGTCCGAGGCCCTCCGCCAGCGCGTCGCTTTCCTTGTCCAGCCGCCTGCGCAGGTCGTTCACAGAGGCGTCTCCCTGCGCAGCGTTCTTCTTCATTTTCTTCAGTTCGGCAATGACGCTCTCACTTTCCCGTCTTGCCTGATCCACAATATGCTTCGCGTCCTCCCGGGCTTTGCGCAGCGCCTGTTCTCGCTTCTGTTCCATCTCCCGGCGAAGCTGTTCAGCTTCATTGCGCAGCTTGATGGTTTCACGGTTCGCTTCCTCAGCCAGCTGGCGTTCCTTTTCCGCCACCTGCCGGTGATACTCTGCATTGGCAATCACGTCTTCAAACCGGATCGCGTTTCCGCTCAGCAGTTTCCGGGCTGCGTCAATCAGGTTTTCCGGCAGTCCCAGCCGCCGGCTGATTTCAAAAGCGTTGCTCTTTCCAGGCACGCCGATGGACAGGCGGTATGTCGGCCGCAGCGTCTCCACGTCAAACTCCACCGAGGCATTTTCCACGCCCTGTGTAGTCAGGGCAAAAGCCTTCAGCTCGCTGTAGTGGGTCGTTGCCAGGGTCCGCACTTTGATATGCAGCAGCCGTGTCAGGATGCTCTGGGCCAGGGCAGCACCTTCCGTGGGATCCGTTCCGGCGCCCAGTTCGTCAAACAGCACCAGGTCCCGGGGCGTCACCTCGTGCATAATCTCCACGATGTTGGTCATATGTCCGGAGAAAGTGGACAGGCTCTGTTCAATGCTCTGCTCGTCTCCGATATCCGCAAACACCTGCTCAAATACAGCCAGCTCTGTTCCCGGATCCGCCGGCACCTGGAGGCCCGCTTGGGCCATCAGGGTAAACAGACCCACGGTCTTCAGTGTTACTGTCTTACCGCCGGTATTCGGGCCGGTAATGATCAGGGAAGTAAACTCTTCTCCAAGCCATATTGTAGAGGGCACTACCTTTTCCGGATCAATCAGCGGATGACGTCCGCGGATGATCTTCAGGTGTCCTTCATTGTTCATCTTCGGGCTCACGCAGAAAAACCGGCGGCTCAGCAGTCCCTTGGCAAAGATGAAATCCAGCTCCGCCAGCTGCTCCTGGGTTTCCGCCATGGCCGCGGCATAGGGCGCCACTTCAGCGGATAATGCCGCCAGAATCCGGGCAATCTCCTGCTGTTCCTTCAGTTCCCACTGTTTCAGTTCATTGCCCATTTCCACCGCAGCCATCGGCTCGATGAACAGCGTTGCGCCGGAAGAGCTCTGGTCATGAACCAGGCCGGGGACGCTGGAGCGGAATTCCGCCCGCACCGGCAGCACATACCGGTTGTTTCTCACGGTGATGATCGGATCCTGCAGTGCTTTTTGCAGTGTAGCGGAGTGGATCATCTGATTCAGCTTATCCCGGATCCGGTCCTGGGCTCCCCGCAGATGCCGACGGATATTCATCAGCTCGCTGCTGGCCCGGTCAGCTATTTCATCTTCGGAGATAATCGCGTCCGTTATATCCCTTTCAATATTCCGAGCAACAAAAAGGCCCTCCGCCTTTGCCCGCAGTATGGGAGTATTTTCCCGTTCCGTTACCAGCGCATCCTGGGCCGCGCGGCTCGCCCGCAGCAGTTCAGCCACATTCAGCAGCATCCCGGCACTCAGGCTTCCGCCTTTCTCGCAAACCACCAGCGCCGGTTTTACATCCGGAAACGCAATCATCGGATGTCCGCCGGTATACTGAAGAATGACGGTTGCCTCTTCCGTCTCCGCCTGCAGTGCCTGCACGGCAGTCAGTTCATCCGCCGGTTCCAGTGCCCGGCACTTCTCCGCCCCTGCCGGCGTCAGTGCGCCCTCAGCCAGGAGCTCTCGGATCCTGGTAAACTCCAGCACCCGCAGTGTTCTTTCTTTCATCATATCCTTATATCTCTCTTTTACTTAAATTCAGGAAACTAATCCGATCCTTAAATCCCTAAACTATACTTCGGCAGGCCGCGAGGAATGCCCCTCGCAGGACATTAAATTGCGTCAGTACTTAACGATTGACGAGCGAAAGCGAAGTCAGAGTTTTGTACTGCTACGCAATTTACTAAACGGGAGTGGTCCGCCAGAGGGGCTTCCGAGGTCAGGCCTGCCAGCAGGCTTATTCTACCGGTCTTTTCCAATGTCCGGATGTAGTTTCCCCATCCGTCTTCCGTCCTTCTTTGAAAGCCTTTAGAACCATTCTTGTGTCTTCCGGATCCTCCGTAGTCAGGACAACCGCTCTGTTTAATTCTGAATTCTGAATTCTGAATTCTGAATTGATTATGTCCGTCGGGAAGGCATTCATCAGCTGTACCAGACACCCTTCCGGCAGCCGCTGACGCAGGAGCGGGAATCGGTATCCCTTCCGGTCTTCCAGCACCTGGTCCTTCAGTGCGTCCGGATGTCCTTCATCGCACATCCGGCAGCCTGCATGTCCTTTCTTCAGTCCCAGGGCAGTTCGCGCCGGACAGTGGTGCAGCAGCATCAGCCGTGTCCGTCCGTAAACCGTTGTCACAACAGGCGCGCCCCCGGCCAGGAGCGTCTTCAGTTCCTGCCCCGTCAGTTCAGGAGAGGCTGTCACAAACGCGCACCCTTCCTCCATCAGCAGCGAAGCCGCCTGACGGTTCATCACCGGAACCCCTGCGCCTGCCGCATAAGCTACCGGCCAGTCCGTTCCCAGCTGTCCGACAGAACCCAGTACAACGCCGCCGAGCAGTTCCTTGTTTTCTTCTGTATAACGCCGCAGGGCCTGCAGGGTCTCTTCCTCACATACATCCGGCAGGGCCAGCCAGTCTCCCGGCTGGATTACCGCCTTCAGCGCCTGCAGGGCTTCCGTCCGGTAATCCTCCGGACACCAGACCACCCACAGTCCTGCTGTTCTGGCCAACTCAGCCTGTTCCTTCGTACGAATATAAGCAATCTGCGGCACTTCTCCTGCAGGAAGGTGTTCTTCAGGAACATTTAATTCTGAATTCTGAATTGTTGAGCTGCTGTCCAAATCTTTGATTTGGGTAACAGCTGCCATGCTACAGATGTCAAAGGATATTTGATCCTTTGGTAACAGCGATCGCAGAAGTTCTGAATTGGGAATTCGTTGTTCGAATTCCCTTATTCTCTCCTCCGCCAGCGCTTCCAGCGCTTCCCGTCGGATAGCGTTCACCCGGCTTACCGGCACAAAGGCGCCTGCCGTCTTCGTTTTAACCTCACGCGGAACAAAGACCGTATCCCCGGTCTTTTCCAGGCTGCGTCCCAGTTCTTCCTCTGTGACCGCCCGGGTTTTCGCGGCTTCCACGATGTCACCTGTGACCGTTACGGTGTTTTCCCCGTCTGTGGCGGTCAGGCGCAGTGCTTCTCCGGGCATTGCCTTCAGGAAAAGATCAACCGGCACTGTCCGGCCTTTCATCGCTTCCGCTTTTTCCAGCTGATCCACAGCCGTCAGGCGGAATACGATATCCCCGCCTTTGGCCTTCACGTCTGGCCTCAGCCGCAGGATAGCCGTCTCCCCGGTCTTCAGGTTCGGTCCGGCATAAACCAGGCTAATCTCCTCATGTGCTCCCCGCAGTGAAAGCCCGTCACCATTCCGCAGGTCTTTTTCCAGCTGTACCTTAGCCAGTTTTCCGTCCGCAGCCGTCACCCGGCCGATCCGGACGCCCTGGTGATTCACCGTGTCCGGGAATATCACCCCCGCGTCCTCGCAGCCCAGGGCATATCCCTTCATGAAGCCGCCCCGGTTAAAGATCTGGAGCAGCCCCTCTTTTTCTGCTTCGTCGGCCTTCTCAAAGCATCCCCGTTCCAGGCTGTCCATGCCTTTCCAGTAGCTGGCCGCCACAGTGGCCACATATTCCGGCCGCTTCAGCCTGCCTTCAATCTTGCAGGACGCCACCCCGGCCTCCGCAAGCTTCGGCAGTTCATCCCGCAGGCATACGTCCCTGGGACTCAGCCATGCGCCCCAGCGTCCGCGGTAGTCATACTCCATCCGACAGGGCTGGGCACACCGGCCGCGGTTTCCGCTTCGTTCTCCAACCATGCTGGAGAACAGGCACAGTCCACTCACTGCCACACACTGCGCGCCATGAACAAATACTTCAATCTCAACACCGGTATCCGCACACTTGCGAATCTCTTCCAGGGAGCACTCCCGTGCCAGCACCGCCCTGCGGATTCCATGTTTTCCGCACCAGACCACTCCTGTCCGGTTGTGAATGGCCATCTGGGTACTCGCGTGCACCGTCAGATCCGGGAAAAGGTTCCGGGCAATTCGCAGCACACCCAGGTCCTGCACCAGCACAGCGTCCGCATGAAGATCATTCAGCAGCCGCAGTACCTCTGTCACCTGTGCCAGTTCCCCGTCCTTCACCAGCGTGTTCACGGTCACATGAACCCGCATATGGCGCAGATGAGCATAGCGGATGGCATCCTCCAGCTCCTGCCGGTTAAAATTCCCTGCACCGGCGCGCGCACTGAAAGCGGAATACCCAAGGTATACCGCGTCCGCACCTGCCGCGTCTGCCCGTTCCAGAGCCGCGCGGTTCCCTGCCGGAGCCAGATTCTCCATGTCGCTACACTCCTTGAATTAATTCAGAGTTATAATGATTATATACCGGCATACTCCTGAATTTCATGCTGAAAGCTTTTATATCCATACGTCGGAAGTCATCTTCCGGATCAACTCAGCACTTAATTCTGAATTATGAATTATGAATTGCTTTGGCGCTCCGCGCCAATTGCTCGTTCTGCCTGCGCAGCATCGTATTCTCATCCTGCGCCTTCAGCAACTCTTCCGCCAGGTTAAAACAGGTCAGCACAGCCGCCTGCCCGGAAGGCAGGTTGGTTACCGCTGCCGTTTCGTTCAGCTTCCGGTCCACGAAAGACGCCACCCGCTTCACAAACTCCGGCGCGTCGCCGGATACCAGCGTATAGTTTTTGCCCGCAACCGTTACGGTGATTTTCTGCTTTTCCATTTCCTGCCTCCTGTCTCTGTCAACCGCCTCATTGAGTACATATGATCCCGTACATAAGTGAAAAGCGCAGAAAGGGGTTCAACCCTTTCCGCGCTTCAATGCTTTTCTCAGATCTGGTCAAAGGGATAGCACTGTCCGAATGTATCCACCCGGATCGATGCCATAACCTGCGGCTCAAGCGGTTTATCGGAGCGATCCCGCTTTGCCTTCACGATGTCCTCTGCCACATCCATTCCTTCCAGCACTTTGCCGAAGGCAGCGTACTGTCCGTCCAGATGGGGACTGTCGCTGGTCATGATAAAGAACTGGCTTCCGGCGGAATCAGGCATCATGCTGCGGGCCATGCTCAGCACACCGTAGGTATGCTTCAGGGGATTGTTAATTCCATTCGCGGCAAATTCGCCTTTGATGCAGTAGCCGGGGCCGCCGATGCCTATCCCCTTGGGATCGCCGCCCTGGATCATGAAGCCCGGAATGACCCGGTGAAAGATCAGTCCGTCATAGAAACCGCTGTTGGCAAGCGCGGTAAAGTTGCCAACGGACTGCGGCGCGACTTCAGGATACAGTTCGCCTTTCATCACACGTCCGTCGCTCATAGTGATTGTAAACACAGGATTCTGTGCCATGTTTCTGATTTTCCTCCCTTTGGAGCTCCGCTCCAGTTCCAGATTGTTTTTGAAATAAATTACCTTCATTCAGAATGAAAGCTTCCCTATTATAACGATTTTTCCTTCCCATGGCAAGCAGTGCCGCAGCACCGGGATATTGAAGCCTTGCTTCAATCACACCATGGAGGTAAAAAGTAAATATAACATCCGCCCTTGGGCGGATATTTCACACAGAACCGCGCTGCGGTTCTGTATTTCACATCGCGAAAGCGATATTTCATATTTGCCCAGCGGGCAAATATTTCATTCAAAAAAGGCACAGAGCATACTCTGCGCCTTTTTTGACAACCTTCTCCATACTTTGTATAATAAGGGGATTCCCGAAAGGAGTACACGCTATGACGATCGTACATCCCCAGCAGCCTGTAAACGGGCTGAACCCGGAAGACGTGTTCTACGCGGTCGACGACCTTGGAACACAAACCGGATATGGCTTTATCCTCTATCAGCTCCAGCCCGGCCTGTATCCGGACTGTCCTGTCAATCTGTATTTTTCACTGGCCGGAGATCCCGCTTCACGGTATCTCCTTTTCGGCGCGCTGGTTGCCCGTGCACGCATTCTGCAGAACGTGAATCCGCAGATGCGCTGCCGTCTGTATACAAGCATTGCCCCTAATGATATCCAGATGAAGGATTTCTATACTCATAACGGTTTTGACTGCAACGAAACCGATGAAGTCCTCCAGCTGGCCATCCCCTTCGGTGACGGGCGCATTCCGATGAGCTGCACTGTTGCTCCCACTCCCCTCAATACCTGGGACGAGCAGAACAGCCTCATCTACCGGCTCCAGATGAATGAAATCTCCTTTGTGGATATGAACTATCTCAAGAGCCTCCAGCGTATGCCCCACTTCATGACCCTCGGCCTGTACCGCAATGCGGTACTCATCGGCGAAGCGATCATGGCCGGACAGGGCACAGACTGTGAACTGGTTGCCATCTATATTGAGCCCGGCAGCCGGAATCAGGGCATGGGCAAGGCACTCCTGCATCGGCTGATGGCCATCATGGCCGCAGAAGGTGTTACCCGCATCACCACCCGGATCATGAGCCGCAGTGTCCCCCAGCAGCGTCTGGCAGCGGACTTCGGAGGCACCGTTCTGGGCGTCAATATGATCTTCCCGGGCATGTATCTGAACTGAGTTCTTTTCCGGTTCTTCCCCTTGATTTACCTTGAATAGCGCTTGACGTAAAAACGTCAGGCGTTTATAATATCTTCAACTGTGTTTTCGAAGGAGGAAACGATCAATATGAAATCCGGCAATAAGCGCGTTGGCGGCAAAACCGGAGCCATCATCGCGCTGTGTGTGCTGCTCGTCGTCACCATCGCACTTGGCGTGATCGGTGTCACCGGAGTAAGCCTGCCTCCCCGTGGACTGTACAAGGTTCTGTCCTGGCTGCCCACCACCAATTCCGAGAACTGGCCTGAATCCCTGCCTCTGGGTCTTGACCTGCGGGGCGGTATGTATGTTGAATATTCCGGCAAAGCTCCGGAAGGTTCCACCGCGGACTTCGACAGCCTGCGCGAAGGTACCATGTCCATTATCCGCTCCCGTCTGTCTGACAAGGGCTACAATGAAGCCAATGTCCAGCAGCTGGGCGCTGACGGCATCCGTGTTGAAATCCCGGATGTTCAGGACGATACCGTACTGGACCTGATCGGCGCTGCCGCTAAGATGGAGTTCAAAACTCCCGACGGCGAAGTCTTCATGACCGGCGACATGGTCAAGAAGGCCGTTTACAGCTACGGCGAAAAAGGTCATGAGATCGCCTTTGAACTGAATGAAGAAGGCGCCAAGATCTTCGGCGAAGTCACCGCTGCCAATGTCGGTAAGAACCTGATCATTGAGCTGGACGGTGAACAGCTGGTTAACGCCACTGTCCAGACTGCAATCCTGGACGGCCACGGCGTCATCTCCGGCAACTACACTCAAGAACAGGCGACCAGCGTTGCCGCCAAGATCCAGTCCGGTGCCCTGCCGCTGGAACTGACCCAGCAGAAGGTTGATAAAGTATCCGCCACCCTCGGTCAGGACGCTGTGTCTTCCTCCGTGCGTGCCGCTCTGATCGGCATCCTGCTGATCATGCTCCTGATGATCCTCCGTTATCGTCTGAATGGTCTCATCGCCTCCTGGGCCCTGACCATTTACACGATCCTGCTGTTCCTGCTCATCGCTCTCTTCCATATCCAGCTGACCCTGCCCGGTCTGGCCGGTGTGGTTCTGGGCATCGGTATGGCAGTTGACGCGAACGTCATCATCTTCGAACGCTTCAACGAAGAAGTCCGCAAGGGCCGCAGCGTGAAGGCTGCCGTCCGCGCCGGTTTCAAAAACGCTATGTCCGCTATCCTGGACGCCAACGTCACCACTCTGATCGCCGCCATCGTGCTGCTGTTCTACGGCACCGGTTCCATCCAGGGCTTCGCCAAGACCCTGCTGCTGGGCGTGGTTGTTTCCATGTTCACCGCGATCATTGTTACCCGCTTCCTCATGAACCGTTTCGTGAATGCTGGTGCTACCAACACCTCCCTCTATACCAAAGTAAACGTTGTTGATGAAAAGGAGGTTGAGGCGTAATGACTATCAAGAATCGTTCCAAGATCTGCCTTATCATCTCCGCCGTGATCATCCTCGTCGCCCTGGGCCTGCACCTCTCCGGTAATGGAATTAACCTGGGTATCGATTTCGCAGGCGGCCTCTCCATGCAGTATGATATGAAGACCGCCGTCACTTCCGCTGACGTGACTAACGTCCTGGAAAACATGGGTGTTACAAACAGCACCGTCACCGTTCAGGGCCGCGACAACAATGAAGTGAACATCCGCATCAAGGACATTACCAAGGACGACATCCAGAAGGTTCAGGCTGATTTCGAAGCCGGCATCAAAGAAACCTATCCGGAAGCCGTTTCCATCGGTGATGTGAACTACGTTGGTCCCGTAGCCGGTGACACCCTGGTCCGGAACGCGATCATCTCCGTGCTTCTCGCCGCCGGCCTGATGCTGGTCTACATCGCCATCCGGTTCGACCTGAACTCCGGCCTCGCCGCTGTGTTCGGTCTGCTGCATGACGTGCTGATCATGCTCTCCTTCATGGTGATCTTCCGCTCCGTGATCCAGATGAACTCTTCGTTCATCGCCGCGGCGCTGACCATTGTTGGTTACTCCATCAACAACACCATCGTTATCTTCGACCGTATTCGTGAGAATGCCAAGAAGATGCCCACCGCTCCCCGTGAAGAAGTTACCAACATCTCCATTCGTGAGAGCCTGGGCCGCACCATCTGCACCACAGTAACCACCCTGATCACCATCGTGGCTCTGTGCATCCTGGGTGTTGCTTCCATCCGTGAGTTCGCTCTGCCGATCATCGTCGGTATCCTCTCCGGTGTCTACAGCGCCAACATGATCAACGGTTATGTCTGGGCTTTCCTGGAAGAAAAACGCCGCAGCCGCAAGGCCAAAGCCTGATTACAAACAAACGGAAAGGACTGCGGATACGCAGTCCTTTCTTCTTCTTTTTATGGATCTGTATACCGCATCTGTATTGACTAGTCCCGAATTCTCATCATACCGTTAATTCTGAATTCATAATTCTGAATTAGCAGAAAGGAGGCAATCCCATGACCCATACACGTTTCATTCAGCGATGTGTTTCGGATTGCCCTCCTTTCAATGGTCTTCCGGACTGGATGTCCAGGCTTCTCTTTGCCCGCGGCATCCATACAGAAGAAGAATCCCGCCGTTACCTGAATCCCTCATTGGATGATCTCCATGACCCTTTCCTGCTCCCTGGCATGACGGAAACCGTTGCCCTGCTCAGGAAGGCCATTGATGAAGAAAAAACCATCCTCGTTTACGGCGACTATGACGCAGACGGCGTCTGCGCTGCCTCCATCCTGATGGAAACCCTGCACGAGGAAGGCGCGTCCCTGGCATACCGCATTCCTTCCCGTCACACCGAAGGCTACGGCCTGAATGCCGATGCTGTCCGTGAAATAGCGGAAAAAGCTCAGGTTCTGATTACAGTGGACTGCGGTGTCTCCAACGTGGAAGAAGTTGCCCTGGCGAAGTCCCTTGGTCTGACCGTCATCGTGACAGACCATCACCAGCCTCCGGAAATTCTCCCCCAGGCTGACGTGGTGATGGATCCGCTTCTGGGAGAATACCCCTGCCCCTATCTGTGCGGTGCGGGCGTGGCGCTCAAAATCTGCCAGGCCCTTCAGGGGATGCCGGGTGTAGAAAAGCGGCTGGATCTTGCTGCCCTCGCCACCGTTGCGGATATCGTCCCCCTGCAGGAAGAAAACCGGGTCATCGTCCGGGAAGGACTTCATCGTATCATGAATACCTCCCGGCCCGGCCTGAAAGCGCTGCTGGAAAAAGCCGGACTACAGGCTGCGGTTACCGCCGATGATCTTGCGTTCCGCCTCGGTCCCCGGCTTAACGCTGCCGGCCGCCTGGGAGACGCAAAACTCGGCGTCCATCTGCTCCTGACCCCGGATCCCGCCAAAGCCTCCCATATCGCAGGTCTGCTGGAGGAAGCCAACCGCACCCGGCAGAACCTGGAGCGGGAGATGACAGCCTCCGCCCTGACCCAGCTGGATGCGGCTGAGCTGGCAAAATCCCATGTAGTCATTGTTTCCGGAGAAGACTGGAATCCCGGCCTGATCGGCCTCACCGCCGGGCGGCTGTGTGAACGCTTTCACCTGCCTGCCATCGCTCTCAGCATTCATGAGGACACTGCCGTCGGTTCCTGTCGTTCCATTCCCGGTGTCAATATTTACCGTATGCTCTCCGCCTGCGCCGACCTGCTGGAGCGCTTCGGCGGACATGAACAGGCGGCCGGCCTGACCGTAAAAACAGAGAATATTCCCCTGCTTCAGAAACGGCTGGAAGAAGAAATCTCTTCCGCCACACCGGAGGAATGCTTCCTGCCCGCCATGGAATATGACATGATTATCCCATTCCGTACCTGGACTCCCGAAACCCTTGCAATGCTGGATCGCATGGAGCCCTTCGGCTGCGGCAACCCCGCACCGCTCTTCCTGTTGCAGGGTGCTGAAGTTCAGTCACTCCGCCGGGTAGGCAAAGACGGCTCCCATCTGAAGCTGACCGTCCTGGATGAGGACCTGTCCGTTGTGGACGGCATTGCCTTCTCAAAGGGCGACGTCGCTGACGAAAGCCCTGCCGTCCTGGACCTGCTCTATCGTCCCATCCGGAACGACTTCCGCGGCCGCGTCAGCATTGAAGCCCAGGTGGCATGTGTCAATAATTCAGAATTATTAGTACTGTCCTCTCGACGCACCCGGACACCATAGAGTAAACATAAATCATAAAGTATGGTATAATAATATATTGTTCCTGAAGCCATATTTTCATCGGGAGCAACAGAAAAGCATTATGAATTATGAATTGTGAATTGTGAATTAAATCCGACTGAAAGGAGGATCACCCATGGCTTTCACATCTTATGAAGCAATGCCTCTGGATCAGATGCTTAACCGGATACAGAAATACCATCCCGGTGACGGCTACAAGCTGGTGGAAAAAGCCTGGAAGTTTGCCGAAAAGGCCCATGAAGGCCAGTTCCGCAAATCCGGTGAGCCTTATTTCACCCATCCTTCCCTTGTCGCTTCGATCCTTACGGATCTGATGATTGATCCCCCCACCATCGCCGCGGGTCTCCTGCATGATACTGTCGAGGACTGCGAAGGTATCACCCTTGATACCATCCGCGAGGAGTTCGGCAATGAAGTGGCGGATCTTGTAGACGGCGTCACCAAATTGAACAAGCTGGATTTTGCGGATCGTGAGGAAGCCCAGGCTGAATCCCTCCGTAAGATGATCCTGGCGATGTCCCGGGATATCCGTGTCGTTCTGATCAAGCTGGCGGACCGTCTGCATAACATGCGCACCCTGCGATTCCAGCCGGAAGCACGCCGTCAGGCCATTGCCCGGGAAACGCTGGATATCTATGCGCCCCTAGCACACCGTCTCGGTGTTTATGCCATCAAGCAGGAGCTGGAAGACCTGTCCCTTAAGTACATTGATCCGGAAGGCTACAACCGCATTGTTCATCTCGTCGGCATGAAGCGCCAGGAACGGGAGGAGAGCATCAAGCTGGTCATCAATGAACTTTCAGAGCGTCTGGACCAGCAGCATATCCGCTACAACATCGACGGCCGCAGCAAACACTTCTATTCCATCTATCGCAAGATGGTGCTTCAGCAGAAGGCCTTTGACCAGATTTATGACCTGATCGCCATCCGCGTAATTGTGGATACCATTCCGGACTGCTATACAGTCCTGGGTATTGTCCATACCCTGTGGAATCAGGTCCCCGGCCGGTTCAAGGATTATATCTCTGTCCCCAAGGCCAACATGTACCAGTCCCTTCACACCACCGTTGTGGGTGGCCGGAAGATTCCCTTCCCCTTCGAAGTGCAGATCCGTACCTGGGACATGCACCGCGTGGCGGAATTCGGCATTGCTGCCCACTGGCGGTACAAGGAAGGCGCCAACCGGGAAGACAACCTGGACCACAAACTGTTCTGGGTTCGCCAGATGCTGGATTGGCAGACGGAGACCCGGGATTCACGTGAGTTCCTGGATACCCTGAAAACAGACCTTTTCTCTGAGGAAGTATTCCTCTTTACGCCCAAGGGAGACGTTATTTCCATGCCCAAGGGCGCTACTCCCCTGGACTTTGCCTACCGGATTCACTCCGCCATCGGTAACCAGTGCGTCGGCGCGAAAATCAACGGCAAAATCGTTCCGCTGGATACGCCCCTGGGCACCGGCGACCGGGTGGAAATCCTGACTTCCGCTTCCTCCAAGGGACCGGGAACCGACTGGCTCCGGATCTGCAAAACGCCCCAGGCCAAAGCCAAGATCCGCCAGTTCCTGAAGAAATCCCTGAAGGAAGAAAACGTTGAAATCGGCCGTGCCATGATTGAAAAGGAATGCGTCCGCCGCGGCGTCCGCATGTCCGATATTGTCAAGCCGGAGTATTATGAGCCCATCCTGAAGCGCACCGGTTTCACGGACTTCGATGACATCTGCAGTGCTGTCGGCTACGGCGGCATGGCTGTCGTCTATGTTGTCACCCGCCTGATCGAAGAGCAGAAGGCAAAGGAGCAGCCAGTCCAGACCGTCCAGACCGTGGACGATATGGTTTCTGAGGAAAAGCGCCTCAGCCAGCACCGTGCCCATCACGGCATCGTGCTCACCGGCAGCGAGGACCTGGATATTCCCGTCCGCTTTGCCAAGTGCTGCAGCCCTGTTCCCGGAGACGAGATTGTGGGCTATATCACCCGCGGCCGCGGCGTGACTATCCACAAGGCCGAATGCGTCAACGTCGCCACTGGCGAGGAAGAACGCCGTATCCCCGTGGAATGGGCCAGCGACGGCCAGAACACATTCTATGCCACCATTACCATCATTGCCTATGACCGGCTGAACATGCTCAGCGAAATCGCCACCATCATCGGTGAAAACGGCGTGTCCATCCGCGCGGCCTCTATCCAGAGCGATGAAAAGACCAAGATTTCCACCCTTCATCTGACCCTGGACGTTCACTCCCGTGAGGAAATGAACAAGGTCATCCAGGCCCTGAGAAACAAGTCTGATATTCTTGATGTTTACCGTGCGACGAAGTAATCGTCGCACGGTAAACAACTCTACACTCTTCACTCATCACTCTTCACTGATCACTCAACACTTTTTAACTCCTCTCTCCTACTTCCTACCTTCTACTTCCTACCTTTTCCTGAAAGGATCTACTATGCGAGCAGTTGTCCAGCGCGTCACAAGCGCTTCCGTGACCGTTGAAAATGAAACCGTCGGCGCCATTGACGCAGGCATGATGGTCCTGATCGGCGTATCAAAGGAAGACACCGATAAGGATCTGAAATATATCGTGGAAAAAGTCCCGAACCTTCGCATTTATGATGATGAGAACGGCGTTATGAACCGCTCCATCCTGGATGTGGGCGGCAGCATCCTTGCCGTTTCCCAGTTCACCCTTTACGGTGATGCCCGGGGCGGCCGCAGGCCGTCCTATTTCCAGGCAGCCGGTCCCGAAATGGCCAACGAGTTTTATGAGCGGGCAGTAGCAGCCTGGCGCAGTCAGGGAATCCACGTGGAAACCGGCCGCTTCCGCACAGAAATGAGAGTATCCCTCATCAACGACGGCCCGGTAACCATCCTGCTGGACAGTGAAAAAGCGTTCTGATCTTACGATCAGAACGCTTTTTCAATACATGTGGTCAAGAGGTTCAAAAACACTATATCTTTTTTAAGTCTTAAGTTTTCAGTTTTCATTAAGGAAAAGTTCCCTTTTCCTCTTAATCATTTCCTCTGTCCGGGTAAGATAATCATGTATATTGCTCACATTCGGCGCCCGCTCAATGTGTCCTTCTTCGGGGAAAATCCGTTTCGAGATCCCGCCGGCACCCATCGCCAGAATATGACTCGTCTCTTCCATAATATCCACGTTATACAGGCATGCGTGACCCGGCAGGGCATATCCGGTGTTCTCCAGGTTCCCTGCCATGTATTTCTGTTTATACAGGTAATATGGCGCCATGCCCATTGCCCGTGCTGTTTCCCGTCCGGTTTCCACCATGCATGCTGTCATATTTCCATCCGGAAGCGGATGGTTTTCCAGGCTCATCCGTGAGGAGCGCTTGATTGCCAGGGTATGTACAGTCAAACTCTCCGGCCGCAGTTTCCGGGCTTCTTCCATGGTGTGGGCGAAATCCGCTTCATTTTCCCCCGGCAGTCCGGCAATCACGTCCATATTGATATGGGGAATTGCTTCTTCCCGGGCCAGGGCATAGGCTTCCCGTACCTGCTGCGCCGTATGGGCCCGGCCGATAATCTCCAGCGTCCGGTCATTCATAGTCTGGGGATTGATGGAAATCCGGCCGATACCGGCGTTCCGGATTGCCCGAAGCTTTTCCCGGGTCAGGGTATCCGGCCGTCCCGCTTCCACGGTATACTCCATTGCACCCGGAAAGCAGCGCACGGTTTCTTCCATCAGCTGCTCAAAGGCTCCCTGCGGCAATGCCGTGGGCGTACCTCCGCCCACATACAGGGCACGCAGCTTCCGTCCGCTGTCCTTCAGGATCTCCGCGCAAGCCCTCATTTCCCGCGTCAGGGAGGCCATATAAGGCTCAATCAGGCTTCCGTCGCCTATTTCCCCGGACGAGAAGGAACAATAGGCACAACGGGTCGTACAGAAGGGAATTCCGATATAGACGTCCATCCATTCGTCCCCGGGCTTCGGCAGTTTCCGCTGTTCCGCCGCAATCTCCGCCAGCAGGGCTGCCCGGTCAGGCGCCACGTCGAAATCTGCGGTCAGCCGTCCGATGGCCGCTTCCGGCGTCAGCCCTTCCTCAAGAGCTTCCAGCATCAGATGCGTCGGCCGTACGCCGGTCAGACTGCCCCAGGGAGGCTGGATACCAGTCATCTCCTTCAGCAGGTCATAAAGCGTCTGCTTACAAAGGCGCCTTGCCGCGCGTCTGCGGTGCAGGGTACGGATCCGCTCATCCGCATCTTCCGGCGCCTGCGTACTCCGTTCCACACGGTGTCCGTCTGCCGCAAAGGCAATCGTAAACTGCCCTTCCTTTTCTTCAGAAAGGGGTATAAACTTCCTGGGTTCATCCCACACACTCTCCGGAAACCCAAAGATCCGGGTTAACACCCTCAGCTCCGGTTCAATCGTCTCCAGATAGCTCTCTATTTCCGTCATATCCTACCAACCATTAATTGTTAATTGATTAATGTCCTGCATGCATTGGCATCGTCCGCACTAAAGATGACAGGCGGCGCAGCGACGCTACCATGTCACTCTCGTTCCCGCCCGGCAGATCTGTCCTGCCCCAGCCGTATTCAAAGATGGTATCGCCGGTAAAGAGCTCTCCTTCAATTTCATAGCAGACACTGCCCGGCGTATGGCCCGGCGTATGCAGCACCTTTACCTTCAGTCCGGCCAGATCCAGCTCATCGCCTTCCCTCACCAGGTCTGTCGCTTCAGGTGCTGTAATCTGCTGCCCCATGAGCCCAATACTGGCATTCAACGCCGGATTTCCCAGCATCGGTGCATCTAATTCGTGTATAACAATTCTAGTACTTTGGGAAAAACCTGTTGTTGACAGGTCATCTTTTCCCGCCTCAGCGGATAATTCTGAATTCTGCATTGTTGAGCTGCTGTCCAAATCTTTGATTTGGGTAACAGCAGCCATGTTACAGCTGTCAAAAGGCTTATGAGCCCTTTGGTCACAGCGATCACAGAATTCTGAATTGAGCAGTTCCCGAACTGCTCCTATGTGGTCAAAATGCCCGTGCGTCAGCAGAATCGCCGCAATTTTACGGTCCCCTGCAGCTTTTCGGATCCGTTTTGCCTCGTCTCCGGGATCAATCACGATGCATTCCTGTCGATCCTCTTTCCCCAGGACATAACAGCGGGTCTGCACCGGTCCCACGGTAAGCTCGTCAATCCGCATACATATCCCTCCATTTACAGCATGTGATTCTCTGCACAGTTCATTATACATTATTCATTGAAAAAAGGCGTTCCCAAGGAACGCCTTTTAACTCAGAATCTCATTCTGTCTTCGATGTACTTGCGGATCTCGCTGATCGGAACGCGCTCCTGCTGCATGGTGTCACGATCGCGGATAGTGACCGTCTGGGTCTCTTCCGTCTCGAAGTCCACGCAGATGCTGAAGGGCGTGCCGATTTCATCCTGACGGCGATAGCGCTTGCCGATGGAGCCGGTTTCGTCGTATTCCACCGGGAAGTACTTGCACAGCTCAGCATGGATCTCGCTGGCCAGACCGCCCAGCTTGTTCTTCTGCAGAGGCAGCACAGCAGCCTTGTACGGTGCCAGCGCCGGATGCAGATGCAGCACAACACGCACGTCTCCGCCTTCCAGCTCTTCTTCCTCGTAAGCATTGCACAGGAAGGCCAGAACCATACGGTCCACACCCAGGGAGGGCTCGATGCAGTACGGGATGTACTTCTCGTTGGTCACCGGATCCAGGTACTCCATGCTCTTTCCGGAGTGTTCCTGATGACGACCCAGATCGTAGTCAGTACGGTCTGCAACGCCCCAGAGTTCGCCCCAGCCGAAGGGGAAGAGGAACTCAAAGTCCGTGGTAGCCTTGGAATAGAAGGCCAGCTTCTCAGGCTCATGATCCCGCAGCCGCAGGCTTTCTTCCTTGATACCCAGGCTCAGCAGCCAGTCACGGCAGAAGCCGCGCCAGTAGTTGAACCACTCCAGGTCCTCACCGGGCTTGCAGAAGAACTCCAGTTCCATCTGCTCGAATTCACGTACGCGGAAAATGAAGTTACCGGGGGTAATTTCATTCCGGAAGGATTTACCGATCTGGGCAATACCGGCCGGCAGCTTTTTCCGGGTGGTACGCATGGCGTTCTGGAAGTTGACGAAGATGCCCTGGGCCGTTTCCGGACGCAGGTAAATCTCGTTCGCGCTGTCCTCGTTCACGCCCGCGAAGGTCTTGAACATCAGGTTGAACTGACGGATACCGGTGAAGTCCTTTTTGCCGCACACCGGGCAAACGATATCGTGGTCAGCGATGAACTGTTCCAGTTCAGCATTGGTCCAGCCGTCGCCGGTCTCTTCACCCTTGGTGAAGTCCTCAATCAGCTTGTCAGCACGGAAGCGGGCTTTACAGGCTTTGCAGTCCATCAGGGGGTCATTGAAGCCGCCCACATGACCGCTGGCCACCCAGACTTCACGGTTCATCAGGATCGCGCAGTCCAGGCCGGTGTTGTACTTGCTTTCCTGCACGAACTTCTGCCACCAGGCCTTTTTCACATTGTTCTTGAATTCCACACCCAGAGGGCCGTAGTCCCAGGTGTTCGCGAGACCACCGTAGATTTCGGAACCGGCGAAGATAAATCCGCGGTTCTTACACAGTGCTACCAGCTTGTCCATTGTCAGTTCAGCCATGCTCGTATCCTCCACAGCAACAATTGTTCATTGTTAATTGTTCTGATGATTCTCATCAGAACAACGCTTCCACAAATTCCTTGGCGTCAAAGGGCTGCAGGTCATCAATCCCTTCACCCACGCCAATGTACCATACCGGCACTTCCAGCTCCTGCCGGATGGCCAGCGCGATGCCGCCCTTGGCGGTACCGTCCAGCTTCGACAGGATAATGCCGCCGATCTCAGCGACTTCCTTGAATGCACGCGCCTGCATAAGGCCGTTCTGACCTGTGGTGGCGTCCAGCACCAGGATGCAGCGGGTATCTGCTTCCGGATACTCCCGGTCAATCACCCTGCGCATCTTGCTCAGCTCATCCATCAGGTTCTTCTTGTTATGCAGCCGTCCGGCGGTATCCACGATCAGCAGGTCCACACCCTGGGCCTTGGCGGACTGGATGGCGTCAAACACCACCGCAGCCGGATCCGCGCCTTCAGCATGCTTAATGATCGGAACCCTCGCCCGCTCTGCCCATACGCTCAGCTGTTCAGCAGCCGCTGCGCGGAACGTATCTCCCGCGCACAGCATGACCTTCCGGCCGATAGCCTGGAAGCGCAGCGCCAGCTTGCCGATCGTCGTGGTCTTGCCCACACCGTTCACGCCAACCAGCAGCATCACCATAGGCCACTTCAGCGGGGGTCGCGGAATATTCATCTGCTCCACCATGATCTGCTTGAGCATCTCACGGGCTTCCGCAGCATCCTTGACCTTGCCGGCCTTTACCCGGTCCTTCAGCTCATCCACGATCGTCTCAGTGGCCTTCAGGCCGCAGTCGGCCATGAGCAGGATATCTTCCAGCTCTTCATAGAAGTCATCGTCGATCTTCCGGTTCTCCCTGACCATGTCGTCGACTTTCTCGGTCATGTTTCCCCGGGTTTTGCTCAGTCCTTCCCGCAGTCTCGCGAAAAGGCCCTTTTTCTTCTCTTCGGACATTTTTTACTCCTCAGAGGAACGGAGTCCAGGAAGTGGAGATTATAAACCTCCTGCTTCCTACCTCCTACTTCCTACCTTTTTATCCGATATGATCCTTGCCGCCCATATACATCCGCAGGGCTTCCGGAATCGCCACAGTGCCGTCTGCCCGCAGGTTGTTTTCCAGGAAGGCAATCAGCATACGGGGCGGAGCCACGCAGGTGTTGTTCAGGGTATGGGCCAGGTACTTGCTGCCGTCAGCGCCCTTCACGCGGATCTGCAGGCGGCGGGCCTGGGCGTCGCCCAGGTTGGAGCAGGAACCCACTTCAAAGTACTTCTTCTGGCGGGGAGACCAGGCTTCCACGTCCAGGCTCTTCACCTTCAGGTCAGCCAGGTCGCCGCTGCAGCATTCCAGTGTACGCACCGGAATATCCAGCGTGCGGAAGAAGTCCACCGTGTTCTGCCACAGCCGGTCAAACCACATAGGGCTTTCTTCGGGCTTGCAGATAACGATCATTTCCTGCTTTTCGAACTGGTGAATGCGGTACACACCCCGCTCCTCGATGCCGTGGGCACCCACTTCCTTACGGAAGCAGGGGCTGTAGCTGGTCAGGGTCTGGGGCAGCTGGCTTTCATCCAGGATGGTATCAATGAACTTACCGATCATCGAATGCTCGGAAGTACCGATCAGGTACAGATCCTCGCCTTCGATCTTGTACATCATGTTTTCCATTTCGGCGAAGCTCATCACGCCGGTCACCACGTTGCCATGGATCATGAAGGGCGGCACAACATAGGTGAAGCCCCGGTCAATCATGAAGTCACGGGCGTAGCTCAGGATCGCGCTGTGCAGGCGAGCAATGTCGCCCATCAGGTAATAGAATCCGTTGCCGCTGGTCTTACGTGCAGCATCCAGATCGATACCGGACAGCCGTTCCATGATATCCACGTGGTAGGGAACTTCCCATTCCGGCACAACGGGCTCGCCATATCGCTGGATTTCCACGTTCTCACTGTCGTCCTTGCCGATCGGCACGCTGTCGTCGATGATGTTGGGAATCACGAGCATGCGCTTGCGGATTTCCGCCTTCAGCTCTTCTTCCTTCACTTCCAGCGCAGCCAGCTCTTCGGCCATCTCGGCCACCTGGGCCTTGACCTTCTCGGCTTCTTCCTTCTGGCCTTTGCCCAGCAGTCCACCGATCTCCTTGGACAGCACCTTGCGCTTGTTGCGCAGGTTGTCACCCTGCTGGATCGCTTCGCGGTATTCCTTGTCCATGCTGATCACTTCGTCCACCATGGGCAGCTTTTCATCCTGGAACTTTTTCCGGATATTCTCCCGTACTTTCTCGGGATCGTTTCTGAGCAGATTAATGTCTAACATTGCTTAAACCTCCCAAAGTCATATAGTGTTGGTTTCCGCAATTTATCACTTCTTGTTGGTAATGACCACGTGACGGTTGGGTTCTTCACCCTCTGAGTGGGTGGTAACGCCTTCAGTCTGCTGCAGCGCATAGTGGATGATCCGGCGCTCATAGGGATTCATGGGCTCCAGGCTTACCTTCCGGCCCGTACGCAGCGCACGGTTCGCCATCCGGTTGGCCAGGCGGATCAGGGTATCTTCCCGCTTCGCGCGGTAGTTTTCGGTGTCCAGGGTCACACGGGTATAGCCTTCACGGCCCCGGTTCACCTTCAGGCTGGTCAGGTACTGCACGGCATCCAGAGTTTCGCCCCGGCGGCCGATCAGGATGCCCAGCGTATCACCGTTGATATAACCGTAAACATTGCCTTCGGCGTCTGTGCCCATATCGATGGTCACGTCCACGCCCATCAGCTTGGTCAGCTCAGCCAGGAAAGCATGGGCGGTACCGGCGGGAGAATCATCAGTCAGCTCTTCAGCGGCGATCATCGTCACTTCGGGCTTTTCCATCGGACGGATTTCAGCCTTCACAGCAGGCTTTTCCTGTTCCTTCTTCTCAGCGGGTTCAGCCTTTTTCTCAGCCTTCTTCTTTTCGGGAGCGGGCTTCTTCTCTTCAGCCTTCTTCTCAACAGGCTTCTTTTCGGCTTTCTTCTCAGGCTTCTTTTCCTGTTTCTTTTCGGGCTCGATCTGCGGTTTGGCCGGCTTCTTGTCTTCCAGCAGATCAGCCAGCGGATCTTCTTCAGCGTCCTTCAGCGTCAGGCGAACCTTCACCGGACGGGAACCGAACAGGCCGAACAGGCCCTTGCTGCCTTCTTCAACAACCTGGATATCTACGTCTGCAATGGAAACACCCAGTTCCTGAAGACCCATTTCTACGGCTTCATCCTGGGTTCTGGCGGAAAATTCATACTGCTTCATTTCACAGATCCTTCCCCGGCCACTGCTTTGGCCGCTTGTTCCTTATTGTCAAGCCACTTGTTGATGATAATGGTCTGCGCCATGCTGGCCACACCGCTGAATACCCAGTACAGGGAGAAAGCGGCAGAATAACCAAGACAGATCACCAGGGAGAAAAGCGGGAAGAAATACTGCATAAACTTTCCGCTTCCCGCAGCGGATCCCTGGGCTGCAGGCTGCTGCTGGGCAGTGCCCATCGCCTTGGACATTGCAAACTGGCTCACTGCAGACAGGATCGGCAGAAGCAGCCAGCCGTTGTACTGGTTAATCAGTGAAACCTGGGTAATCAGCAGGTTAAAGGTCCAGCCGGGTCTGACCGCAACCGCTTCCACATAAGCCGCATTCTGCTGCACGGCTTCCAGGATCTGCTGCAGGGTTCCCTGCAGGGCGTTCCCGTCAAAGCTTGCGGCAGTCAGGCCCAGGTCTTTGATCAGGATAGGCAGATTGCTCTGATCCAGGCTGCTGAACCAGGTCTGCCACTGGTCGGCAGGAATCACGCGCAGTGTGTTCAGGTCCGGCAGGCAGGCAGAGAACAGGTTATCGGGCATCCACAGGTTCTTGACCCACAGCCAGGGTTCCAGCGCGGGCATTTCGTTGTTCAGAATCTGGGTCAGCTGAATCAGCAGCTCCTTGTTGGCCACCATACGCATGGCGCCCCACACAGCAATGAGGACAGGCCAGGACAGCAGCAGCGGCAGGCAGCTGGACAGAGGATTGATATGCTCTTTTTTGTAGAGTTCAGCCGTCTTGGCGTTCAGCTTTTCCTTGTCATTGGCGTACTTTTTCTGCAGCGCCTGCAGCTGGGGCTGCAGCTTCTGGGTCTTGCGCATGCTGACGCGGCTCTTGAAATCAAGTGGGGTCAGAACCAGCCGGATCAGGATCGCGAATACTACGATCGACCAACCCCAGCTTCCGACCCAGCTTTGGATCCAGGCCAGAATACCGTAAACAAAATCATTCATTCCGGGTTATTCCCTCCTTAATGTTATGCAGGGATCCTCCGGTACGGGATCATAGCCACCCTTGCTGAAGGGGTTGCATCGCAGCAGGCGCCATAGCGCCATCAGTCCGCCCTTCCATGCGCCGTAACGTTCAATGGCTGTCACGGCATACTCGGAACAGGTGGGAATATAGCGGCAGGTTGGCTTCCGCTTACGATGGCTCAGTTCCCGTCTGTAGAAACGAATCAGGAACAGAAGAAAGCGTTTCATTCGGCGCGGTTCCCCTCGTTTTCTGAAGAGCGCTTAATCAGCGCATTCTGCTTTTTCAGCAGATAGTGTACATCCTTCTTCAGATCCCCGAAGGCGGCCTCTGCAGCTGAAGGTCTGGCGACAACAACGTACAGACCGGTTTTCACGTCCCCCAAATAGGGCCGGAAGCATTCCCGCAGGCGCCGTTTGATCCTGTTACGGGTCACGGCATTGCCTGTTTTCTTGCTGACGGAAAAACCGATCTTCAGCTCCCTGCCCGGGGCAAGAAGCATGACCAGATTGCGGCATCCCACAGAATGTCCCCTGTGATAGACATACTGGAACGCTTTATTTTTCTTCAGCCGATAACGTCTTTCCATTCTCTTCCTTCCGCTCTGCGCGGAAAATCCCATTGCGCTGTTAAACAGCGTCTTTTATGAGGAAAAGCCCGCCCATCTTTAACGGGCGGGCCTCATCCACAGTCATACTGAAGCAGGCTTTATGACGGTAATTACACCGTCAGCTCCTTGCGGCCGCGGCGACGGCGGGCAGCCAGAACACGACGGCCGTTCTTGGTCGCCATCCGGGCACGGAAGCCATGCACCTTGCTGCGCTGGCGCTTCTTGGGCTGATAAGTACGGAACATGGTCAACACTCCTCACAGATTCAAACTCGTTTGCGGATCCCGGGAGATGACCCGGTCCGAGAACATCTTACAATGCATGTCCACAGTGCGGACAGCCTAATAAATATATCAGAATATGCAAATGCTTGTCAAGCCTTTTTTGGAATACCGACAGGCATCCAGCCTTTATTTTTCACCGCCTGCACCCCGTACACAATATCCTGTAGCTCAGCAAAAACCTGCATACTACAGATAAATCGAACCGGTCTGGTATTCCTCTTTTCGTTCAAAAAAAGAAAGCTTCCTTCCGGAAGCTTTCTTCTCCACCATTATTCATTGTTCATTACAGAAAAGCCTTCAGCTTTTCAACATAGTCTTCCTTTTCCCAGGGCAGATCCACATCCGTCCGTCCGAAGTGGCCGTAGGCCGCGGTCTGACGGTAGATGGGCCGGCGCAGGTTCAGCCGCTCAATGATGGCAGAAGGCCGGAAGTCAAACACCTTGGTCACGATTTCCGCCAGCTTGTCATCCGGCAGTGCGCCTGTTCCGAAAGTGTCAACCAGCACGCTGACGGGTTCCGCCACACCAATGGCATAGGCCAGCTGGATCTGGCAGCGTTCCGCAAGGCCGGCAGCCACCACGTTCTTTGCGGCATGGCGTGCGGCGTAGGCAGCGCTGCGGTCCACCTTGGTCGGATCCTTACCGGAGAAGCATCCGCCGCCGTGAGGTGCGGATCCGCCGTAGGTATCCACGATGATTTTCCGTCCGGTCAGGCCGGTATCTCCGGTCGGTCCACCGATCACAAAACGTCCGGTGGGGTTAATCAGGATCCGGGTTTTGTCCGTCAGCAGCTCCTTTGGAATAATGGGCAGGATCACCTGTTCCTTGATGCCCTTCCTCAGCTCTTCCATATCCACATCAGCGGAATGCTGGGCGGAAACCACCACGGTGTCCACCGCAACAGGCTTGTCATCTTCGTATTCCACGGTCACCTGGGTCTTTCCGTCCGGATAGAGGAAAGGCAGTGTGCCGTCTTTACGCACCTGCGTCAGGCGAAGCGCCATCCGGTGGCTCAGGGCAATGGCCAGAGGCATCCTTTCGGGTGTCTCCGTGCAGGCATAGCCGAACATCATACCCTGGTCGCCGGCGCCGATATCCGCTTCCTTGCTGCCGTCCCGGGTTTCCAGGGCGTCATTCACGCCCATGGCGATATCCGGGCTCTGCTCATGAATGGCGGTCATCACGGCACAGGTGTTGCCGTTGAAGGATTTTTCCGGAGCGTCATAACCAATCTCGGTCACAACCTTCCGGACAATGGCATTGATATCCACATAGGAAGTGGTGGTAATTTCACCCATAACGGTGATGATTCCGGTGGTCGCGAAGGTTTCGCAAGCCACGCGGGCTTTGGGATCATTTTCCAGGATGGCGTCCAGCACCGCGTCGGAAACCTGATCACACAGTTTGTCGGGATGTCCTTCAGTAACGGATTCAGAAGTAAACAGTCTGCGCATCTTTCTTCTCCTTTTCTTGTTGTCGTCCGGTGCGGGGCTTTGATTCTCGCCGTATTCCGCAACCTCGCCCTGGTGGCTGTCATCAGGACTTCTTCTGTTTTTGCGACGGTCCAGCCGGAAAAAAACCGCCTGGCTTGCACACAAACCAGGCGGGATTCGATCTTATTGACCGTCCTTATCTGTCAGCGCCTCCCTGTGGGGTGTGCACGCTGCGGGATTTGGCACCTTGCTTTTCGCCGGTTGCCGTGACGTCATCAGGCCCGTCCTTCGGTCACTCGTGATAAGGTATTAAGTTGCGAAACGTATAATATACGATTTGGTATTATCTGTCAACACCTTATCGTATACTGGTGACTGGCAAACAATTAACAATTCATTGTTAATTATTTGATCATGTCTCCCATGGTGCCATTCACAGCACAGGCAGCGTTACTTTCATCCGTGTCAATGTGCATCGCCAGGGAGAACTTCTCGCTCACACGAACCACAACATCACCAAAGACCAGGGCACGGCCGTTGGTATCAACCTTCACGGAAACAACATCCTTGTCCTTCACACCGAACTCTTCAGCGTCAGCAGGAGTCATGTGAATGTGACGCTTGGCAGCGATAACGCCTTCGGTCACTTCCACTTCACCCGCGGGGCCAACCAGCTTGCAGGCGCCGGAACCGGCAATGTCACCGGACTCACGCACGGGAGCGGTCACGCCGATGGAACGGGCGTCGGTCAGGGAAAGCTCCACCTGGGTAGCGGGGCGGACAGGCCCAAGGATACGAACGCGCTTCAGGGTGTTCTTGGGTCCGACAATATCCACCTGCTCTTCGCTGGCGAACTGTCCGGGCTGGCTCAGCCAACTCTTGACGGTCAGCTCATGGCCTGCGCCGAACAGGGTCTCGAGATCTTCTTTGGTAACATGCACGTGACGGGCAGAAGTTTCAACCAGAATCTGTTTCATGGAAATATGTCCCTCTTTCTGTTGTTGTCGCGGATACCGGCCTTTGCTTCTGCTTCAGGCAGATCATCCGATTACAAAGTATAGCACGGAGGCACGATATGCGCCAGTGCATATGTGCCTCCGTATCCATTCATTATGCATCATGCATTATGAATTATAAATTGTTTGATTAGTCTTTCAGTTCGCTGGTGCAGTGCGGGCAGCGGGTCGCCTTGATGCTGATCTCGCTCTGGCAGAAGGGGCACACCTTGGTGGTGGGTTCCGCGGGAGCTTCTTCCTTCTTCTTCAGGTTCTTGGCCTTGTTGGCAGCCTTCACAATGAGGAAGAGCACCAGTGCGGTCAGGAGGAATTCAACAACCACAGCCGCGAAGGAAATCAGGGGAGCAGTCCATGCGGATCCGCCTTCTTCAATCTTGGGCAGGCTCTCGATAATGGGGTTCAGGAAGATTTCCACTACAGCGGTGACAACCTTGTTGAACGCAGCGCCCAGAACGACGGCAACCGCCAGATCCAGGACGTTACCCTTCATTGCAAAATCCTTGAACTCTTTCAAAAGCTTTTTCATATATGCAGACCTCCTATATTATTATCATCTCAGTATGAATGATTTGGACACCCGGTCATTATTACTTCTTGCCGCCGAAAATGCCGCCGATCGCCTTGGTCAGACTCCTGGTCAGGCTGGAAACGAGCTGACGGGTTGCGGTGCTGATCGCGGTGTTCTTCACACGGCCGGCAACAGAGTCATTCCGGCGGGCACGCTCAGCGGCTTCTTCACGCAGCTGATCATTGCGGGCACGGCGCTCGGCCGCTTCCTGCTCGCGGGCCTTCCGCTCCGCTTCCTTCGCGGCAGCGGCAGCAGCCTTCTGCTGGGCTTCCAGGGCCTTGGGGTCAACAGCAACGGGAGCGGGCACATAGTTCCCTGTCGCGGGATCCAGTACCATGTCCACCATCTGCTGCACATACTGACCGGTCGCCTGGTCGAGCACCATCACAGGCATCTTCTGGGCCTGGGGCTGCACCTGAATGGTGGGAACAGCCTGCTGCACGGCCTGCACCACGGGCTGAGCCGCCTGCTGGACAGCCTCAACCACGGGAGCAGCAGCCTGCTGCACGGCGTTCACAACGGGAGCGGCAGCCTGCTGGACTGCTTCAGCCACATTGCCCTGCTGAACTGCTTCAACCACGGGGGCAGCTGCCTGCTGCACGGCTTCAACAACGGGAGCCGCGGCCTGCTGGACTGCTTCAACCACGGGAGCGGCAGCTTCCTGAACAGCTTCCACTACGGGAGCAGCAGCTTCCTGAACGGCTTCAGCCACAGGAGCCATGCCTTCGACTTCTTTTTCAACATACTGACCGGTGGTAGGATCGAATACTTTGAATGTTGCCATCTTCTCTCTGCGGCGCTCTCCTCCCTGCGCCGTTCCGGGGTCGTTGAGTAAACAGTGACATTGTAGATCAGCTTTCTGCCGCACCTCAGAAATAGTACCACTGGCCGTTTATCAGCTTAAACCGCTGTGGATCCATTTCCTGTACCTGTGGTACCGGCGGTGCAGGCGGTGTCGGCTGTTCCTGAGTTCCGGGATCATCAGCAGGAATTTCATCGGCATACTTGTCCTTCATGGGACTGGCGTCGATGACCATCCTGCGGATTTCCTGGCTGATCGCACCCATATAGCTTTGCGGGGGAAGTATGGTGGCCCGCTCCACCACGCTCGGAGCTCCGTGCTCATCCAGGAAAGAAACCAGCGCCTCGCCTGTCTTCAGGGTGGTAATGGCTTCTTCTGTATCAAAGGACGGATTCGTCCGGAACGTCTGTGCGGCGACTTTCACGGCTTTCTGATCCAGCGGGGTATAAGCCCGCAATGCATGCTGGATCCTGTTTCCCAGCTGGCCGAGAATCGTCATCGGGATGTCCGCCGGGCTCTGGGTGATAAAGTATACGCCCACGCCCTTGGAGCGGACCAGCCGGACCACCTGCTCAATCTTTTCCATCAGTGACCGGCTGCAGTTGTTGAACAGCAGGTGTGCTTCATCGAAGAAGAACACAACAATCGGCTTATCGGCGTCTCCCCGCTCAGGAAGCAGATCATACAGCTTCGTCAGCATCCACAGCAGGAAGGTGGAATACATCGTAGGATTGTTGAACAGCCGGTCTGCACACAGGATGTTGATCTTACCCCTGCCGCTGGCCGGGTCAACCTGGATCCAGTCGTTGATGTCAATGGCCGGCTCCCGGAAAAACACGTTGCCGCCCTGGTCTTCCAGCACGCCCACAGCCCGCTGGATGGCGCCCACGCTGGCTGCGGAAACATTGCCGTACTCCAGGGTATATTCCTTCGCATTCTCACCCACATGGATCAGCAGGTTTTTCAGGTCCTGCAGGTGCTCCAGCGGGATGTTTTCCCGGCCTGCCACCCGGAACGCGATATTCATCACGCCGCTCTGGGTCTCATTCAGGTTCAGCATCCGGCTCATCAGCAGCGGACCCATGTCCTGTACTGTTGCCCGGATCGGGATGCCCTGTTCTCCGTATACGTCCCAGTATTCTGTCGGATAGGAGGTATATTTGAACACTTCCCTCGGTACGCCGCATTTTGCCAGCCGCTTATCAATCGCTTCTGACTCAGCGCCGTCCATCACCATGCCGCTCAGGTCGCTCTTGATATCACTCAGGAACACCGGAACGCCCATGTCGGAAAAGCCTTCCGCCAGCACCTTCAGGGATACGGTTTTACCGGTACCTGTCGCGCCGGCGATCAGGCCGTGGCGGTTGGCCATGGAAGGCAGCAGAAACACAGGGCCTTTATCACAGGACCCGATCCAGATCTTGCCATCGTAAAGCACCTGTATCCCTCCCATATCCTGTTATTGATTTCTTTTGCTATATTTTACACAGTTTCCCTTGTACCGTCAAGGTTTTCAAGGCTTTTCGATTGTATTTAGTGCATGTTTGACGCGGTTCTTTTTGTCCTTTTTTTCCATTCTTTTAAGGCTTTCAGCAATTCTGTATACAATCGTTCAATTCCCTGATTTTATCCCCCACATCTTCCGGACAATGCGCGTCAGAAGAAGTGATGATTTTCACTTGGTGTTTCTTCAGGATCCTGATCAGTTCCCCATCCATACCCAGGGAAGCTGTATCCGGACATCTTCTGGCCGCACCGCTGTTCTGGTCCGCGTACATTCCGTTCTCCGCCAGCGCTTCTGCCAGCTTTTCGTAGTATTCCGTCAGTGAGTACGACGGCTTATAGCCAAACAGTTTAATGGTATCCGGATGTCCGATCCCGTCAAAAAGCCCGCTCCTGGCCAATAAAACGGAATCCTCAAAGTACCTGCGATAGATCCTGTCCACGTCCACACCAATCCAGTGTTCGGGCTTGTGATCAAAGGCAAAATCATCCACAAAGTGCATACTGCCCAGCAGGAAATCAAAACCCTTATCCTTGGTCAGTTCAGCAGTCAACCCTTCAAATTCCGGGAAGTAGCATATCTCGAGCCCGAACTTGATTTTTACAGGGAACTGTTCCTTCCTGACTTTCTCAATCAGTTCCAGGTATTCGTCCAGCTTTTTTACACCGCCCACCCGGTGAAACCACTCATTTACAAATTCGCTGTGCGCGCACACAGAATCATACATGGACACAAACTCTTCAAAGCGGAAATTGTGTTCCAGCAGACGGATCTCATCCAGTTCCATCTCCACCGCCTTGTCCACAAACTTCCTGATCCACTCCAGTGTATACGGTCCCCGTTCAATATGAATATGGCCATCTGTCATGTGTTCTTTCCAAGCCGGTCAGGCTGATACTCCTTTATCTTTTATTAGTGTCACATAATAACATAATTCCGGCAGACGGACTTTTTGTCTGCCTGCCGGATTATTTGTTTTGTCTATGTCCGTTTTTGATTGGAATGCTTGAGAAATGTGATTATGACAACAGCTGGGACATGATGCTGCGCATCATCTCCGCCGCACGGGAGCGGTGACTGATCTGGTTCTTTTCCTCCGCGTTCATTTCCGCGTAGGTTTTGTTCATTGGCTCATAGAGGAACAGCGGATCGTAGCCAAAGCCTCCGGTACCCCTGCGTTCTGTCAGAATCGTTCCGGGGCAGCTGCCCTCGGCAATGATAGTCTCTTTTCCCGGAATCTTCAGTGCAAGCGCGCACTTGAAAGCTGCGGAACGGTCTTCCTTTCCTTCCATCCGGCTCAGGAGCAGATCGTTATTCGCCTCATCGTCTCCATGCTCGCCGGCATACCGTGCGGAATAGACACCCGGTTCACCATCCAGCGCGTCCACTTCCAGTCCACTGTCATCACCGATAGCAGGCAGTCCGGTCGCCTCGCACACAGCTTCCGCCTTGATGGCGGCATTTCCGGCAAAGGTGTCTGCGTTCTCTTCAATCGGGCCGAAGAAACCGACAGCTGTCATCGGAGCAAGTGTATAGTAATCTTTGAACATCTCCTGCAATTCACGCAGTTTATGTTCGTTACCCGTGGCTACCAGCAGCAGCGGCTTGGGAGCAATATAACGGGCACGGTCTCCGAGCGCTTCCCGCTGGGCATCCATCAGCTCACGGATTCCTTTTTCACCATATTCCATAATGGTATCCAGTTCTTTCTTGGTGAAGGCACGGCCTTCTCCGGTTCCCTGCAGCTCAATGAATTCGCCCTTTTCATTCATGACAAAGTTCATATCCACCTGGGCATGACTGTCCTCCTGGTAGCACAAATCCAGGCATGGTTCGTCGTCAATCACACCTGCGCTGATAGCAGCCACCTGATGGATGATGGGGCTGATGGGCAGCTTCTTTTCCCTGACCAGACGCTCCGCGGCACAGGTCAGTGCAACCATGGCGCCGGTAATGGAAGCTGTGCGGGTACCGCCATCCGCTTCCAGCACGTCGCAGTCCAGCGTAATTGTCCGCTCGCCCAGCGCCTTCAGGTCCACAGCCTGGCGCAGTGCCCGGCCGATCAGCCGCTGGATTTCCACGCTCCGGCCATCCTTTTTGATGCCGTCCCGCTTTTTCCGTTCCGTGGTGGATGCCGGCAGCATCGCGTATTCCGCTGTCACCCAGCCCTGGCCCTTACCCTTCAGGAAGGGCGGTACCGCTTCTTCCACGCTGGCTGTGCAGATTACCCGGGTGTTTCCCGTGGCAATCAGGCAGCTGCCGTAGGCCGTGCGCACAAAGTCTGTTTCAATGCTGATCGGGCGCTTCTCGTCCGGTTTTCTTCCGTCTGCTCTCATTGTTTATTCCTTCCCGTTATTCCTGATTGTTTTCATTGCCTCTGCTGCGTAAACCACCATGGCGACAATCGCCAGCGCCACCGTAATCCACAGCAGGAGGATGTCCGGCGTCATGCCCCACAGCATGATATTTCCTTCCACAAACGCCTTATGGAAGAACGACAGCACCAGGGAGGCGATAAAACCCACCTGCGCTGACTTGCCGAAGTAATTGCTGTATACCACCACGTCCTTGCTCAGCATGAACACGCCGCCCAGGACCATCAGCAGCTCCTTGGCCGCCACAATGATCACCGCGATCAGCGGCAGCGGGCCCCAGAACGTCTGGCATACCATCGCCGTCAGCACCATCAGCTTGTCTGCCAGCGGGTCAAACAGCTTGCCGAAATCGGTAATCTGGTTCAGTTTTCGTGCCAGATATCCGTCCAGCATATCCGTCAGACTTGCCGCGCAGAACACGCACAGTGAGGCGACCTTAATCTCTTCCTCGTGGAAAAACAGCACCACAAACACCGGAATCAGCAGCATCCGGATGATGGTCAGGACGTTCGGAATCGTCCAGACATTGGAAAACAGCTTACGAATCTTCTCTTTCAAAAAGAGGACCTTCCTTCAACACACTTTGTTATTCATTTTAGGCGGTCGTCAGTCCTTCGCCCAAAGTAATGACCTCTTTACGGCCTCGTGCCATCCCTTGAGGTTCAGCAGCCTTGTAGCGTCATCCATCCGGGGCGTAAACTCCAGATCCTTCTGCCAGACCTTTGTGGTTTCCTCCAGGCTGCTGTAGATCCCCGCGCCGAGTCCGGCCAGCAGGGCCGCGCCCAGGGCGGTGGTTTCCAGCACTCGCGGCCGGATGACCGGAATGCCCGTGATATCCGCCTGGAACTGCATCAGGAAGCTGTTCGCGCTGGCACCGCCGTCTACCTGCAGGCTTTCCGGCCGGCTGCCGCAGTCCGCGATCATCGCGTCCATCAAGTCCGCGCTCTGGTAAGCAATTGCCTCCAGCGCCGCCCGGACAATATGCGCCCGGCCGGTTCCCCGGGTCATGCCGATCAGTGTTCCCCGGCTGTACATATCCCACCAGGGTGCGCCCAGTCCGGTAAATGCCGGCACCAGGTATACGCCGCCGGTACTCTGGATTGACTGCGCAATCCCTTCCGTTTCTGCGGCGTTTTCAATAATCTTCAGTTCATCCCGCAGCCACTGAATAGTAGCTCCGCCCATGAACACGCTGCCTTCCAGTGCATAGGTCGGTTTTCCGTCAATACGCCAGGCCATCGTGGTCAACAGTCCGTGCTCGCTCATCACCGGTTTGTCCCCGGTATTCATCAGCATGAAGCAGCCTGTGCCGTAGGTGTTCTTGATATCTCCGGTCTTCAGGCATGCCTGGCCGAACAGGCTCGCATGCTGGTCACCCGCCATGGCAGTCACCGGAATAGCCCGGCCAAGGATTGCCGGATCCAGCATGCCGATCATTCCCGCCGTATCCACTACCCGGGGCAGGCACGCTTTGGGAATATCCAGCAGCTTCAGGAGATCATCGTCCCAGTCCTGGGTATGCAGGTTAAACAGCATTGTGCGGCCGGCGTTGGTTGCGTCCGTTACATGCGGCCTGCCCTCCAGCAGGTTCCAGCACAGGAAACTGTCCACTGTGCCGAAGCACAGTTCTCCTTTTTCCGCCCGATCCCGCAGGTTGTAATAATCCAGCAGCCACTTCAGCTTTGTACCGGAGAAATAAGCATCCGGCACCAGGCCCGTCTTTTCACGGATCATGTCGCCGCAGCCGTCCGCCACAAGCCGGTCCACAATCTGGCTGGTCCGCCTGCACTGCCAGACAATGGCGTTGCCTACGCATTCGCCTGTGTTCCGGTCCCAGAGGAAAGTGGTTTCCCGCTGATTGGTAATGCCGATCGCGGCGATATCCGCCGCGTTCACACCACTCAGGCGTACAGCTTCCCTCAGGGCCGTAATCTGGCTGTTCAGGATATCTTTGGGATCATGTTCCACCCAGCCGGGTTTCGGGTAATGCTGGGGGAATTCCTTGTTGAAGGCCGCAATAATCTCTCCGTCTTCGGTAAAGATCACCGCCCGGGAGCTGGTAGTTCCCTGATCAAGCGCCGCCAGAATCTTCTTCATAGCCGCCCTCCTCATCATGCACCTGCGCAAGCTCGAGTTCAATGCCGTAAACAAAGGACGTGTTTTTACCCGTAGTACCGATAACCACCGTGCTGCCATAGGCGGCGGGGGAAGCTTCAATCTCAGCATTCAGCTGCATTGTATCCACAACGCTTCCTGTCAGTCCCTCCAGCAGGTGGATGGTGCCGTTCTGTTCACACTGGATGATCCAGCCGTTTCCTTTTTCGTCATACACCGCGATGGGTGAAGATTCGCTGCGGCTGGAAAGACCGTAGGACCAGACAATCTTTCCGCTTGCTTTTTCCAGCGCAATCAGGACGGCAGGCGTCTCACCGGAAAGGCCAAGCTGCTGCCTGCCTTCGTCAGAAAGACCGGTCACCGTGAAATAAACCAGGTTGTTCAGTTCATGCTGTCCAATCACCGGGGAGGCCTTGGCGCCGACGTCATCCTTATCCTTCTTGCCCTTGGTTACGCCGACGGAAGCCTTCCAGATTTCCTTTCCGCTCAGTGCGTCATACCTGCGGATCTGGATATCGCTGTCACCCTTTTTCCGGTTGTTCAGCATATTCGCCGTGTACAGACTCAGCTCCCGGTTGTCCGCCGGAGCCTTGTCCTTGGGATCGTCTTCGTCTCCTGCCTCTGCAGGCACCGACGTTTCCTGGGCATTCTCCCTGATCTGCATATCCATGGCAACCGCCGCCATGACGGAGTCCCCGGTATTCACTGCCCAGACAGGCTTCAGGGTATCCGTGTCAATGCACATGAGAACGCCTCCCATGTTTGCCATGTAGACGTACTTGTCATACGCGGCGGGAGAGGATTCGATTGCCAGCAGGGCTGTGCTCTTCTGTCCCTTCACCTTATAGTTCATAACGGTGATGGAAGGATCAATGGTCAGCACCTTCGCGTTATAGTCGAAGCTCGAGTTCAGGGATTCCAGGTACAGCATGCCGTTTGATCCGGCAGCGATCAGCGTATCGCTGGTCCTGTCAATCAGCGCTGAGGTTTCAAAACTTCCGACATCGTTCAGCGGCCGATGGTACTTTCCATCCAGGCCGTCCAGCAGTTTCTGCTCTTTCTGGGAATACAGGTTGTACTGCCTCAGGCCGATTTTTCCGGTCTTCACCTTCATCTTCCGGGCAAACTGACCTACACTCATGAAGGGATAACCGCCGGTATGCAGTGTCGGCGTACCGCGCATGGGGTAGCCCAGCTTGATACTGTTGCGGGTTAATTCTCCGTCAGCCAGATCCAGGAATCGGATATTGCCGTCCATACCCGCAATGATGACTTCCTTCAGGGCCTTTGTATTGATTTTCTTTTCAAACAGATTGCTTCCTTCACGCACCTGTGTGCTCCAGCGGGCAATCACCGGCTGGCCGGTCCATCCGTAGCCGTAATAAGTCTGGTTTGTTCCCCGTGAGCTTCCGCTCTCCGCATGCCACTTTTCCTTCAGTCCCGTCGGTGCCGCGCTCAGCGTACCTACCGCTGCGTTCCGGCGGAAATTGTCGCCACGGAAAGTCATCACGCCCAGTTGCTTGGTGGTGTATTCATCCGCCTCCGGCATACGGATCAGTTCCTTGGCCGGCCTGCTGTAGTTCTTAACCTTCTTTGTGGCACTGGTATATACTGTTGTACTGGAAATCAATCCCGGATCAGCTTCCGGCGCTGCCTGCGCCGTCAGCGGCGGGGTCTCAGTCGGCACAGGGGTTGGCGGTGCAACGGTAGGCGTCGGTTCAGGCGTACGCAATTCTCCGGTCGGCAGGTCGTCATACCGTTCTCCTTCGCCCTCCGTTTCGTTATCCGGATCGCCTTCTACGTTCTCTGCCCATATATCTGCGGTAACGTCTTCTGCCTCTATATTCGGATTCTCATCCGATTCTGCTTCAGGATACGCCTCTCCGTTGGCACCTTCTTCAGCGCCTTCTTCTTTCGCTCTTTCCGCATCCTCGTCGTAATAATCGTCATCGTCATACTCAACCGGATCAGGTTCAGCGTCTTCCTCCGGCTTCGGCGTCAGCAGATCCAGCGGTCCCTGGATCTCCAGTTCCACCGTGGAATTGGTATCATACCACTTATCTTCATCAGCCCGGCGCACCTGGAGAATGGCGGTACCGTTCCGTCCGGTTTCCACGTGCATCTTCATGGTCCATATCTTGGTACCATCCGAGTTGTCAGTCGATGCGGCCTCAGTATCCAGGTCCTCGTCGTTTTCTCCCCGCAGGCGGATTCCGGATACATCCTTCTCCGTAAGCACGGTAAAAGCCAGATCCACCGGTGCGGTGCGTCCTTCCGTTTCATCCACCGGGATAAAGTTGATGACGCGCGGAGCTTCACGGACAGGATTATTCTTCTGGTTCGCCCTGTCCCTGAAGATCAGTACACCGGTAATGATGATGCCGATCACCACCAGCAGCGCCACAATGATCCTCAGCAGTTTATGCTCCGGACGATCCTGCACCTTTTCCTTTGCATTCTCCGTCCGGAAAGGCTGACTCCGTTTTTCAAGATATGCTTTCGCGTCACGGGAATACATCGGCTGTTCCCGTTCCCAGGCAGTGTCCCGGGCAGTTTCCCGGATCGGAACCTGCTGCGTCATACCGTCGCTCATCCGTCCCGGGGCATAGCCAACCCGTACCCTGGATGTTTTATCCTGGGTTTTGTTGCTGCCGGTCCGAAGCGGCTCTTCCCGTACGTCCCGCCTGGGACGGACCGGCGTCTGCTTCTGTTCAGGCATAGGCGGCCTGCGGTACGCGTTCTGCGGACGGGTGCCTGGACGTCTGGCCTCCGGCTTGACGGTGCCGTAAGGAGCGGCGCTCATGCGCCGCGCTTCCGCGGGTACCCGGCTGTCCGCGCCCTGCACCGCGGCCGGTGTCTCTTCAGATGCTTCTGTTTTTTCGACAGGTTCAGATTCTTCCGGCAGCTCAGGTGCCGCGGAAGTATCACTTTCTTCTTTCTTTTCAGGATCCGGAATTGCTGTTTCCTTCGCCTCAGCCGGTTCTTCCTCCGCCGGCATATCGGGCTCTTCAGGAAAATCCGCCTCTTCGGTCTGCTCCGCCACTTCTGTTACAGGCGCTTTCTCCTGTGTTTCCTTTTCGGGCTCATCATCAATAAGCCAGCGTTCAAGGCTGGCCAGCACTTCGGAGGATTCAGACGATTCTTCCGCTCTGACGGGAATGCCCGTTTCCGGTTTCCGCCGGTTTCTGCGCTGGGCATTCATCCCGGTATATGTATTCTGATCTTTCCGATTCCATCTGTCCAATCTTCGTCTTCTCCTTTTCTGCAAAGTTTCCGACAGTGTGTATTATATCTGAAAGCGTTTTTGTTCACAAGTCCCGCGGCCGTTGCCTTTTCCCCTGCGCCCTTATATAATACGGATGCGGACGTTTTTCCGTTGCAGTTCGTCCTGTTTTTATTCTGAAAGATGGTTATTGTTTTATATTATGAAATGTACACTTTGTCCTCGTCAATGCGGTGCTGACCGTTCCCTTCAGCCGGGCTTCTGCGGCCTCGGCGAGGAGATTCTTATTGCCCGTATTGCCCCGCATCTGTGGGAAGAACCACCCATATCCGGCAGCCACGGAACCGGCGCTGTCTTTTTCTCCGGCTGCACGCTCCGCTGCGTCTACTGCCAGAACGGGGATATCTCCCACCGGAATGAGGGCCGCCCTTTTACCCCGCGGGAGCTTTCAGACGCTCTGAAGCGCCTGACGGACCTGGGCGTCCACACCCTGTCCTTCATCACAGGCACCCCTTTTGTTCCCCGGATCCTGGAGGCGCTGGAACTCTGGCACCCGCCTCTGCCCCTGGTATGGAATACCTCCGGCTATGAAACCGTGGATACCCTCCGCCGTCTCGAAGGAGTCATTGACGTATACCTTCCGGATCTGAAGCATTTCTCCGCCCGTGCCGGACGGCTGTGCGCCGCGGCACCGGACTATTTTGCTGTCACCTCCGCCGCGATTAAGGAAATGTGCCGCCAGACCGGTGCTCCCGTTTATGATGAAAACGGCATCATGCTCCGGGGCACCCTGGTCCGCCACCTGATCCTGCCGGGTTTCACTTCGGAAAGCCTGCGCCTGCTCACCTGGGTTCGGGATGAACTCCCCGCCGGCGTTCCTGTCAGCCTCATGCGCCAGTATATCCCTTGCAACGACGTATCCGTTCCCGGACTTGACCGGCGTATAACGGAAAAGGAGTACAGCCGTGTCCGCGATCATATGATCGCCCTGGATCTTCCCGGTTTCCTGCAGGAACCGGATTCCGCCGACCGGGACTTTATTCCGTTGTTCAACCGGGATGAGAGCTTTGTATAATTAAGAATTAAGAATTCAGAATTCAGAATTAAATGTGTGCCGGCGAAAAACGCTCTCCACACAGATGCTGCCTGGCTTTAGATTCCGCCGGGCACATATATTATTGTTAACGAGTTTTCAGTGCTAACCATTATATAATTATGAATTGTGAATTATGAATTATGAATTGAAAAAGCCTGACATTGTCAGGCTTTTTGTTGTCAGAATTTTTTAACTTTGGGTACGTGGTATTCATACTTTCCGCCCATGTCAAACCGGACAGATTCCGGCGGAACTTCCAGCAGGGACGGATCATCCATATACTTGACCATGGAGGCAAAGAAGGCGGAATAATGGGCGCCGGAGCACATCCGCTCATCCGCGGTCATGCCCAGCGGCAGCCACCGCTTCATGCGGCTCTTGCCTTCACTGTCCACAGTGGCTTCCTTCATGATCGTGCCCATGCCGATGAACATGCTCACATTGCCGAAGTTATAGATGTGATGCCATACATGGTTCAGGCCGATGGACGCGTTGTTGGTGATAAACAGGCCGCTGTAGAAGGGCAGTTCCCGGATCAGGAATCCGGGTGCAAGGCCGTAGCGGTCCAGCAGCCGGTACAGGCCCACAATGCCGGTGGCCAGTCCCGGAATCTTCAGCAATGCCCCTGCCAGCTTGGTCAGGAATGCGTCATCCTCTTCATCCCGGATTTTTTCCTGTGCGGCAACCATCCGGTCCCGGACGTCGAAGATCGTATCTGTCAGGTCGAACTCGATCCTGGCTGTGACTTCGTTGCTCTCATTGTTCTGCGGATCCTTGAGGACCACGTAGGAAAGGGAGCAGTTGTTCCGGGCATAATACTGCTTGTTGAAAATAAACCTGTTCAGTTCAGGCAGCTGGCTGACAGACCGCACATACGCCGCGGCAATGATCTGCATGAAGGTAATTCTTTCCCCCTGCCGATTCTTTTCCGCGATATAGCGCGCGGCTTTCTCATAGTCCATCTTGTGTTCCAGGAAAACCTGCGCGTCACAGCGCATGGGCATCAGGTAAGGGGTAATCTGCACGATCGGGTCCACGTCATTGAGTCGTCTGCCATCCGGTCTGCGTCCAAACATGTTCAGGCCTCCCTTTCAGTTAAAACAGACCCGTAGCCTTTTCCAGGGCTTCCTGCTGTGCATGCAGGAGCTCTTCAAACTGGCGCCGGTATTCCACAGCAGTTTCCTTCAGCGCGGTAACCTCTTTTTCCAGGCCTTCCCGTTCTTCGGCCAACCCGTTCAGGCGCTCATTCGCCTCTGTCTCTGCCTTCAGGCGGATCGCCTCAGCATCTTCCCGGGCCTTGCGGATGGTTTCTTCCTTCACGGTTGCAGCCATCTCCAGGATCTCCCGGAACTTGTTCTCATCCTCTTTGCTCACGCTGGAGGATTCAGCCGCCGGCGCGGACGGACGCACCATTGTTGTCTTCTGGCGCAGGTCCTGGATTTCGTTGTTCAGCCGGTCCATTTCCTCACAGATCAGGTCCAGGAAGGTATCCACCTCTTCCTGATTGTACCCTCTTGACGCGATAGTAAACTCTTTCTCCGCAATAACTTCTGAAGTGATTCTTTCCATGTCCGTCCCTCCTTCCGGTACTTTCAGTCTGAATTGTTAATTATTCATTGTTAATTGCTATTGATTTGGTTCCGCCAAATCAATAGCCATACCCTCCGAAGCTGCCATAAGCTCCGGCTGCCACCGGCATGGTTCCGGTGTAGGGATTATAACCCTGCAGTTCGCCGTTTCGCGCCGCGTTCCAATCGGCCGCGTTCGCGCTGGTTCTGTGTTCCCGCCGGCCCTGGAAGGGAACTTCCGCGGGCTCGGTCATGGGGGGTACCACCATTTCCGGCGGCTGCATCATCCCGCCGGGCATCATCACGCGGGCATTGTTCTGCTCGGGCAGGATCTTGACGCCTTCCGGTGCGATGATGACGATCTGCGCGCCCTGCAGCAGCCGGACTGAGCATCCCAGTGTAAACGCAGCACCGGCCAGCATATCCTGACACCGCATGCTTTCGCTGTCATTGGCAATCGCGTCCAGCATCACGATCAGGGTTTCCCCGTCCTTCATGCACTCAATTGCTTCGTAGCAGCTCTTCAGGCCGGTCAGTGTGATGATGTGCTCAACATGCACCTGTCCGCGTTCCATCCGCGGCTCAACGCCCGGCATATAGGAAATATTGTTCCTCTGGGCCTGGGTAAATCCGGTCTGACCGCTGAAGCTTCCCTTGCCCACATAATCCTGCTGGGCATTCTGATCCTGCTGCGGGAAATAGCTGGTGCCCTGCGGCTGACCGTAAGCCGTCTGGCCGAAGGCTGTCTGATTATAGGCTGTCTGGTTGTAAGCAGTCTGACCGTATGCGGTCTGATCAAAAGCAGTCTGGCCATATGCAGTCTGGCCGAAGGTGCCCTGCTCATATCCTCCGAAATTCACCGGCGGATTCATGCCTGTGAAACCGGTATGCACAAAACGGGGATCCTGTCCCTGCATCTGTGTCATATCACCGGGCTGGGCTTCCGCGGTCTTCTTCCGCAGCGGACGATAATGACTGGTGCCTCCGTCCGGCCGGCGTGTGATATCCGCCGACACGCGGGAAAAAACCCCTTCAATGCTCTTCATCAGATCCTTAAATGCCATACGTGTTTTCCTCTCCTCTTTCCCGTCATCCGCGGGGTCCGAAAATTGCGCTTCCCACCCGGACCATCGTCGCTCCGTGAGCCGCAGCCAGCCGGTAATCACCGGACATGCCCATGCTCAGCTCTTCCATCACGATCCCGCTCAGGTTTTTATCCCTGATCCTGTCAAACAGTCCGCGCGTCCGTGCAAATAATCCGTCCAGATAATCCTGATCCTCTGTCAGCGGCATCACCGCCATCAGTCCCCGGATCTCAATCCCCTCCAGGGGCGCAATCTGCTTCAGAAACGCTTCCGTCTCCTCAAACGGTACGCCGCCTTTCTGTTCTTCTCCCGCGGGGCTGATTTCCACCAGCACCGGCATCCGCCTCCCGGCAGCCAGCGCCCGGTTATGAATCTCCCTGGCCAGCGGTTCGCTGTCCACGGATTGAATCATACATACATCTCCGACAATCTGCTTCACCTTGTTCCGCTGCAGGCGGCCGATCAGGTGAATCTGAAACCGGTCCTGAAGCTCCGGCAGCTTGGTCAGAAGCTCCTGCACCCTGTTCTCGCCGATGTCTGTGATTCCCATTTCAGCCAGCGGCAGGATTTCCTCCGCGCTGTGGGTTTTCGTCACGGCAATCAGTTTCGGTATGGGATAACGTCCTGCCGAAGCTTCTTCCAGCTCCTGCCGGACTCGTTCAACTCTGCTTTCCAGTTCCTCCCGGGTCATGGTGTCTGTCTCCTCCCTGATCAGAACAGCTTTACAGTCTGCCCTTCATAGAGCGTACCCTGCTGTATCGGAGAGATGTAAACCATCCCGTCCTTTTCATCCATCACATTGACGGGAATGAAGAACGGATATTCTCCATCCACGACCACAACGCCGGGCATGTTGTCCTGCGTATATATGGCCTTTGTCGGCACCGTCAGGCTGGTCACGTTGTCTCCCAGCACACCTGAACATGTCCGGATATACAATACCGGTTGCACCTTGGACTGCACGTCCAGCCGGACCTCCAGTTCACCGCCGGTCCGGGTAAAACTGAGCACCTGCGCCTGAACCATGGTATCCTTGAAGTTCTCCAGTTTCAGTTCGTATATCGCGCCTTCCACCGGATTCCAGTTGCTGTCCTTGATCAGCATCAGCACAACCCAGTGCCCATCGCGTACCACACGGTAGATCGTGGTTTTTCCCTTTGAACTGATATCGTTGGAGGAAGCCGGTTTCTGTCCGTTGATCATCGCACGGACCTGGGCCGGACTGAACTTGTCATAGTTGGTAATTGTCAGGTCATACTCATATCCGTCGGAATAGAAGCTGACCAGGCCCTCTTTCAGCGCAACAGACTTCTTGGTCCAGCTGGCGATTCGCTGCAGCTGGCTCTGTTCGTCATCATACAAACGGGTCATCCGCTGATCTCCGCTGTACTTCTCCTTCAGCCGGCTCTGACGCGCACGGATTGCTGCCGCAAGCAGCGCTTCCTGGTTATTCATGTTGCCCCGGGCACCGCCGATCAGTTCCCGGACTTCACGAGCCCGCGTCAGCACTTCCGCTTCCAGTTTTTCCATCTGCGGGTCTGTATTGATTTCCGCGTTCAGCAGCTTTACCTGGTATTCCTTGATCTGGTCCCGGAAATCCTGCAGGGTTTCCAGTTCCCGTGTGCTGAAGCCGGAGGAATAGACGTTACAGATATCTGTGCCCGGGGAAACATAGCTTCCCTCTTCCGCCAGGTATTCAACGCTGGATACGGCTTCCTGATCAAAGGGCGTCTCATCCCGCACGATCAGGCAGTCTCCGGTATAACGGGAGCCGATTACACCTGCGGTAATCTGGGCATAGGGGGCAGCTTCGGGAGCCAGCGAGGTGATCAGATACCAGGCAGCAAAAGCCAGCGCCAGCACGATCAGCATAATCTGTGGCACGCTCATGCGTTTTTTCTCCTGCAGTGTCGGCATCTGTACCGGCTGCGGAGGCTGCATATCGTACACCTGCGGTTCACCCCCCTTTCTGACATTCTGTTATTATATCATGCGTTTTTATCCTTTGGCAAATCAGCAGCTTATTTCAGCCACTCCGCCGGCCTGACAACGGCCACCGCCGGATCCCCGTCTGTGACTTCCAGCGTCATCAGGGATTTTTCACCCGTAATCCGCTTCTTTTCCGGTGAAGCGGTTGCCATGACGAACGCCATGCCGACCACTTTCACATTGAATTCCCGCATCAGTTCCACCATACCGCCGGCTGTGCCGCCTCCCTTCAGGAAGTCGTCCACAATCAGCGCCTGCTGGTTTTCCTTCACCGCCCGACGGCTCAGGCTCATCGTCTCGATGCTCCCGCTGCCGGAAACGTAGTTGATATTCACCGCAGAACCCTCGTAAACCCGGGAGGAGTGCCTGGCAATCACCAGCGGCACGCCCAGCGCATTGGCCGTCGCGAAAGCCACCGGAATTCCCTTGGTTTCCATCGTCAGCACAAAATCCGGCTCTGTGTCATAGTACTCGGTAGCAATGATTTCGCCCATCCGGTTCACGATCTCCGGCATGGAAAGGATATCGCTGTAATACAGGAATCCGCCTGGAAGCACCCGTTCCGTGCCGCTGAGATCCGCGCACAGCTTTTCAATGGTAGCCCGCGCCTTTTCCCGGCTCACCTTCGGGCGGTACCTTACGCCGCCAGCTGCGCCGGTCACCGTATCGATTTCTCCCAGGTCAAAAGCCTTTGTCACCTGCTGCAGCAGGTCAACATCCTCGCTCATCGTTGATTTCGCGGATCCGAACAGTTCACAGAAGCTGTTCAGCGTAAAGATCCTGTTGGGGGTTCCCGACAGCAGTTTGATCATTGCGGTCATGCGCTCGTTCCGGCGGATTCTGTCCATCTTTCTTCTCCAATTCTGCTTCCGAAGCATCCTCTGGTAAATCATTTCACAACAGGTAATTATAGCACAATATCCGAATGATTCAAAGATTTTTATCCGTATTGTTCGGAAAAAAAGAAAAGACCGGTCATCTGACCGGTCTCTATTCTTTGCCTGTTTACTCTTCCTTCATCAGGAAAGGGCTGATCTCTTCCAGCAGGTCGCTGCAGTCATCACTGTAGATCTCCAGGGTGATCGGCTTTGACAGATCCAGGGAGAAAATACCCAGGATTGACTTGGCGTCCACCACATGGCGCCCTGCACGCAGATCCATCTCATAGGGGTAGCGCGCAACGATGTTGACGAAATTGTTCACATTCTCAACCAGGCTCAGTCTGATCATAGCGGACTTCACGGCAAAGCACCTCCTTCGTATTCGTCGCCGGGGTTCCGGCGCGGGTTCCTATCATACAGCATTTCGGTATCGGTTTCAATCTCCTGTCCGGCCGTTTCCGAACCGGATTGTCCATCAATCCGCGTACTGAACCGCGTCCTTGTCCCGGATCCGAAGCATCAGGGTATTTTCTTCCTTGTCCCAGGCCGCCTCGCCCTTCAGGGCTGTCGCCAGGAACTGAGCATTGATGAAATGGCCTTCGGATACGAAGTCATAATCATCCTCTGCTATGGTAATCTGCGTTCCGTTCACAGTCGCGGTGCAGCCCTGGTTTTCATCATACAGGGCCAGGGTATATCCGGCTGCCTCCAGCACAACGGTACCCACGCCGTCGTCCGTCAGTTTCCAGCCTTCCACACACTTGCACAGGTCGTCCAGGCTGATCCGGATCTTATCCTTGCACTGGCTCACCCTCGGCTTCGCCGTTACCGGCACACCGTCTTCTGTCGCGATGAATTCCAGCGGGCCATCCGCCTCGTTCAGAGCAACCAGCGCGTTAATGATTTCGTATTCTTCCGCGTCCAGGTCGATATCCTCAATGTCTTCCGGAACATCTTCTGCGGTCTGCTTTGTTTCTTCTTTCGGTTCTTCTGTTTTCTCCGGTTCAGCAGTCGGCTCCGGTTCTGCCGTGGCTTCTGCTTCCCCTGCAGGCGTTTCTGTTACAGGCGCATCGGTCGCAGGCACGTCCGTGGCGGGAACTTCGTCAGCCGTGGCTTCCGGTTCCGGAGCGTCTGTTGCTTCCGGTGCTGCCGTTTCAGCCGGTGCCGGGGTCGCAAGCATAACCACAGAGTTTGCCTCCGGAGCGGGTGTTTCCGTTTCTTCCGTCTTCTCCGGGTTGTCTACCATTTCCGGGTTTTCAAACAGGTTGGTCTGCGTGGCTCTGCCGGCGATACCGTCAGCCTTCAACCCGTTGTAGTATTGGAATTTCTTGACTGCATTATAGGTTTGCCGTCCGTAGGCGCCGTCCGCACTTCCCTCAGGCAGATATCCTTTTTCAATCAGCTTTTCCTGCAGTTTCTTTACTTCCTTGCCCTTGGTTCCCATTGTCAGGTTATGATAAGCCTTCACGTTCGGCGTGATGGTGGGTACCGGTGCCGGAGTAATCTGCGCCGTAGGTTTTGCAGCGTTCGTCACTGCCACTGCGGGAACCTTTTCGGGATTTTCTGCCTGTGTATCCACTGTCTCCACAATTGCGGTCGCAGCAGGAGTGGGGACGGGCGTTTCCTTCGGAGCAGCCGTACTATTCACAGCCAGCGCCATTGTCGCCGACATGTAGATCAGCAGGGTTTTCATCAGATCCATATACGCCACTCCTCGTTCCTTAGAATTGAACCATCTTTCGAATTATTATATCAAACCCCGACTCTGATGACAATAGAAGTTTTGTATGGTAGAATCAGGCGATATGACAATTCAGGATTCAGAAATCAGAATTCAGAATTATCTGTTTCATAACCTTCAGGGCTTCCCTGAACAGAGGCTGGATGTTTCGAAAAACAGCCCTCCTTGAAACAACGGTACACACACGCTGTGTGTTCCCAAACAACCATAAGTCGTTTGGGTAAAATATATAATTATGATTTGTGAATTATAAATTCTTTTGGGGTGACGTATGGAACAGCTTGAGGCGACCATCCAGGGGACCGTTTTCCGGAATGAGGAAAATGGCTGGTCCGTACTGACCGTCCGTTCTGGCCGGTCAGAGATCACCGTGGTCGGCTCCCTGCCGGAGCTGAGCCCCGGTGAACAGGCTGTTTTTTCAGGTGATTGGATAGAACACCGTACCTACGGCCGCCAGTTTCACTGTATCTCCTGCGAATTGAAAACGCCCACAACCCTTCTGGGTATTGAGCGGTTCCTCGGCAGCGGCCTGATCCACGGCGTGGGTCCGTCCACTGCCCAGCTTATTGTTGAAGCCTTTGGGGAGGAAACCCTTGTGATCCTCTCCGAGCATCCGGAGCGTCTGAGCGAAGTCCGCGGCATCGGCAAAAAGCGGGCCATCATGATTGCGGAAAGCTTCCGGGAGCAGCAGAGCACCCGGCGTGCTATGGTTTTCCTCCAGTCCTACGGCATTTCTCCCGCCCTGGCTATCCGGATCAGCCGGCATTACGGCGACCGCACCCCGGAAATCGTCCGGGAAAACCCTTACCGCCTGTGCGATGATCTCGAAGGCGTAGGTTTCAAAACTGCGGACCGTATCGGACTATCCCTGGGCATCCCACCCGACAGCGAAAACCGCGTCAAATCCGCCATGACCTATATCCTGCGGGATGCCGCCGCTGCTTCAGGTCATGTTTACCTGCCGGAGGCAGAACTCTGTTCCGCTTCTGCCTCTCTGCTCAATGTGCCGCTCACTCTTTGTCAGCAGGCACTGCGCAGCTTGCTGGTTTCCGGTGCCCTTCATTCCGAAACAGATGAAGCTGAGGAATGCCGCCGGGTTTACCTGCCTTATTACCGGTACGCGGAGCAGGAAGTTGCCCTCATGATCCGCCGTCTGATGACTGCCATTGCTCCGGATAAATATGCCGGCATTTCCCGGGCTATATCGTCCTTTGAAAAGCGCCGGAACATCACCTTTTCCCCCACCCAGCGCCAGGCCATCGCCGGCGCGCTGGAAAACGGCGTCTTCGTGATCACCGGCGGTCCCGGCACCGGCAAAACCACCATCATCAACTGCATTCTGGAGCTGCTCTCGAAGGATAACGAAACCGTCCTGTGCGCCCCCACTGGCCGCGCTGCCAAGCGGATGAGCGAGGCCACCGGCGCCGAGGCGCGTACCATTCACCGCCTGCTGGAATACGGCGGTGAGCAGGGTGCCTTCACCCGCACGGATGACAACCCTCTGGAGGCGGACTGCGTCATAGCAGATGAAACCTCCATGATTGATCTGGTCCTGATGCGCGCCCTGCTGAAGGCCATCCGTCCCGGCACCCGTCTGATCCTCGTCGGTGATGCAGATCAGCTGCCCAGCGTCGGCCCAGGCAACGTGCTCGGCGATATCCTCGACAGCGGTGAGGTTCCCTGCGTCCGCCTTACGGAAATCTACCGCCAGAGCGGTGAAAGCCAGATTGTCGTAAACGCCCACCTGATCAACAGCGGACAGATGCCCGTGCTTAACGGTAAAGGCACCGATTTCTTCTTTGAGCGTAAAACCGCCCTGGCCGACGCAGCCCAGAGCATCACTGCGCTGGTCACTTCCCGGCTTCCCGGTTATCTGCATTATCCGGAAGAGGAACGTCTTGCTCTTTCCGTCCGGAATATCCAGGTTCTTGCCCCCTCCCGCAAAGGAGAATGCGGTGTGAACAGCCTCAACCTCCGTCTGCAGGAAATGCTCAACCCGCCCGCCGCGGATAAGCCGCAGCTGCAATGGGGCGAAACCATCTTCCGTCTGGGGGACAAGGTCATCCAGACCCGGAATGATTACCGTCTTCCCTGGCGCCGGGAAACCTCCGCCGGCATTGAGGACGGCGCCGGCGTATTCAACGGCGATATCGGCTTCATCATCGACGTGGATCCGGAAAACCATATGCTTACCGTCCGCTTTGACGAAGAGCGGGAAGCTACCTATGAATCCGGAGACCTGGAAGACCTGGAGCCCGCTTACTGCCTCAGCGTACATAAATCCCAGGGCAGTGAATTCCCGGTTGTCGTCATGCCCGTGACGCCCGGACCGCCCATGCTGCTCACCCGCAACCTGCTCTACACCGCCCTGACCAGGGCCCGCAGCCTTGTGGTGCTGGTCGGCGCTGAGGCCGTCATCCGCCGCATGGTGGAAAACGATCATGTGATCCGCCGCTATACCACCCTGGCCCGCCGGCTGATCGAAACCCGGGAGCTCGTACAATGAGTCCCCGTCCTTTTGAAACCTGGCTGTTCGGCAAGTGGGGGCCGCTTGAAAAAGCCCTTGCCCGCTGGGGAAAAGACGTCATCTGGCCCGAGGATGCCCTCTGCTGTGTCTGCGGCAGGGTAACAGACAGGGACGGTCTTTGTGCTTCCTGCCGTGAATCCCTGGAGCATGACGGCTTCTTTTTTGCCTGGGAACGTTCCGATCCGGATCCGGATCTTCCAGCCTGGTCGCTCCGTCCACACGAAGGCGTCCCCCGGGAACTGGTCATCCGGCTCAAATACGGTGCGGAAGCACGTGCCGCCCGTATCCTTGCAAGCCTGCTGCTTCCCTTGCCGGACGACGTTGTCTTCCCACCGGACACGGTTGTCACCTGGGTCACTATGCCGGAATCCCGCCGCCGGGAGCGGGCTGTCGACCACGGCCGCCTGCTGGCGGAAGCCTTCGCGGAAAAGCTGTCCCTGCCCTGCAGGCAGCTGCTGCTTCGTCGGGACCGCCGGGAAAAGCGCCAGGTAGGACTGAATGAGAAAGAGCGCGCCGCCAATCTGGCAGGCGCTTTCACCCCTAAGGAAAAGATCTCTTTTCCGGTGCTCATCGTGGACGATGTGCGCACCACGGGCACCACTCTCTGCCGCTGTGCAGAAGCTCTGCGATCCGGCGGTGCGGAAAAGATTTTCGGTCTGACCGTCACAGCCCGAAAATGATTGACATATAAGCCCTTTCGGCAGTAATATATACGTTGGTCTGTTGCGATCAGGCGAACGTTTTTTGACGTTCAGCTCTTTTCATAACAGCCAATAGTATTGAATTCCGAATTCCACGTTTAAAAGGATTTTGTTTAAATCCGTGTCGGTATTCACTATGATCCCTGGGAAGTATTCGTTATCCTGAGCGTATGTGTCAGGAAACTTTCCGCCGCAGCGGATCATTCTGAATTCTGAATTCTGAATTCTGAATTAGTATTTGGAGGTTTGCCCTGTGCTTGAATGTATCGTGACAAAATTCGGCGGCAGCTCGCTGGCCAATGATGAACAGTTCCGTAAGGTTCGCAGCATTCTGGAGCTGGAACCCACCCGTCGCTACCTGGTCCCCAGCGCTCCCGGCAAACGCTTCAAGGAAGACGATAAAGTCACTGATCTGCTGTATCAGTGCTATGACCTTGCCTGCGAAGGCAAATCCATCGCGGAGCCTTTTTCCCGTATCCGGGATCGCTATCTGTCCATCGCCCGCGCTCTGCACCTGAAAGTGGATATCAACTCCAAACTGGATGAAGTGGAGCAGGGAATCTCCTCCGGCAAGGGCAAGGACTGGTGCGCCAGCCGCGGCGAATACCTCTGCGGCATCCTCATGGCTGACTATCTGGGATGGCGCTTTGTGGATCCCATTGACGGAATTTTCTTCAACGATAACGGCACCCTGGATGATGAAAAGACCCAGGAAAAGCTCTCTGCCCTCCTTGCGGACGGCGAGCCTGCTGTTGTGCCCGGATTCTACGGTTCCAAGGCAAACGGTGAAGTCTGCACCTTCTCCCGCAGCGGCAGCGATATCACCGGTGCCCTGGTGGCCCGTGCGGTGAATGCCGATGTGTATGAAAACTGGACCGACGTTTCCGGTTTCCTGATGGCGGATCCCCGGATCATCGAAAACCCGGCGGAAATCTCCTCCATCACCTATAAGGAACTGCGGGAGCTGAGCCACATGGGAGCTTCCGTCCTGCATGAGGACGCGATGTTCCCGGTGCACAAGGCCGGCATCCCCACCAACATCCGTAATACCAACAAGCCGTATCATCCCGGCACCATGATCAGCAAGAACGCTCCCAACGAGATTTCTGTTCCCACCATCACCGGTATCGCCGGTCACAAGGGATACAGCGTCATCTCCATTGAAAAGAGCATGATGAACAGCGAAGTCGGTTTCGGCCGCAAGGTGCTGCAGGTGCTCGAAAACTACGGCGTATCTTTTGAACATATGCCCACCGGTATCGACAGCATGTGCGTCGTGGTGAACAGTGCCACCCTGGAGCCTCATCGCGCCGATATCCTCAGGGAGATCGAAGCCTTGGTCAACGGCAGCGGCAGCGTCTCTGTCAGCGACAACATGTCCATCATTGCCACTGTCGGCCGCGGCATGGTGCATAACTGCGGTACTGCCGCCCGTCTCTTCTCCGCCATGAGCCGCGCCCGCATCAACGTACGGATGATCGACCAGGGCTCCAGCGAGTTGAGCATCATCGTTGGCGTTAACGACAATGACTTCGAAGCCACCATCCACGCCATCTACCACGAGTTCGTGGGATGAACATTCGATGACAATCAAGCCTGCGGAAGCGTCAGCTTCACTGCGGGCTTTTTCTTTTCCCTGACTTCTTGCCGAAAAAACCTGTAATGTTATATAATTACAACATCCCGTTACCGCTGATTTGTCATCCTGAGTGACTATGTGGTAAACTCAATACAATAAAGTAAATCAATCCTTTAATTCTGAATTCTGAATTATGAATTCTGAATTGAATATGGGGGTGCCTGGAATGAAGGTTCTTGTAACCGGATACGCTGGTCAGCTGGGCTGGGATACCGTACGCCAGCTGGAAGCCCGGGGCATTGAATGCCGCGGTGTCGACATGCAGGACTTTGACCTGACAGACGGTCAGGCCGTCAAAGACTATGTTCAAAGCTACCGTCCCACCGCCATTGTCCACTGCGCTGCCTATACCGGTGTGGACAAGGCGGAATCACAGCCGGAAATCTGTGCGGCCGTCAACGGCATGGGCACCGTCAATATCGTCCGTGCCGCCCTGAGCGTCGGCGCAAAGCTGGTCTTCATCTCAACGGATTACGTCTTCCCCGGCACCGGGGATCAACCCTTCAGGGTTGACGATCCCTATGGTCCCCTGAACGTCTATGGCATGAGTAAAGTTCAGGGAGAAGACGCCGTCCGTTCCCTGATGACCCGCTACTTCATTCTCCGGACCAGCTGGGTTTACGGCAAAAACGGCCGCAACTTCGTCCGCACCATGCTGCACCTGGGCAAGGAAAAGAAAGAGATCCGTGTGGTCAATGACCAGATCGGATCTCCCACCTACTCCAGGGATCTTGCCCGCGTCATCTGCGACGTACTGCCGACCGAAAAGTATGGCATCTATCACGTTCGCAATGAGGGCTTCCTCTCCTGGTACGACTTTGCGAAAATGATCATGGAAAAGGCCGGTCTTCCCTGCAGGGTCATCCCGGTTCCTTCTTCCGAGTATTCCACTCCCGCGAAGCGACCCCTCAACTCCCGCCTGGATGGCTCCAAGCTCACCGAGGCAGGCTTCGCGCCCATGCCCTCCGTTGAGAACGCCCTGGATCGTTACCTGGACGAAATCAAGGACGAGAACTGGTGACAGAATCAATAAAAAACAAAGCGCACTTCGGATAATCCGAAGTGCGCTTTTAGTATTTTCAACATCGTTGCCAAGTCATTGGCAGAATGCAATTCCTTTGACAAAACCGTTTTCATCGCTGCTTTGAAGAAAAATCGTAACGATATAGCTTCCGTTATAATTCTGAATTATGAATTCTGAATTCTGAATTAATCTCGATCCCATTGCTCTTGAGGCCTTTCAGGAAGTCCTCCGGCAGAGGAGCCTGGAAGGCCATTTCTTCTTTTGTCCGGGGATGTTTAAACCTCAGGCTGTAGGCATGGAGCATGAGGCACGGTACCTTCACACCTTTTTCAAAGCCATAAAGTTCGTCTCCGCAGACCGGATGCTGGATGCTCCGCATGTGGACGCGGATCTGATGCGTCCGCCCGGTCAGGATGTGCACGTCCAGCAGCGTGCAGGCCTGTCCTTCCGCCAGTACTTTCCAGCGGGTCAGGGCCGGTCGGCCTTCCGGATCAACAGCCATCTTCTTCCGGTCTTTCTTGCTCCGGTCAATAGCCGCGTTGATTTCACCTTCCGGTTCCTTGAACCGGCCCTCTACCAGAGCCCGGTAATGTTTCTCGATCTCCCGGTCTTTCAGCATCCGGCTCAGTTCTTCCTGGGTTTCATCATTCTTCGCTACCAGCATCAGGCCGCTGGTTTCCTTATCCAGCCGATGAACAATCCCAGGGCGCAGTTCGCCGCCGATGCCGCCCAGTGAATCCAGACGGGCCAGCAATGCGTTCACCAGCGTTCCGTCCGGATGTCCTGCCGCCGGATGCACTACCATGCCCCGTGGCTTGATCACCACGGCCAGGTCCTCATCCTCATACAGGATTTCCAGCGGAATATCCTCCGCCTTCGGAACAGCTTCCTTCGGTGCGGGCACTGTCAGGACAATCTCCTGGCCCGCAGGCAGCTTAGTGCCGGCCTTTGTGCAAGCCTTTCCGCCGGAAACGCACAAGCCGTCTTCCATCAGCGAAGCCACCCGGCTCCTGCTGAGTCCTGTTGCTTCACTCAGCAATACGTCCAGCCGGCGTCCATCGGATGCAACCCGGTACTCCATTCCTTCAGTCATATTTCTTCCCCCTGGCAGTTGTCAGAGTTTCGCCCAGTCCTGCGGCCTGCACAGCAGGCTGATCATCACCAACACACAGCCCACTGTCAGGCAGCTGTCCGCAACATTAAACACAGGAAAATTCACAAACAGCGTCTCAATCATATCCGGCACAAAGCCCCGGATCAGCCGATCCAGCATGTTTCCTGTTGCTCCGCCCGCCATCAGGGCAAGCCCGGTCAGCGGGAGCGCCACGAATTCCTTGTTCCGCAGCCATACAAAGCCCCCGATGACAATTGCCAGCCCAAGGACACCCGTCAGTCTCGGCAGCCCGCTCAGCAGGGAGAACGCAATCCCGGTGTTTTCCGCATACCGCAGGCCGATAACTCCCGGAATCAGGGTGAAGCCGTCCGCCGGAAGTCCAGGCGCCAGTTCCTTTGTGATTCGGTCCAGGATCAGTACAACCGCCGCAATCAGCCAGAATCCCAGGCTTTTCTTAGTCATCGTTCTCTTCACTGTGTTCGCTCTTTTCTTCTTCCAGTTCTTTAATCCGCGCCACCAGTTTCCTTGTCACCTTCAGCGCCTCCTGGAGCATTTCCTGCTCCTGCAGGTTCTGCACCTTCAGGATCATCCTGGCCGGTGCCCTGGCGGACAGGATCAGCCGTCCGTCAGTCTCAGAGATTGCCTGCAACAGGCATGCCGGATCCGGCACATACCGCTCGTCTACCTTCATGATCAGGCCTTCCTTGCCGCGAGTCACCTGGCTGACGCCCAGCCGGTTGCACAGTGCCCGCAGCTGGCTTACGTCAAGCAGTGTCTCGGCAGCCGGCGGCAGGTCGCCGTAGCGGTCAATCAGTTCGTCCGTCACGTCTGCCCGGTCTTCGTCCGTTACCACGGAAGCAATCCGCTTGTACATTTCCATCCGCTGCTTTTCTTCCGCTACATAGTCGGAAGGCAGGAAGGCGTCCACCCGCAGATCCACCCGGGTCTCCAGCTCCCGTGCGGTCTGCCGGCCCTGTACCTCGTTCAGGGTTTCTTCCATCAGCTTACAGTACATATCATAACCGACCGTAGCCAGATGACCGTGCTGTTCCGGTCCAAGGATATTGCCCGCACCGCGGATTTCCAGGTCCCGCATCGCGATACGGAAACCGGCGCCGAACTCCGTAAACTCCCGGATAGCCGTCAGCCGCTGCTGGGCCGTTTCCGTCAGCATATGGTCCGCCCGCACCGTGAAGTAGGCATAGGCCTGCCGGTTGCTCCGGCCCACCCGGCCCCGCAGCTGATAAAGCTGGCTGAGGCCGAACCGTTCCGCGTCATACACAATCAGGGTATTTGCGTTCGGCACGTCCAGGCCGTTTTCAATAATGGTTGTGCACAGCAGCACGTCATAATTGCCGTTGTAGAAGTCCAGCATCACGTCTTCCAGCTGGTGCTCCTTCATCTGCCCGTGGGCCACACCCACCCGGGCTTCCGGTACCAGGGCCCGCAGCCGCTCATAGAAGCTGCCGATGCTCCGCACCCGGTTATACAGGAAATAGACCTGTCCGCCCCTGCCGAGCTCACGCAGGATAGCGTCCCGGATCAGGGCGTCGGAATACTCCGTGACCACGGTCTGTACCGGGATCCGTTCTTCCGGCGGGGTTTCCAGCACGCTCATGTCCCGGATGCCCGTCATGGACATATGCAGGGTCCGCGGAATCGGCGTCGCGCTCAGGGTGAGCACGTCCACCTGCCGCTTCATGTTCTTGATAACTTCCTTATGGGCCACGCCGAAGCGCTGCTCTTCGTCCACGATGAGCAGGCCCAGGTCTTTGAACTTTACGTCCTTGCCCAGCAGCTTGTGCGTACCGACAATCAGGTCAATGTCGCCCATGGCCAGCTTGGCCAGCACGTCCTTCTGTTCCGCCGGAGTCCGGAACCGGCTCAGGAAATCCACCCGCGCCCCGGTATGCCGGAACCGCTTCACAATGGTGTTGTAGTGCTGCTGCACCAGGATCGTGGTAGGCGCCAGCAGGGCCACCTGCTTGTTATCCGCGATCGCCTTGAAGGCTGCCCGCAGGCTGACTTCAGTTTTTCCGTAGCCCACGTCGCCGCACAGCAGCCGGTCCATGTTCCGGTCGCTTTCCATGTCTTCCCGGATTTCCTGTACGCTCTGTGCCTGGTCCGGGGTCAGTTCCCACGGGAATTCATCTTCAAACTCCCGCTGCCAGTCCGTATCCGGTCCGAAGGCATGTCCCGTGTTCTGGGAGCGTTCCGCGTACAGGGCCTTCAGGTCAAAGGCCAGCGCTTTCAGGCCTTCCTTAACCTTGCCCTTCTGCCGGGCCCATTCTCCTCCGCCCAGGCGGTTCAGCTTCGGCGCCTGGTTCGGATTGCCAATATAGCGCTGTACCCGTTCCAGCTGTTCCACCGGCACATACAGCTTGTCGTTTCCGCCGTAGTGAATCAGCAGGTAGTCGTGCCAGCTTCCCTCACTCTGGATCCGGGTAATGCCCTGGTAGATACCGACGCCGTGGTCTTCATGTACCACATAGTCGCCCACCTTCAGGTCCGTGAATGTGGAAATCCGTTCACCGGAGCGCTTCCGGCTCTTGCTCCGCCGGTAGCCCTCACCCCAGATATCCGCGTCGGAAACCACCGCCGTTCCGGGGCAGCCTTCCCCGCCTCGGATGATGAAGCCTCCGCTGAGCGTGATCGGCAGGATCACCGCTTCGCCCGGCTTTGCCGCGCTGAGTTCTTCCCGGAATTCTGTTTTCTCTTCCAGCTCCTTCAGGCTTTCCTCCAGCCGCTTACCGCGGCTGCTTCCGCCTGAAAGCAGGTAAATCCTGTATCCATGCTCCCGCCAAAGGGCAATATCGTTCTTCAGCGCGCGCATCTGCCCGCCATAGCCCTGGATGCCGGTTGCTTCCACCGTCACCGTATTGTCCGGCTTGATGCCGCCAAGTCCGAGCAGAATCTCCGTCAGCAGTCCCTTGGGATACGGTTTCAGTTCTTTCAGCACCGTTTCCCAGTCCTTCAGCAGGCTTTCCTGGTCTGTGACCGCCTCCCGGCGGGTAATCGCGCTCTGCAGGTCTTCCGCAAAGCCCTGCAGCCGCTCCTCAATCCGGTTCCGCAGGCGGTCCGGTTCGCACAGCAGCACCAGATCCGGCTCAAACCAGTCGCATACCGATGCCGTCTTATCCGTCAGCACCGGCAGCCAGGCCCGCATCCGCCGGAAAGGCAGCCCCTGTTCCAGCGTTTCCGCATCCTGGCGAAGCCGTTCCATCCGCCGGTCAGCTTCCAGTTCCTTCTGTTCCTTATACTGCTTTTCCCGAACCTTCGGAGCAATCTTTTTATCAAAAAGCTCCGCGTCATCTTCATCGTCCGGCAGCGGCGGCAGGTCGTCAAACAGCAAATCCTTCCCGATGTCCGTATCCGGCTGATCATTGATGGCTTCCCGCATCCGGCGGGCAGCTTCCGGATATTCGTCTTCTTCCAGCAGCACTTCGCACGCAGGCGTCAGTACGGCTTCCGGAACGTCTCCCAGGCTCCGCTGGCTGATGCAGTCAAACTCCCGGATTCCGTCAATCTCATCGTCAAAGAACTCAATCCGCAGACCCTGTGCCAATGCCGGAGGATACACGTCCAGGATGGATCCGCGCTGCGCGAACTGGCCTTTGCCTTCCACCATGCCCACGCGGTCATAGCCCATCCGGCTCAGCCGCCTGGCCAGGTCCGCCGGCGGAAACACGTCTCCCGGCTTGAGCGTCAGGCTCAGTGCCCTGAAAGGCTCCGGCCGGCCCATCCGCTGTGCCATGGCTTCCGCTCCGGCACACAGGATCCTGACCTTGCCTTCCGTCACAGCCGCCAGTGCTTCCAGTCTCCGCCAATTGCTCTCCAGGCTTCCCGCCGCACGGGTCAGGTCAATCTCACCGCCGGGCAGGCAACAGCCTTCGCCCGTCAGCTGACGCACGTCATCCGCTGCCCGGGCTGCCTTCAGGTCGTTGTCCGCCACCAGCAGCGTCTTTTTCCCTTTTTCTGCCGCGATACAGGCAATCACTGCCGCCAGCGTCTGGTTCACGCCGGCGACTGCCGTTGTCTTTCCCTGCGCCGTCTCCAGCAATGCCTCTAAACCAGGTATCGCAATCGAAGAAACAAAACTCGATGCCATATACTTTCCCTTAACGTTTTACGTCCATCCAATAATTCTGAATTCTTAATTCTGAATTCTGAATTAATTACTGTTGCCTTTTTGCATCGCTTTATCAATGCCTTCCTTTACCCATAGGCGCGCGGATTCCGCCGCCTTATCAAAGGCCGCTTCCATCTTTTCTTTGTCTTCTGCGCTCCAGTGTCCAAGCACCCAGGCTGCCAGATCCTGACCCGCCGGCCGGTCGCCCGTTCCTACCCGGATCCGCGGGAAATCCGTCTTTCCAAGGCAGGATGCGATACTCCGCATTCCGTTATGCGTTCCGGGGCCGCCGTTCTTGCGCACCCGTACCTTTCCCGGAGGCAGGTCGATATCGTCATAGATCACCAGCAGATTCTCCTGCGGCACCTTGAAACGGTTCAACAGGCGCTTCACACATTCCCCGCTCCGGTTCATGAAGGTCAGCGGCTCGCACAGCACAATCTTGGTTTCTCCGTCCGTCACTTCCGCGATCATGTCCTGTACAAACAGCTTTTTGCGCAGTTTCACGCCATAATATTCTTCCAGCCGGCTCATCACCTCATAGCCCGCGTTATGGCGGGTGTGGGCATACTTCTCCCCCGGATTTCCCAGGCCGACAATGAGTAACGTCTTTACCATATTGGTCTTCTCCAAACTGTTTCATTCATACTGAATCGCGTTTTCTGCAAAAGGTATTGGCGAAGTGAGAGATTCCCTCCCCTTCGCTGTTTCATATCATTGCATTTTTAGGGGCTTATGTCAAGAACAGCATAGGGTTTCCAGCCATTAGTACATACCGAAAACTTTCTTTTTAGCGCTTTTGGTGTTATCCTTTTGTATTATCTTACAGATGTTTCGGAAGGAGGGGTTCTCCATGAACCTCATTATCCCCAAGGACTACAACCCTGTCCTGGATCTGCGCGACACAGAGATTGCCATCAAGCTCGTTAAGGACTTCTTCGAGCAGGAACTGGCCAAAGCCCTGAACCTCACCCGCGTTTCCGCACCCATCATGGTCACGCCGGAAAGCGGTCTGAATGATAACCTGAACGGTGTGGAACGCCCCGTCTCCTTCGATGTGCTGGAAACCGGCGCCACCGTGGAAATTGTTCACTCCCTGGCCAAATGGAAGCGCCAGGCCCTTAAAACCTACGGTTTTTCCGTGGGTGAAGGCCTTTATACAGATATGAATGCTATCCGCCGGGATGAAATTACCGATAATATTCATTCTATATTTGTAGACCAGTGGGACTGGGAGCGCATCATGGCTCCTTCCGAGCGGAATGAGCAGTTCCTGCGGGACATTGTCAACCGCATCTACCTGACCCTCCGCAAGACGGAAGGCTTTGTCTGTGCCCACTATCCCCACATCAAACCGGAACTGCCGGACGCCATCACCTTCGTCACCACCCAGCAGTTGGAAGATGATTATCCGGACAAGACGCCCAAGGAACGCGAGTATATTGCGGCCAAGAAGTACGGTGCAGTATTCCTCATGCAGGTCGGCGGTGCCCTGCGCAGCGGCCAGCCCCATGACGGCCGCGCCCCGGACTATGACGACTGGAACCTGAACGGCGACATCCTGCTCTATGATCCCCTGCTGGACATCTCTCTGGAGGTTTCCTCCATGGGTATCCGCGTGGATCCGGACACCCTGCGCAAGCAGCTGAAGATCCGCGGCTGTGAAGAGCGGGCGGAACTGCCCTTCCAGAAGGCCCTGCTAGCTGGTGAACTGCCCCAGACCATCGGCGGCGGTATCGGCCAGAGCCGCATGTGCGTCTACTTCCTCCGGAAGGCCCACGTCGGCGAGGTTCAGGCCAGCATGTGGCCGGAAGAAGTCGTCAAGGCCTGCCGCAACGGCAATATTCCGCTGCTTTAATGCTGAAAGGTATTATGGCAGCCCTAGACTGGAATCCCTGGTGAATTATGAATGATAAATTGAAAAAACTCCTGTCCCTGCTCCTGGTTTTTCTGTTCCTTCTTCCCTGCCTGTCCTTCGCCGAAGAGACAGAAGATGTGGAAGAGGAATGGGAAGAGCTCGCAGACGTGAAGGATACCCTTCTCGCCACCGATGTCTTCTACCATACGCCCAATGAGCTCAGCGCTGTCAAATGTGACCATGAACTGTGCTTCTGGAATCTGGAAATGGGCCGTATGGATGAGGAAGCCATTTGGAAGGTGCTCACCCAGCCGGTGACAGTGCTTACCGGCAAGCAGCGGGAACAGGTACGTATCCTCGCCGAGCCGGATGAGAAATGCACTGACTATGTGGGTGTGGTCACCTGCACCAGCCAGGGTGTTCACGTACTGCGGGAGGAAGGAGACTGGTCCCTGATTGAAGCCTATTCCTCTTCCGAGGAAGGTTCCGCCGTCAAGGTCTTTGCTGAGCACTTCCAGGGCTGGGTCAAAACCAGCCGTCTCAAAACAGAGGAAGTGGACCAGACCTACGGCCTGGTCGTTGATAAGCTTCAGCAGCGGCTCTATGTCTTTAAAGAAGGAAAGCTCTTCAGCACCCTGCTGTGCTCCACCGGTTTCGCGAAGAACAAAGCCAACCTCTTCCACGAGACTCCCGCCGGGGAATTCCTCATGGTCAGCTGGGTCGGCGGTTTCCAGGCGGAAACCCTCTGGTGTGCCTATGGCATACGCATCAACAGCGGTATCCTGATCCACGAAGTTCCCAGCCGGCAGGAAACCAACAAAGCCGGTGAAACCTATACGTCCTATGCCCGGTGTGAACGCTATCTCGGGGAAAAGGCCAGCCACGGCTGCATCCGGGTCCAGCGCCAGCTGACGCCCGAAGGCGTCAATGCCAAATGGCTTTGGGATCATCTTTCCCGCAAGCCCTATACCAAGGTGATTATCTGGGATGACCTGGACCGGGAGCTCTGTTATCCGTCTGATGACCTGACCCTGTACTATAATCCCAACGGCGGAACAAACTATCATTCCCAGGCCACCTGCACGATGGTCAAGGATAAATACGAACCCATGACCGCCTTTACCTACGGTGAACTGGACAAGAAACCGTATAACAAACTGACCGCCTGTCCCGCCTGTGCTCCCATGCCCCGGAAGGAAAAGATCGACGAGCTCAATTCCAAGAGCCGCAAAAGCCAATAATCCCAAAAAACATAAGATAGAGCAGAGCCGCAAGCATAAGCTTGCGGCTCTTAACTATATAGTATTCTTAAGTTTTAAGTTTTAAGTATTCATTATTCATTACAAAAGATGAATTACTTCATCTTTTGTGTCGCTGCCCATCCCGCGTCAATCGTTTCCTGATGCTTGGTGGCATACGGTCCGATGGAGTTCACCTGCTCCTGTGTCCTCGGGAAGTGCAGGCAGGAATGTCCGGCGAAATTGTTATCCCTCACGTGCTGCACTTCATGCGGCATGGAGTGCGTGGATCCGATGTAGACGCTTCCGTCGGAGAAGACCACCCAAACAGCCCGCGGGTTCCATGTATTACCGCCGAATACCTTTTCCATCCGTGCGGTATCGTTCGCTGTTACGGGCTCATAGTCCGCATGCGCACCCAGGGAGAAGATATGAACCTGCCAGCTGATGCCTGTAGCGATATCATACACCGTCGCGTAGGGGTAACTCCTCGCCACGGATTTTACCTTATCGTACCAGTTCGCGTATTGTACCTTGGATGCGCTGGGCGTCACAGTAGTTTTCTGGTTTGTATTGGAGGCTGTGCTGCTGCTTGCGGCAGCATTGTTGGCAGCAGCTACGTTGCTCAGGCTGCTCAGGGTCTGCGAGCCTGCAATGCCGTCCGCGGTCAGGTTGCTGGCCTTCTGGTAAGCCTTGACTGCAGAGGCTGTCTGCTTTCCAAACACGCCATCCGCGGTTCCTTTCAGGTAACCCAGCTCAATCAGCTTCTGCTGCAAGGTCTTGACGTCCGCACCGGTGGAGCCGACCTTCAGAGTGCCGTTGGTATTTGTTGCCGGAGCTGCTGTAGTTCCCGGCTTCGGGGTAGCTGTGGCTTTCACATTGGCAGCTTTCGCGTTGCCGCCGTACAGCGTTCGCTGCGTCTGTTCTCCCGCTGTACCGTCAGCGGTCAGGCCGTTTGCCTTCTGGAAGGCCTTCACGGCATCCACAGTCTTGGCACCGTAATTGCCGTCTGCTTTCCCGGACAGGTATCCCAGCTGGATCAGGGCTTCCTGAAGCTGGGCCACGTCGGTTCCGGAGTCATTCTTGCGCAGGGTCGGCCAGCTGGCGGAAGTATTCGCTGTAGCGGTCACTTCCGGCGCGGGCGTCGAGCTGGTCGTAGGCTGAGGAGTTGGTGTTGTACCCTTCTTCAGGGCGTTGTCGGTAAACAGGATCGCATAGGTTGCCTGGCCGGCCACACCGTCATCCTTCAGGCCATGGGCCTTCTGGAATTCCTTCAGGGCCTTCACGGTTCCTTTACCCATCTTGCCGTCCACAGAACTCTTGTAATAACCCAGATCCTTCAGCCGCTTCTGCAGCAGCTTCACGTCGTCTCCCTTGTCCCCGTTCCTCAGGGATTCAGAAGGAACCGCCATAGTAGGTGTGGGACTGGGGGTAATCGCCACGGTCGGGGTCGCTGTGTCCTTCGCACCCAGAGCAGTACCGGACATAATCAGTGCCCTGGTGGTGGCGTCGGCTGTACCGTTGGAGGTCAGGCCGTTCTTTTTCTGGAAGGAGCGTACCGCTCCGATGGTATCCGTATCATATGTTCCGGAAGGAGTACCCTTCAGGTAGCCCAGCTCAATCAGCTTCTGCTGCAGTTCGGTAACAGCCGCGCCCTTGTTGCCCTTCTTCATGGATACTTCCTTCACGGGGCTCAGGGTCTTGATGCTGGTCTTTGTGCCTTTGGCATTCTTCGGCTGGCCGGAATACAGGAATGCCTGGATATTCGCATCCATGATGCCGGTAGCTGGATAGTCATTCTTCTCCTGGAAGGCGATAACAGCTTTTTCCGTACTCGCTCCGAATTTACCGTCCGCGCTGCCGGTCAGGAATCCCAGCTCAATCAGCGCTTCCTGCAGGGAACTTACTTCCGCGCCTTCCGCGCCCTTTTGCAGGATAGTATATCCGCCGGCATCCTCTTCAGGACTCAATGTCACAATCGGTGTGGGAGTAGGTGTCGCTTTAACCTTTTTGACTTCCTTCAATACAATGTAGTCCGTCTTCACATAGCCGGAGTATTTCTTGTACTGCACCTCAGCCCAGGAGCCTTTCACAGCGTTGACCGTGATCTCCGCATCCGCAGGGATCTTCTTCAGCAGTGTGCTCCGGGTAGAGCGGCTGGCCCGCAGATTCACCTTAACCTTCGTTTTCGTGGTATAAGGATAGCTGCTGACGGTTTCCAATGCTTCTTCCGTTGTCTGTTCCGATCCGGACGCGGTAAACCCGCTCACGGGAACAGCGCAGACAAGCAGTGTCAGCGCGGCAATAATCGCCATCAGCGTACGAAGGCGAATCTTCAGCTGAGACATACGATAACCTCCCACAGACGGGAAAAGGGCATAATCCTCCCGCCCACATTCGTATACATTATAATTTTATCTCATGCGTTACACAATGTCAACGAGTTATTCATTTTTCTGTAATATTTCTTCACAATTAGGGAAAAAGGGAATGATAGGGACGGTTCTCTTCGTTCCCCTGCTCGAAAAAAAGAAAAATTAATAAAAAAAGGAACGAAAAGAACCGTCCCTATCGTTCCACATTTTTAAGTTTTAAGTCTTAAGTTTTAATTATTCATTATGTCCTGATATGCCTGCCACTGTGCAGGCACATCAGGACACCCCTGCCATTTCCTCGCTGCCCGGATCTCCACGTAGCAGCCGCACTTTCCGCAGGTACCCCGCTGCAGGCTCTCACACTCCCTGCACCGGGAAAGACGAAAAGCGTACTCCTTTTCAGGGGTACGCTCTTCCTCCGGGATCGTCTCAATCCGTTCCCGGATAATCTCAGCCAATTCGGCCTCATCGGGCATTTCGCCGATCAGGCATCTGCAGGGTCTTATCACAGTCTGATCTCTGCCACGGCGCACGCCGGCATCCGGATCACCAGTGCTCCGTCCTTCACTTCGAAGTCGGAGAACGCTTTCACCGCCAGCGTGTTTTTGCCGAAGTCGTTGTATTCGTCCATCTTGCCGGTCAGGATCCGTCCCTCCGCGCCGCGGATGGCTTCTCCCTTCAGGCTCACAGTAATTTCCTGTGCCTTTTCCGGCTCCAGGTTGGACACGGTCAGTGTGATCCGGCCGTCTTTTTCAGAAGCGGAAGCCGTCACAGAAGGCATCGGGTACTTCTCGGTACCGGTCTGCTCCGCTTCCACATAGCAGTCCAGCTCCTTGGCGTCCATGTGCTCCTTGTACAGGTCAAACACATGATACGTGGGCGTCAGCACCATCTGGTCGCCTTCGGTCAGGATAATCGCCTGCAGCACGTTTACCGTCTGGGCGATATTGGCCATATGAACCCGGTCGCAGCGCTTGTTGAAGATGTCCAGCGACACCGCCGCCACCATCGCGTCCCGCATCGTATTCTGCTGATACAGGAAGCCCGGGTTCGTATCCGGTTCCACCTGGAACCAGGTTCCCCATTCGTCAATGATCAGGCCGACCCGCTTCTCCGGATCGTACCGGTCCATAATCGCCGCGTGCAGACCGATCTTCCGGTCAATGTCCGCCGCAAAGGACAGAGTTTCCCAGTAATCATCCTGGGTAAACACAGTCGCCCGGTTCTTGTTGTTCCATCCGCCGGGAATCGTGTAGCTGTGCATGCTCAGACCGTCCATCATATTGGCCGCGTTCTTCATCAGCACTTCGGTCCAGCTCACGTCCGCGTCTGAAGGTCCGCAGGCGATCTTATACAGCTTGTTGTCGCCGTACTGCCTGCAGTAAGTCTGGAAACGGCGGTATTCATCCGTATAATATTCCGCCCGCATGTTGCCGCCACAGCCCCAGCTTTCATTGCCGACGCCCCAGTAGCGTACGCCCCAGGCTTCCTTCTGTCCGTTCTTCCACCTTTCCTGCACCACGGTGCTGTCACCGTCGGAGTTCAGGTATTCCACCCACTCGCTCATTTCCTTCACCGTGCCGCTGCCCACGTTGCCCGTGATATACGGTTCGCAGCCAACCTGACGGCAAAGCTCCATGAACTCATGCGTGCCGAAGCTGTTATCTTCCACCACGCCGCCCCAGTGGGTATTCACCATGCGTTTCCGGTCCTGCTGTTCACCGATACCGTCACGCCAGTGATATTCATCGGCAAAGCAGCCGCCCGGCCAGCGCAGCACCGGCATTCTCAGGTTCTTCATGGCCTCGACCACGTCTTTACGCATGCCGTTCACATTCGGGATAGGGCTGTCTTTGCCCACATAAATGCCGCCGTAAATACAGCGGCCCAGATGCTCGGCAAAAGAACCGTAGATATACCTGGATATGGTTCCCTTGGACCGGTTCCGGTCCAGACTGATCTTAGCCATCAACCAATTACCTCCGGTAATTTCTAATTCATAATTCATAATGATCAGAATGCGGACTTTTTCTGCCTGAAAAAGTTTTGTCCGGCTGATCAATTCATTCACACACAATATAATTGTGAATTGTGAATTATGAATTCTGAATTTGCTGCAGCGCAGCCAGCGCTGCGGCTTGTTCCGCCTGCTTTTTGGTTTTACCCTCACCTTCAGCCAGTGCTTTCCCATACCGGTATACCGTGGCACGGAACACCGGTGCATGGGGCGGGCCGCTCTGGCCGGTAATCTCGTAGGTCGGAGCGTCTCCCCCGTCTTTCTGAAGGACTTCCTGCAGGGCGCCCTTGGCATCCTGCAGCGGACGGGAAACTTCTCCCTCTTCCGGCCAGCAGCGTTCCACAACACCGCGGGCAGCTTCCATGCCGCCGTCCAGATAGACTGCGGCCAGTACTGCCTCCATGGTGTCGCACAGTACGCTCGGTTTTTCCCTGCCGCCGGTCAGTTCTTCGCCCCGGTCCATGATCAGCGCCTCACCCAGCCCCAGCTTTTTCGCAATGGGGCTCAATGCCGCTTCACAGACCAGCAGCGCCCGCCGGTGGGTCAGCGCGCCTTCCCGCTCATCCGGATGAGCCTGATACAGCGCGTCGCTCATCAGGTACTGGAGCACCGCGTCTCCCAGAAATTCAAGCCGCTGGTTGTCGTTTTTCCCCATGGACGGGTGCGTCAAAGCGCGGCGAAGCAATGCTTCGTCGCGGAATGTGTACCCCAGGGCTTTCATTACCTGATCAAGCATGATCTTGCTGTTCTCAGCCCTTCACCTTGGCGATATATTCGGCCACGTCACCGACGGTCTTCAGCTTCATGATCTGATCGTCTTCCACCGTGATGCCAAAACGGTCTTCCATGTCCATGATCATAACCATGATGTTTGCGCTGTCGGCCTTCAGGTCTTCCATCAGGCGGCTTTCGGGCTTGATCTCTGCGGCATCCACCTTCAGCTGTTCAGCGATCATGTCTCTTACGGTTTCAAAATCCATTGTCAGATCCTCCTTCATTTCTTCTCCATTATATTCAGCCGGGTTTCCCCGGATGGATATACTTATTCTTCACTGGAAGCTGCTTCGCTTTCAGCAGCCAGCATCTTTGCTACGCCTTCCTCGATGATCTTCACGACGTTGCCGTCAATCATCTTCACGCACTGGCTGATAGCGCTGCAAAATGCGTAGTCATTGCTGGATCCGTGCGCCTTGATCACCGCGCCCTGGACACCCAGCAGCGGAGCGCCGCCGATTTCGTCGGAGCTCATTGTCTTTTTCACCCGCTTAAAGGCTGGCTTTGCGATCAGTCCGGCAATCTTGCCGCGGGTATCCGCCATCAGTTCATGTTTGATGGTACCCAGCAGTGCGCTGGCCAGGCCTTCGGTATACTTCAGGATCAGGTTGCCGCCGAAGCCGTCCGTTACGCACACATCCGCCTGATCCAGCGGAACGTCCCGGGCTTCCACGTTGCCGATGAAGTTGTAGGGAGCCTTTTCCATCAGCGGATAGGTTTCCTTCACCAGCTTATTGCCTTTTTCAGCCTCCGCACCGATGTTCACCAGGCCGATCCGGGGATTCTTCATTCCCATCACGCCCCGCATATAAGCGTCGCCCATGATACCGAACTGCACCAGGTATTCCGGCTTGCAGTCCACATTGGCGCCGCAGTCAATCAGCAGGAAATGGCCCCGTCCGTTGGGCATCAGCGGCGCCAGGGCAGGTCGTTCAATACCGGGAATCCGGCCCAGGCGGAACATACCGCCGGCCAGCGTCGCACCGGTGGAGCCGGCGGATACAAAGCCGTCCGCTTCGCCGCTGCGCACCTTCAGCATCCCCTGTACGGTGGCGCTGTTGACCTTCTTGCGCACACCCATCACCGGGCTCTCGTGATTCGTAATCACTTCCGGCTCTTCCTCCAGGATCAGCCGGTCCTTCACGTCTTCATAGTCGCCCAGGAAAGGCTTGACTTCATCCAGCTTGCCCGCCAGGATGATGGTCAGATGCGGATACTGCCGCAGTGCTCTCAGTGCGCCTTTTACCGGTGCTTCCGGTGCCAGGTCTCCGCCCATCGCGTCAACGTAGATCGTCATGATTGAACGCCTCCAAATGTTGGATTCCCAACTGTATTATACTGCCATTCCCAACCCGGTATTTGTAATAATTCAGAATTAAGAATTCAGAATTCAGAATTATTACTGTTGCTGATTCTCCTTCGAGGTTTTTACGATCGCTGCAACCAATCGAATGATCTCTTCACAATCAGCAATCAGACTATCTGCTGCCTTACCGGAAATATAATCCGTTTCCCTCAACAACTCCAACCAATACTGTGTTTCATCCGCTTCCTTAAGTGAAATCTGCATCTTGGCCAGGAAGTCAGCTGTGCTCTGGGCTCTTATGCTTTCTCTGATGTTTGCGCCAATGCTTGTACCACTTCTAAGCACCTGCTTTGAAAGGATAAACTCTTTCTTTTCTACTGTCAGGTGCTGGTAGAGACGAATAATTCTGATAGCAAAAGCCTTGCTCTTCTGAACAACCGGATTGCTATCTTTCATCGTCACCTCCATAACCTTTAATTCTGAATTCTTAATTCTGAATCCTGAATTCGTTTTTTACCTTTCAGGTAAGGTCAGTGAGTACATGGTTTCACCCGAGGCCAGCAGCATCCGGCCGTCATCCGTGATTCCGTAGAAAGCGGTGATTTTAACCCCTTCCGGCGCGGGAATCTGATATCCGAAGAACCGCTGACTGGACATGTCCGCCCGGTAGATATAATCTTCGGAAATCGCGTAGATGTTCCCCTTGTGGATGCTTGCGCCTACGCAGGAGGTCGGCAGCGTGTACCGCTTGTCATTCATGCCTTCCAGTACTCGCAGTTCAGAAATCAGCTGCGCGCTGGAAGTCTGGCTGGTCGGAGCAAGCAGCAGCTTGGCACGTCCGCGTTCCGGAATGTCCGCGTCAATCAGCTTCCATCCGTATACCAGCATCGTGCTGTTTGTGTCCTGTGTGCCCTTGTAGTCATAGGTGTACACCTGCTGGGTGGTAAACACCCGCAGCCGGGCGTTCTCATAAATCACCTTATAGGTCAGGGATTCACCCAGGGAAACCTCCCGGTAATTCATCTTACCGACCTGGAAGGTGTTCATCACCGTATTCGGTGCGGTACCGAACACGTCCAGTGCCAGCGTCCACAGGTATTCACCCTGTTCTCCGTAGAATCCGGCATCCAGGATCATCAGGCCGCTGTAGGCTTCCTGTTCCTGGTCCACCTGGGCGCCCTTCAGGTCCTTCACGATCAGTTTCGGTTCTGTATCTTCCTCACCTATAACCACCGCGGCAAACCGTTCACCCACCCGGGCGAGCTGAACCTTGGCTTCCATACTCTCGTTATAGGTCGCGTTTCCGTTTTTATCCACCAGGAACAGCTGCGTACCGGACCAGATCGCCATGTGCGTCGGTCCGACAGTAAACTTCACGTCGCTTCCCGCCGGAAAACTCCAGCGGATCGTTCCGGAGGAAGACAGGTGATGGATGGACACGCCGTCATAGTAGACGAGTCCGTCCCGGAAGGGCGTCACGTTCTGGTTTGCGTAACAGGGCAGCTTGGCCATACTGATCTCTTTGCCCTTACCGTACCGGCCCAGAAAATGAATTCCCAGCACCACAGCCAGCGCAACGCTCACCAGGATAATCCAGCTGCGAATCTGCCGCCGCCGGATCTCCTCCTGGCTTTCCCGGCTTTCCGCAGCGTTTCTGCCGCGTGTCCGGAACAGCTGGTCGTTAATGTTCTGGTTCCCTCTTGCCATTATCCTCGTTCCTCGTTAAATTCATAATTCACAATTCATAATTCATAATTCATAATTCCGGATACTGACTTCGTTCTGTAAATCTGTCAGAACACCGTCAATCTGACGTATTCACGTCCTGTAACTACCGGATATAATTCTGAATTCTGAATTCTTAATTCTGAATTCGTTTTGGACAGTTCTCCACTGCGCTGATGACCGGATCCATCCAGTCTTCATTGAACAGCTCGATCACGCCGGTATCGCATTCCTTGGCCACCGCCGGATCAATAGGCAGCTGAGCCAGCAGCGGGATACCCTCTTCAAGCGCCACCTTCGCGGTCTGGCTTTCGCCGAAGGGGAAGATCTTCTTTCCGCAGTCCGGGCAGCCGATCCAGCTCATGTTTTCCACCAGGCCCAGCACCGGAATGTTCATCATCTTCGCCATCTTGGCGGCCTTTTCCACGATCATGCCAACCAGTTCCTGGGGGCTGGTCACGATAATGATACCGTCCACCGGCAGGCTCTGGAACACTGTCAGCGGAACGTCACCGGTTCCCGGAGGCATATCCACAAACATGAAGTCCACATCGCCCCAGAGGACGTCGGTCCAGAACTGCTTCACCGTTCCCGCGATCAGCGCGCCGCGCCAGATCACCGGATCCGTATCGTTTTCCAGCAGCAGGTTCACGCTCATTAGCTTTACGCCCGTGCGGCTTTCCACCGGCAGGATCCCGTCTTCCGTACCCATCGCCTTTTCGCGGATACCAAAAATCTTCGGGATGGACGGGCCCGTGATATCAGCGTCCAGCACCGCGGTGCTGTGGCCGTTGCGCCTGGTCAGCACAGCCAGCAGGCTGGTAACCAGGCTCTTACCCACGCCGCCCTTGCCGCTTACCACAGCAATCACTTTTTTTACATTGCTGAACGCGTTCTGTGCTTCCAGCAGGCTTTCCGGCTTATTGCGGGATGCGCAATCCGCCCCGCAGCTGGAGCAATCGTGCGTGCATTCAGACATGACATTTCACCTCAGTCTTCGTTCTTCATAAAGGGATCCAACCGATATATTATGCATGATAAACCATCAATTGTCCATGACCCATCCGGTAAAAAACAGATCAGAACCATCCGGCTTATGATTCTTCCTGTTCCGTCTGTCCGTCAGTTTCTTCCTGGATCAGTTCGCCGTCCTGATAAAGGCTGTCCAGTTCTTCCAGGCTCATCACTTTCCCTGCTTCCACGATGGGAGCCGATCCGTCCACTTTCGTGGAAACCAACTGCAACAGGATCCGGCCGTCCTTACCAAAGTTCGTTCGGGGATTACGGATCTTTTTCTGTTTCTCGCCCACCTTCATCATACGGATCAATCCGTCTTTTTCAGTATCTTTTCTGCTCACAGTATGTTCAAAATCCCATGCCCCGTTATAGCTGGGGATTACATGGAACTCCAGCCGCATATTTTCCTCTATCCGGAAATGCATTGTTTGCACAACTTTTTGATCCTGCGGTTCAAGTGGATCAAAACAAACGGCCCTGAACCGGTTTGTCGGTTTCCGGTCATCCATCATACGGAACAGGGGGGCATCGCTGTTCTCCGGCCAGCAGTAAACCGTACTGGCTCCGTGAATTGCCCGCAGCCGTAAGGTCAGTTCCCCGAGGCTGACCTTTCCGTCACCGTCCGGGTCAATCTGATCAAAATCACTGGACCGCAGGGCACAGTCCATGGCCGCGGTAAAATATCCCGTTCCCCTGTATATATCCTCTGTTGTACTCCAGAACCAGCTGTCCTCCAGTGCGCCGCTGGAAGTCAGCACCCGGCATGATCCGTCCTCAAACCAGTTCACGCTGTTTCCGCCGCAGCCGATCACCGCGCCGGAATGACAGGTGTCCAGGATCAGCGTCTTATCTCCGGATATCTTGTCCAGAACCTGTTTCAGCTTTTCCGGTTCAAGGTATTCCTCGCTTTCGCCGTCTGAAAGCAGGAATTCCACTCGTTCCTCTCCTGACTCTTCCCGCAGCAGGCCATGGGTGCTCAGGTAAATCAGCGCCGTATCCGCGTCGTTCGCGTCCCGGAAGGTGTCCGCCACCAGCCGTTCAAAGCCCTCGACAGTCCCCGGCCCGTTTACATACCGTTGTATCCTGACTTCTCCCGGAAGGAAATCCTTCAGCAGTGCCCCCATCGTTTCCACGTTGTTGGCACTGGCAGGCTCCGTATCCGGCATTGATACAAACCGGTCGCACCCGATCAGCAGGCATCTGGTCACGCCGTCTCCTCCCGCGCTTTTCATCACTCCCAGCGGAAGCAGAAGCACACAGAGGAAAAAGCAGAGTAATTTCTTCTTCATTCCTTCCACTCATATACCGGATTGCCCGCCTGGGCAATCCGGTACTTCAACAATACTCTGAGACTAAACCATTTAATGATTTATGATTGGTTCAGATTCTGATTCAGCTTCTCAGTATCCAAACAGAACCTGCAGCGTATTCTTTCCGCACTTGCCATCCTGCGTCAGCCCGTTCGCGCCCTGGAACGCCTTCACCGCAGCTACGGTCGCGTCATCATACACGCCTGTCATTTCATTCAGGTAGCCAAGATCAATCAGGCAGCCCTGCACTTCCTGCACCAGTAATCCCGTATCTCCATACTGCACTGTTCCGTAATTCGGATTCGCAGCTGTTGCAGGGAGTGCGTCAGAAGAATACAGCACGCTCAGGGTCTTGCTGCCTGCCACGCCGTCCACCGGCGTGATATTGTTCTGGATCTGGAACGCCCGTACCGCGTCCGCGGTCGTCTGGCCGTATTTCCCGTCGATTGCTCCGTCATAATAATCCAGCTCATACAGCGTATACTGCAGGTTCTTCACTGCGGAGCTTTCTTCACCCTGTCGCATGGAGCCGTAGGTAATGTTCGATTTGCTTTGGTACAGCACCCGCTGCGTGGCTGGACCGGCCTTGCCGTCCGCTTTCAGGTTGTTACGCTGCTGGAAGGCAATCACAGCCGACTTGGTACCGTCGCCGTAATTCCCGTCCACACTGCCATCATAATATCCCAGGTCCTTCAGCCGTTTCTGCAGCGTTTTGACCTGTTCTCCGGAGCTGCCGTCCTCCAGGGTGATATATCCCGTGGAAGAAATACCGGAAGTGTCCCGTCCGGAAGAGTTCCCGCCCACGTTATCCAGGTTAATCTGACTTCCGGAGGAAGCCTTCGCTGTACCGCTGTACAGTTTGTTCAGCGTTGCGGTACCCGCCTTGCCGTCCGCGGTCAGGTTGTTGTTCTTCTGGAATGCCTTTACGGCAGCCTCTGTAGCCACGCCGAATTTGCCATCCGCGCTGCCGCTGAGGTAATTCAGTTCTTTCAGTTTCTGCTGCAGTTGTTTCACTTCGCTGCCCTCGCTGCCCATCTCCAGCGTTTCCCGTTTGCTGGAAATCGGCGTGGAAGTCCGGGGAGCGTCAGAAGAATACAGTTTTTTCAGCGTATCCGGGCCGGCTTTGCCATCCACCCACAGCTTGGCCTTCTTCTGGAACGCGCTTACCGCTGCTTCTGTCGTTTCGTCATAGTTGCCCGTCACGGATCCGCTCAGCCAGCCCAGCTCAATCAGCCGGCGCTGCAGCGTTTCTACCTTCTTGCCCTTGGATCCCCGTTCCAGGTATATATCCTTCGTCAGGTCCGGGGTCGCCGTAGGTCTGGGCGTGTTGGTCACTTTGCTTGTGGGCTTGGCCGTTGTTTTCCCGGTACCGGTGCCGGAACTGGCCTCCTTCGCGCTCACTGCGCTTGTTCCGTTCATCTTGGCCAGGGTTTTTTCGCCGACCTTGCCGTCTGCGGTCAGGCCGTTTGCCTTCTGGAAGGCCTTTACGGCCTCTTCCGTTGCCGGACCGAAATCGCCGTCCGCTGATCCCTTATAATAGCCCAGTTCCTTCAGCCGTTTTTGCACTGCGCGCACCGCGTCGCTGCCGGTAAAGCCGCGCTGCAGGCTCTTCGGTGTCGGCGTTGGGGTCACCGGTGCCGGTGTAGGCGTCGGCGTAACCGGGATAGCGGTGAATGTTCCGTCAGTCGTGAGGATGTTCCCCTGCGTTGTGGAAGGATTCAGCACTACCACATCAGGAATCGGTGTTACGCTTGCTGTCGGTTCTGATCCCCAGTTGCCCCATCCGTTGTCCGTGCCGGGTGTCTGCGTCGGCTGGGCAGTTCCCTGCCCGTTATTGATTCCAATGGTATTCTGCACGTCCACGGGGATCGTGTCCGGCGTCACCTGGATCGTTGGTGACGGCTCGATTGTCTTGAAAAAAGGTGTGGAAGTCGTCCCCGACTGTCCGCCGTTATTTACTTCGTCCGGCGGCTGATAGCAGCCCGTCAGCAGCAGGCATAATGCCAGCACAGCCGCCAGTCCGATAATCTTCAGATTTCTTTTCATCTTCCCTCTCGCCTCCTTATAGCTGATAGGGATCTGGTATATCAATCCTTTGTGGGAAATAATTCAATAAACGTGTTATAGTGGTCTTCCGTGTACCATACATGTCCGTCTGTCGAATAGATGATCCGGTACGCGTTTCGACTCCCGCCCTTGTAAAAGCAATCCGCTTCATAATACTTCCGGCCTTTCACAACCGGCAGCTTCTGCTCATAGTTTCCGAAATAGTCTCCGCCAATGCTCTTGCCCGGTGCAACATCACTTACTTTGTTGTGCTTATATTCAGGATCCCAGCCAAGAGCCTGAGCTTCTTTCTTCGTGATAAAGTTGTCCGGCAGTTCTCCGTGCTCAAAAATGTAGTCTGCGATCCGCTGTGCTTCATCCAACGGCCCGGGAGTCGCGGTCGGTCCCGGCACGGCCGTGGGCGTTTCCACCACAGCCGTCGCTTGCGGTGCCGCGGTATTCTTTTTCTTTTTCGCCGTTTCCAGCGCATTCGCCGTGCAGCTGCTCAGCAGCAGAGCAACCGTCAATAAAAGAACGATCAGCCGAACAACTTTATTTCGTTTAATCATTGCCGACCATCTCCATATCTCCAGACTACCTAGTTCTGAATTCTTAATTCTGAATTCTGAATTTTATTTATGGTATCTTTCCCCTGCGTTTATCTTCTCCGCCCGATAGAGTTGTTCCAGAAGCATCACCCTTGCGAGCCGGTGCGGAAAAGTCATCGGACTCATGGACATTTCCTCGTCCGCCCGGGCCAGCACATTTTTGCCCAGTCCCAGGCTTCCGCCGATCACAAACACCAGACTGCTCACTCCACCGGTCTTCAGTTCCGCCAGGTGCTTCGCCAGTTCCTCAGATGAACGCAGTTTTCCCCCGATTGTCAGCGCAATCACCCGGTCCCCCGGCCGGATTTTTGCCAGAAGGGCTTCCCCTTCCTTTGTTTTCAGCTGCTCCTCCAGCGCCGCGGAAGAACCGGAGGCGGGTTCCGGCAGATCCGGAACCTCGCATTCCTCGTACTTCCCGTACCGGCTCAGACGCTTCAGGTATTCATCCGCCATCTGCCGGTACGGCTTATCCTTCATCTTCCCAACGCAGAGAATCTGCGTGCTCACAGCCGTTCCACCCGGGGCAGACTATCCCGCTCAACCAGGGTCCAGGCCATGTTCACGCTGCGTTCCCGCTCGCCGTCGATCATCCGCAGCAGCTTTTCCGCCGCCAGGGAACCAAAGGCTTCCTTCGGATGGCCGAGCGTGGTCAGTTTCGGGGTGGCCATTTCAGCGTAGGCAGTATTGTCAAAGCCAATAAAGCCCATCTCTTCCGGCAGCTTCATGCCTTCCTGGGTCAGACGGTTCATCAGGCTGACAGCAAACACGTCATTGTAGCAGGTCATGCAGTCCATTTCATGGTTCTTCAGCCGCTCAATAAACTTGGTTCCTTCCGGATTGATCTGCCAGGACATACGTTCGTTGGTGCCAAACAGCAGCAGATGCTCATCAGGAATGATGACGCCTTCACTCTGCATTTCGTCCAGGAAGCCTCTCAGCCGTTCCTTGCCCTGGATGTCATCTACCTTGAACATTCCGCCCGGCTTCCGGTATCCGCGGCTCAGCACCTCACGCGCAGCAGTACGTCCTCCGCCGTAGTCGTCCATCACCACGTGGGGCACATTCGTCATTCCGGGATAATAGGCGTTCATGAACAGAACCGGGATGTTCCGTTCCGCCAGGCGGCGGTACAGATCCTCATTCTCCGTCTCCCGGGCGGTCTGCACGCCTTCCACGATCAGACCGTCCACCTGGCCATCCAGCATGCGCTCCAGGATGCTCCGTTCCGTCTTGCTGTCGTTATAGGTGGCGCTCAGATTCATAACCACACCGTTTTCGCTCAGCACGGATTCAATACCCGAAACGATGGACGGGAAAATATAGTCAGTAATATAGGACGTGATGACGCCCACATGGACAGTGCCCTGCATCCTTCTGCGGGGTCCGTGGCGCACGTAAGTACCGCTGCCGCGGCGCCGGTCCACCAGACCGTCCTCCTCCAGCAGCGCAATTGCCTGACGAATGGTCTGGCGAGACACATTAAAACGGAAACGCAGCTCCTCCTCTGTCATCAGAGTCTGTCCGTCACGAAAAACGCCTTCCGCGATCTCTCTGCGCAGAACGTCCGCAACCTGCAGATATTTGGGCTGATCCGCCACTATAAACACATCCTTTCCCCATTATGTTGTTCCTATAATACCAGACAAATCTGTAAAATTCAATACATCTTCGTAAAAAGGTACGGACATTTTTGGATTCACCCCTTTACAGCCATGTAACTATTCCTTTTACAGATACAAACCTCTAACAAAAAACCGTTCCGGATTATTCCGGAACGGTCATTTTTCAGTTTACAGTATCTGTCACATTCGCCGTTCTACGGCGAATATTTCACATCCTGCGAAGCAGGATATTTCATAATGGACGGTACGTCCATTGTTTCACATTTGCCGCAGGCAAATATTTCATATCAATTCATCATGCGTCATGCATCATGAATTGATAGATGCCAATCCCTGCCGCAATCCCCAGGTTCAGCGAGTCGACTTTCTCATTACTTTCAATCCGCACCGCCTGTCCGTACGTCGCGAACTCCTTCGGCAGGCCTTTTCCTTCGTTTCCGAAGACCAGGGTCCACTTTTCCGGCCGGGTTTTCACTGCCTCCTGAAGCGGCACAGATGCATCCAGCATAAACGGAAACATTGTCCTGTCCGGGAACGCTTCCCGATAATCCTCAAACCGGTCATACACCTTCACCCGGAGCTGGAACAGGCTGCCCATGCTTGCCCGGACTGTTTTGGGATCAAACAGATCCACACAGGGACGGATCAGTGCAACGTCTTCAATACCAAGTCCCAGTGCCGTCCGCAGGATTGTACCCACGTTTCCGCTGTCCCCGGGATTGTGAAGCACAACATGGGGCTTTTCGGGATCCGGCATGTCCTCAAACTTTTCGAACACAGCTGCCGCGTAACAGTTATCCTTCCCGCTGATTCGGGCCAGTACGCGGTCTGCTTCTTCCACCCGTACCCCGGCTTTATCCGCCAGCGCGCGCAACCGATCCGTTCCTTCCCGTCCCGCGGCGGAAGAATGGATCAGTACCCGCCGTGTCTTCTCCGGCCGGTGCAGCATGCATTCCATGCTGGGGAAAATCCCCGGCGCGTAGCTGTAATCCAACTCGCTTTTATAGACAGATAATGACGGCATTATGTCTGCTCCCCTCTGATTATGTGCAGATGCTTTACGTCTTCCAGCGCGATCCAGGTAGAGCAGCTGTTCTGGTCGAACATAAACTCCACCTTTGCCCGCTCTTTCCGGTAATCAATCTCAGTCACCTGCCCCTGGCAGCTGTTGAACAGGGGATCCTCCAGGGTGACTTCATCCCCGATGCGGCAGACTTTCATCGTTCTGACGATTCCGTTCTTTCCCAGCAGCCCCATCGCGAAATCCAGATCCGGACCTTTCAGTTCGTATCCGTCATCCTGCTTGCCGACCCGGCGCACCACACCATCTATTCCGTAGAACATACGGTAATCTGTCAGTCTTTCATCACTGTATATAAATACATAGCCCGGCAAAAGATCAAAGCAGCGTTCAATATTTTCTCCCTGCTTCCGCTGTTTCCGGATAATCTGGGGAGAAAAGGCCCGGTTTGCTCCGCGGATTTCCATCAGCTGTGCAATCACCTTGCACCGCTGCGTCACGCAGAACAGACAATATACATACAATGAGACTCACTCCGTTTTCCGGCTTTTTAATATCTGACCTTTCCCTCCGCCACCGCTTTCAGGTGTGCACCATATGGGCTCTTGCCATACTTCTTTGCGCTCTTCATCAATTCTTCCTTGGTTATCCATTCATTGATGAACGCAATCTCTTCCGGTGCAGAAACCACAATGCTCTGCCTCTGCTGGATCATACGCACAAAATCCGCCGCTTCCACCAGGCTGTCCATCGTACCGGTATCCAGCCATGCGAAGCCCCGGCCCAGCAGCTGCACATCCAGTTTGCCGTCTTTCAGGTACATTTCATTCAGCGTTGTAATCTCAAGCTCTCCCCGTGCGCTGGGCTGCACCTGATGCGCCATCCCGGATACTCCCTTGGGATAAAAATACAAGCCGGTAATACAGTAATTGCTCTTCGGATTCTTTGGTTTCTCTTCCACAGAGATAACACGGCCTTCCGCGTCAAACTCCACAATACCAAAGCGTTCCGGATCATTCACATAGTAGCCGAAAATGGTTGCCCGACCGCTTTCTGCGTCCGCGGCAGCCGCTTTCAGTACTTTCCTGAAGCCATTGCCGTAGAAGATGTTGTCACCCAGCACCATTGCGCAGGCTTCATCACCGATGAACTTCTCTCCCAGCAGGAAGGCCTGGGCCAGTCCGTCAGGAGAAGGCTGTACCGTATACTGCAGCCGGATACCAAACTGGTGTCCGTCTCCCAGCAGGTGCTCAAAACGAGGAGTATCTTCCGGCGTGGAAATGATCAGAATATCCCTGATCCCAGCCAGCATCAGCGTGCTCAGGGGATAATAAATCATAGGCTTATCATATACCGGCAGCAGTTGCTTACTCGTAACCATCGTCAGAGGATACAGGCGTGTTCCGGCACCGCCGGCAAGAATAATCCCTTTCATTTTTTCAGTTCCTCCTCAATTGTGCATCACAATTCCCCGGCATCATCAACCGGTACGTTGATTTATTATACCTTTCATGTGTAAAAAAAACAACCGGAACAAGGATCCCGGCATTTCTGCCGGGATCCCGTTTCGTTTTGATCTGTTTACTTTTGCTTCATATTACTGAACCCATGCACCGTTCGCGTCAAACTTGTAGGTTGTTCCGTTGACCTCAACTTTATCATCGCTTGCTTTCACCGTAATAGACCAATTCCTTTCCGTTTCGGCACAGCAGGAATCATCCCGCCTTAAAGCCTTGTCATACTATTGAGTTCAAAAAACAGGAGCGCCTTAAGCACTCCTGCATTTTATTCACTTATTTATCTTATCATGTTTTCTGGTATTCCCCGGAAATTACAACACTTCTCCAGGAATACTCATAAGCTCCAAAAACTCTCTGAAGTACTGCCGAATTGACCGGATCAGTAAGATCCATGAACTAGTGCCAAGCGGTGTATCATAGTCATTGATCTCACTGTACTGCCAGATTCCATATGCGTCAAAAACTTCCGTCTGCCCGTCCACTGTACAGCGGCCGGTCACCATTGCGCCGGAATCCTCGCAGTAATACCATTTCCCTTTGTCTTTGATCCATCCGGTGTCCATCATTCCGTTTTTGCCGAAATGGTACCACTTCCCGTCATCCTGCACCCAGCCGGTCTGCATGACTCCCTTGCTGTTGGAGTAATACCACTTTCCTCTGTCTTTGATCCATCCGGTCTGCATCACGCCGTCCGGATCCAGGTAGTACCATGAACCGCCATCCCGGATCCATCCGGTCCGCATTGCACCGCTTGGATCCATATGATACCAGGTGCCGCCAGTCTGGATCCAGCCCGTCTGCATCGCGCCGCTTTGATTCATATAATACCAGGAACCGTTATCCAGCACCCAGCCGGTCTGCATTACGCCGCTCTGGTTCATATAATACCAGGCGCCTTTATCCTGTATCCAGCCGGTAACCGGGTTTCCGTCAGCATCTCTACAGACGTACTTCCCATCCTCAATCGCCCAGCTGATCTGTGCATTGGCCAGTGCAGCACTGACCGCATTCCCCGACGCGAACTCCTGCACCCAGTAAACGGTACCGTCAACCTCCACTGCCGCAAGACCGATCCGGGTAAACTGCCTGCGCAGCATATTCCGCCGGTGCCCTTGTCCGTCGTAGTTTTCGTTTTCTTCCCGAAAGCCCTCAAAGGCGTCAGCCGCCGATTCAAAGCCGCAGGCCAGATTTTCACCTTTATAGTAGTTGCCTGCCGGAAATGCAGTGTCCCATTTTCTTCCGTCCGGGCGGGTGTGACTGAAGCTTTGAGCAATCTCTGCAGCCCGGATCTTTGCGATCTCTTCCAGCTGATAATCGTACACCAGGCTGGACAAGCCCGTCTCTACTGTCGTAGTCCGGTTATTCCTGTTCCAGTACCAGGCGTTGTCTCCTGTCCGGAATTCATTTATCAGCGTCAGCATACTCCGGGCTTCATTCTGCCAGTCTTCCGCAGCTGCTGCCGAAAAGATCAATATCAAAGCAACAGTCACAAGGATTACCGGTATAACTTTTCTCATGATCTTTCGTCTGTCCTCGCCGTTCGTTTTCCCTGCGTCTTCCCGACAGTTAGTTTATGCAGCGGGAATCCTTACCGGTTCCCGTACATTTTCTCATAGTAATTCTGGTATTCTCCGCTTACAATCTCTTCCCACCATTCGCGGTTTTCCAGATACCACTTAATCGTCTTCTTGATGCCGTCGGCAAACTTTGTCTCCGGCAGCCAGCCCAACTCGTTATGGATCTTGGTCGGGTCGATAGCATAGCGCATATCGTGGCCCTTCCGATCCTTCACATAGGTGATCAGACTTTCCGGTTTGCCCAGTTCTTTGCAGATCAGCTTCACAATATCGATATTCGCCATCTCGTTGTGTCCGCCGATATTGTACACTTCGCCCACCCGGCCTTTATGGATGATCAGGTCGATCGCCTTGCAGTGATCCTCCACATACAGCCAGTCACGTACGTTCTTTCCCTCCCCGTAAACCGGCAGGGGCTTATCGTTCAGCGCGTTGGCAATCATCAGGGGAATCAGCTTTTCCGGGAAATGATAGGGGCCGTAGTTATTGCTGCACCGGCTGATTGTGCAGGGCAGTCCATACGTCCGGTAATAGGCCATCACCAGCAGATCCGCTCCGGCCTTGGAAGAAGAATACGGACTGCTTGTATGGATCGGTGTTTCTTCGGTGAACAGCAGGTCAGGCCGGTCCAGCGGCAGGTCACCGTAAACTTCATCGGTGGAAACCTGATGATAGCGCTTGATTCCGTATTTGCGGCAGGCATCCATCATGGTTGCAGTACCGATAATATTTGTCTGCAGGAAGATTCCGGGATCCTCAATACTCCGGTCTACATGGCTTTCTGCCGCGAAATTCACCACGATGTCCGGGTGTTCTTCTTCAAACAGTTTATATACCGCTTCCCGGTCACAGATGTCTGCTTTCACAAACCGGAAATTGGGGTTATCCATCACGCTTTTCAGCGTGGACAGGTTTCCTGCATAAGTCAGTTTATCCAGGCAGATGATCCGGTAATCCGGATACTTTTTCAGCATATGAAATACGAAATTGCTTCCGATAAAGCCGGCGCCGCCTGTAACGATAATAGTCATAGATTCATCCTCCAGTTTTTAATTCATTATCCTGAAATATACATATCATTTCTCTTCTTCAGAATAAACAAAATTGCAGTCGCTGTCGTCCAGCAGCGGAGAAGTCGTATCCTTTTGGCTCAGCAGTTCTGTCCTCACTTCGCCCCATTCCACACCAATCGTCGGGTCATCAAAACGGATTCCCCTGTCACATTCCTTGCTGTACAGATTATCCACTTTGTAGCAGAATTCCACGTCATCCGTCAGCGTTCTGAATCCGTGTCCGAATCCCCGGGGGATCATCAGCATACGGCGATTCTCCGCACTCAGTTTCACAGCGACCCACTGCTTATAGGTCGGGCTTCCCTTCCGCAGGTCCACCGCTACATCCAGCACCGCGCCACGGTTTACCCGCACCAGTTTGGCCTGTGCCATCGGATTATTCTGGAAGTGGATTCCCCTCAGTATTCCTTTCTGTGAAGAGAAGCTCTGGTTGTCCTGCACAAAATCATAATGCAGACCCAGCTCCTCAAAATTGCGGGTGCTCCAGACCTCCATAAAATATCCACGTGCGTCTCCATGTACATCCGGCTCAATAATGTATACTCCATCCAGCTTGGTAGCAATCTTTTTCACCCGGCATCCTCCGTTCCCGTTTCATTAAATTGTCTTCAATGATTTATCCTATCACGTACCGCTTGTGAAATCAATCCTGTTCAGCCGGATATCAGGCCGTTTCTGCCGTTTTACTGTCCGTTCCATGTATACTGCCAAAGGCCGTTATCCCCGAACATTTCCCATTTCCCGTTTATTTCTTTCCATCCTGTGGCCATCCTGCCCTGTTCATCGAACCAGTACCACAGCCCGTTTTTCTTCTGCTTTGCTTCCGCTGCCCGGTCTTCAAACCATCCAGTTGTCATTCTGCCGGAATCATCAAAATGATACCAGCTGCCTCCAATCTGCGTCCAGCCGGTCTGCATCGCGCCGCCTGCACCGAGATAATACCGGGAACCGTCTACCTGGACCAGGCCCGTCTGCATCGAACCGCCCGTGCTCAAATAGTACCATTTTCCGCCGTCTTTCACCCAGCCGGTCTTCATCACGCCGCTGGAATCCAGATAATACCATGCGCCGCCGGACTGAACCCAGCCTGTCTGCATAGCGCCGCTGGCATTCATATAATACCATCTGTCGCCGTCCTGAACCCAGCCGATCTGCATTGCACCACTCTGGCTCAGGTAGTACCACTTTTTGCCATCCTTGATCCAGCCGGTCTGCATCACACCATTTTTGTCCAGATAGTACCATGCGCCGCCGGACTGAACCCAGCCGGTCTGCATAGCGCCGCTGGCATTCATGTAATACCACTTGCCGCCGGTCTGAACCCAGCCGGTCTGCATTACGCCGGACTCATTCAGATAATAGTTAACGCCGCCGACAGAAAGCCATCCCACTGCCATTGCGCCGGTTGGATGGAAATAATACCAGTTTCCTTCAATCTTTGTCCATCCGTTATCGCACAGAACGCCGTCTGCCATAGCATAATACCAGGTCGTATTATTCTTGATCCAGCCGGTTTGCTTGACCCCCTGGTCGTTAAAGTAATAGAACTTTCCATTAATGTACTGCAAACCGGTCAGCTTGTCTTGCTGCCAGTAGATCCAACTAGCCGCGAAACTATTCTTAACCGTTGTATCCCATCCGTAACGGGCATATGGATAGACAGCCACAATGGATCCGCCATAGAAGGCTTCCGCATCAATGACCGGGGCGTCTCCCATAAACACAAGGTGTCCGTTCCAACGATAGAACGCTCCCTTTTCGATACTTTTGACGCTTTCAGGAAGCACAACATTGGTCAGGGTGCTGTTGCCTGAAAACGCGTAAGCTGCAATCCTGGTAACGCCATTCGGAATCACCAGTTTTGTTACGCCGTTGTTCGCAGCCGTTATTTCCAGATCCAGCAGCTGATCACCCTGATATCTGTATCTCAGCTGGCAGTTTCCACCCGGGACGCAGAAAGCCATGCCCGCCTTCCCCAGCGCTTTTGCACCGTCCGTACCGATCCGGGCATAAACCATCATACTGCCAAAGGCATCACTCCCAACAGACTTCACCTGGTCCGGAAGGGAGATGCTGGTCATTCCGGGGCAGTAGCTAAAGGCGGATATACCAATAACGGTCAGGCTGTCCGGCAATGTGACGCCTGTCAGTTTTGTACATCCGTAACATGCGTAATTGCCAATCTCTTTCATACCGTCCGGAAACGATATGCTGCTGAGATTCTCACAGCAATAGAATGCGGGATTACTAATCCTGGTAATCCCTTTCCCGATCACAACTGTTTTGATCTCTGCATTTCTGCTGAATATTAAGTCCATGTCTCCTGTGCCGTTGATGGTCAGGGTTCCATTCGCATCCAACGTCCAGGTCAGGTGGTCATTTGAACCGCTTTCAACTGCATAGGCTGAGAAAAAAACGCAGAGTGCCGTCAGAAACAGAACAAACCCGATCAGCCTTTTCATTTTCAATTCCCTCCGTGTTGTTTTCAGCTTGATTATATGCGTTTTACGCCCAAATTGCAAAAGCATCTCCTGTTTGCCCCGGTTCCTTTTCGATGCCACCTGTTCAGATTGACGTGTCTGAAAGGAAGAGGTAGAATGATTTAAGGAGGTTGCATAATATGAACGTACCGTTTGTTTCGTTTCTTCCCATGGAAAGAGAGCTTGATTCTGATCTCCGTAACGCCTTCAACCGGGTATTCACCCGCTCCTGGTATATTGAGGGACAGGAGGATGCAGCCTTTGAAAAAGCTTTTTCCGCTTTCTGCGGAACAAAGTACTGTATTGGTGTCGGCAACGGGCTCGACGCCCTGATGCTGATCCTGAAAGCCCTGGATATCGGCGAAGGTGATGAGGTCATCGTCCCCTCCAACACCTACATTGCTACTGCCCTTGCTGTGACCTATGTCGGGGCAAAGCCGGTATTTGTGGAACCGGAAATGGAAACATTCAACATCGATCCTTCCCGGATTGAAGCAGCTGTTACCGCCCGTACAAAGGCCATCATGCCGGTTCATCTGTATGGACGTGCCTGCGATATGGATCCCATCATGTCCATTGCCGCAAAGTACAGTCTGCGGATAATTGAAGACTGTGCCCAGGCACACGGTGCAACCTATAAAGGCCGGAAGGTCGGTACCTTCGGGGACGCGGCCGGTTTCAGCTTCTATCCCGGCAAAAACCTCGGCGCGCTGGGAGACGCCGGCGCTGTTGTCACAGACAACGAAGATATAGCTGTCAAAGTCCGGGCCCTGGGCAATTATGGTTCGGACTACAAGTATCACCATATCTATAAGGGAAACAACAGCCGCCTCGATGAACTTCAGGCTGCTTTCCTCTCCGCGAAGCTTCCCCATCTGGAACGGATGAATGCCGCCCGTCGGCAGATTGCAGACCGGTACCTGTCGGAAATAAAAAATCCGGCCGTAATCCTCCCCCTTGTCTCGGAGGAATACGTACCGGTATGGCATATTTTCGGTATCCGATGCAGCCGGCGGGATGAACTCGAAAAACATCTGTCCAGCCGGGGCATCACCACCAACAAGCATTATCCGATCCCGATGCATCTGCAGGAATGCTACCGGGATCTCGGGTTCAGTGAAGGCGACTTCCCCATTGCCGAGGAGATCAGCCGCACAGAACTGAGCCTGCCCATGTTCTACGGTATGACAGACGCTGAAGTACAGGCAGTTATCAGCGCCGTAAATGATTTCGCTTAACAGGCAGTCTGGCCTTCTCCGATCCTTGCCTTTTTCAGGGCAAGGATTTTTTTCATTCCCCGGATGGAAATCCGCAGCAGCACATTCACCAGGAAAATCAGCAGGGATACAAACGCAGCGCTCTCCATTTGCCGCTGGGCTTCAAACTGGTTGATCAGCAGTGACAGCGGTTTGGGAGAAGGCGGACTCAAGAAGGACACCGCTGAAATGGTCACAAGGCTGTTCACAAAAAAGTAACTGAACATCTCCAGGACCGTCCCGCTGACTTTGGGCAGGATGACGTCCCTGACAATCCGCCACCTTTTAATCCCCAGTGTCGATCCTGCGGCTTCCAGGTTGGGATTCACCTTCCCCAGCGTGTTATACATCATCAGGTACGGAGAGGAGAAGAAATGAATACAGTTCATGATCACAACGATCCAGATGGTACCATAAACAGCGCTTCCATGGAAAAATATGATATAGGACAAACCCAGCACAATGCCCGGGATTGCCATTGATGTCAGGGAGATAAGGTGAATCAGTTTCCCCAGCCGTTCCTTCACACGCGCTGTTTCATACGCGCAGAAGAACGCAAATACTGTACCCGCTGTCGAGGTAAGCACAGCATACAGGAGAGAATTTCCCAGATAGGTCAGTGCTCCCCTGTTCAATGTTTTTTCAATATGATACAGCGTAAACGTTGTTACAGACGGATACCGTTCCTCAAACACCATAAAGCTGAATGATATCACCGGTGAGAGAATCATCACACACAACAGGATGGAAAACACCAGTGCCATTGTCGACTGCACCTTGTTCCTGCGGGGTTTGAACAATTCAGCGGCATAAGTGTTCTGGTTTGTTTCAGGATTCATCAGGTCCACGATGAACGCCACAATTGCAGGAATCAGCAGGAATATTCCGATAACGCTTCCCGTACTGTAATCTGTCATCGCCACTGCCTTGTTATACATCATAACCGGCAGTGTCTGTACCTGGCCGCCGATCATAATCGGTACGCCATAGTCTGTGATCGTCATCGTAAAAATGGCAAAAAAAGCTGTGATAATGGTCTTCTTCAGATAGGGCAGTGTAATACCGGTAAACTGACGGATTCTCGGAATCCCCATGACCTCTGCTGCCCGGTAAGGCAGCTGGTCTTCATATTGCAGGATGCTTGTGAACATCACATAGGCAAAGGGGAAGGAATACATCACAGCGCCGAGTACAATTCCGTTAAATCCGTAAATTGCAGTACGGACATGCAGCAGCCGGGTAATCAGTCCGTTTGTCCCGAAAAGGGCAATCAGCCCGAACGCGTGGGACATCGACGGAATCAGCATCGGTGCAACAAACAGCAGGCTGAACAGGTTTTTCCCTGGCAGCCGCGTCCGTTCCACACACCAGGCAGCCAGAAGCGCCAGAACCAGGGAAATCATCGTGGCCGTCAGGGATGTGGTCAGAGAATTCCAGACTGCCCGTCCGAACTGGACGGAACCCGTTACTTCCCGAAAACTCTCCGCTGTCACACGGGAAAACATCGAGATGATCGGCAGGATAACAGATGTGATGAATACGGCTGCAATCAGCAGATTCACCACCAGGTTTTTTCGATTCTTCAGCTTCATACGTCTCGCACCATCTCTGCATATCGGGACAGGGAGTCCACCTTCAGCCGGATATTGGCCAGCACGAAGGATCTCACATAGTCACTGGCAGGGTTTCTGCAGATATTCTCAGGTGTATCCAGCTGGCAGATGTTTCCCTGATCCATGATCAGGATCCGGTCCGAGAGGGCAAACGCCTCTTCCTGATCGTGCGTCACATAGATCATGGTTGTACCGAAACGCTTCTGCAGCGCTTTCAGTTCTGTCCGCATGGACAGCCGGGTGGCAACGTCCAGGGCGGACATCGGTTCGTCAAACAGGATGATCTCCGGCTGCAGCGCAAGCGTCCGTGCAATGGCTACACGCTGCTGTTGTCCGCCGCTCAGTTTTCCGGGCATCTTGTGAATATGCTCGCTCAGTCCCACCGCCGCGATCATTTCCATCGCGGTTTCCCTGGCTGTTGCTCTTGTTTCCGGCCGGATCTTCAGGGCATATTCCACATTTTTCAGCACTGTCATATTCTCAAACAACGCATAATTCTGGAATACAATCCCCATTTTCCGTGCAGCAGGAGCAGTGCCCGTTATATCTTTCCCGTCTTTGATAATGCTTCCCGTGTCCGGCTTCAGCAGGCCGATCAGGATCCGCAGCAGCGTCGTTTTTCCGCATCCCGAAGGACCCAGGATGGAGAGAAACTCCCCGTCCCGCACTGTGAATGATACATGGTTAAGCACCCCTGTACCGGCGTCCACAAATGTTTTTGATATATCGCTGATAAACAGTTTATCTCTTACGAGAACGTCCATTTTGCAAGCAGCCTTTCTTTCTCTTCCAGGGTATTGTTCGTCATGTTGCCGTAATGAATTTCTGTAGGATAATTCTCAATCACGGGAGTATAATCCCTGATAATCTGTTCCGGATAGAACAGCCGGTTATTGTCATATACAAGTTCCGCGGCAATATAATTGAACACATCCACTGCCGCCTGCTTATGCTCGCTCTTCTTCAGCAAAGCGTTTCCGTAAATGCTGAACGGAACCCCTTCATCGAAGTAGACAATCTTCAGGTTGCGTCCTGCGTTGATTTCCTGAACCGCCTGCGAAATAAACCCGAGGCCGATGGCCGCCTCTCCCTGGATCAGTGCATTCACCGGACCCATACCGGAGGAAGTATATTGCAGGATATTCGGCGTCAGCTGCTCAAAGTAGGAAAACGCCTCATCCTCTCCCCACTCGTTCACAAGCTGCCGCAGGAACATATATCCCGTGCCGGAGGATGCCGGATTGGGCATGGAGATCAGGCCCTGATACATCGGATCCAGCAGATCCTGGTAGGATGCGGGCTCAGGCAGATTCCATTCCGTCAGCATATCGACGTTCAGGATAATGCCGCCTGCATACCGTTCTTCGGGAGTATATTTATGACTGGCGGGCACCGTATCGTCAAGGAACATGGAATAATCGAAATCCTTCAGTTCCACCAGCCAGTCGGAACACTTTTCCAGATAGGCATAGTCTTCTGTCCACAAAATATCACAGGAGCAGTATTCGCCCTCCTCAATTACCTTCGCCGGCATCGTGCTGGAGCTGACATTTTCGATTGTGATGTTGTATTCCGGAAATTTTTCCCTCAGCGCATTGATATAGTAATCCACCACATGCTCCTCTTCGGTAGTCCAGATCACAACGTTCTTGTCTGTGGTGTCCGTCTCTGCCGTCGCTGCACAAAATAAGCAGGAGCACAGGATGAGGGCCAGGATCATTGCGATAATCTTCTTCATTTCTTTTTCCTCCGGTATCTTTTATATTTTCGGTTGAACCCCGGCTCTTTACAGGCCGTATTGTTCAACAAGGTATCTCGTGTACTTTTTGGCTGTACTGCGCCAGTTGTACAGGCCTTCACCCATTACTGTTCCCTCCGCCTCACAGGAAAGCGCCCATGTGTACCAGTAAAAGGCAATCACTGCTGTATAAGCCAGGTGGTGGAAAACCTGTTCCTCTGTTGCGTTATCACCCAGGTATTCGCGTATGAACGTCTTTGCCTCTTCCGGTTCCCATCCGGAATTCAGGATAAAAGAACCCGTATCACATCCCGGATCAGCGTTTCCGGCATATTCCCAGTCAATCAGGATCGTTTCTTTATCTGTCAGCAGCCAGTTCGTTTTTTCAGAATCACAGTGGCAGAAGCAGGGTGCCGTCCCGTCTTCTGTACAGGCCTCGGCTGCTTTTCCAACCATATTCTTCAGTGTGCTGTATTCCGGATCGGAAATCCCGCCTTTTTCGGAACGCAGGACCCATTCCATGCTTTGGGTTTCCACCCATGGCAGAAAAGACCAGTTCACACTCAGTTTGCGATCATGAAGCTTTCTCAGTGCATCCGCCACACGTTTGATATCATCCCGGTTTGTGAAATCCGGTTCATGTGCGTTTTCTGCATAGGAGGAGATTTTCCATCCCTCCTCCTCGTTCATATACAAAAACGTCGGATCTGCTCCGATGGAGTATGCAAGTTCCAGGGCCTGCCGTTCATGGCTTCGGTTGACAGCAATTCCTTCACGCTGCTCTGTATAGCGATAAACATACTTTTTCCCACAGGCTTCAAAGTATACGGATCTGTTGGTAAGTCCGTTCTTGATCACCCTGAATTCACATATTTCCTCTTCTCCGCAGTGCAGTACGTCAGCTATGTTCCGAATAATCCGGCTGTCCGTATGGCTGATATACCGGCTGTCAAACTGGCGCAGTTCTTCCAGTGAATCAAACTCGTGAATAACACCGTCCGGATAAACCTTAATGGCCATTGGCGGAAGTGTTTTCAGGTGATCCGCCAGGATCTGCTCCCACAGTTCGGTATCGTAATGTCCGATTTCCTGATCCGCGTTGATCAGTTCAATCATTGCTTTGCTGAAGTCCCGATCCCAGTACACATGGCCCATCATAATGCATCCCCGGTCGTCATTTTTCACGATCCGGGCAATATTCATCTTTGAATCCGGAATCATATACCATTCATTCAGCCGTCTGTCCACTTTCACAGCGGAATAAAAGCTCTGATATACATATTCTTCGAACGGGCTCTCGGAAAAATAATTGTCAGAAGAGCAGATATAAGTGTTCCCGATATACTGCTGCGCCAGATAAACAGTGAATGTATTGTTCTTTGTATCGTATTGGGGATTGATAATGATCTTCACGTGTTCGAACTTGTCTTCCAGATAAAAAAAGGCTTCCTTTTTGTATCCAAGCACCAGGACAATACTCTCTATGCCTGCTTCCTGCAGCTGGCGGATCTGGCGTTCAATCAGCACTTCGCCTTTCACTGTCAGCAGGCCTTTGGGTTTTTCCAGGCTGATCGGTACAAACCGGGAGGACATCCCCGCGGCCATGATCACCGCATTTTCAACTTTATAAGGTGCCAGCGCCTTTATTCCGTCTGCAGTGATGCCGTCCGGATTCACAAAGTTCTTTCCGGCAAATTCCTTAAGCGTCTGGGAAACATAGCCCACTGACAAACCTGTTTTCTCCTTAAACCACCGGCAGCTCTGCATACCGTATTTCCGGATAGCGTATAACAGGGTAAATTCATTCTGCGTCATGACTGAGCCTCCCAATCTGATACCTCTGAACAGCCCACGCTGTTCATTGTTGTTTATATTAACATATAAAATGAACGCTATCAAGATGCACCGTGTTCATTTTTTATATGATACATTCGTGTGATGATCGATTTGACCGGCAGCAAGCCCTTCCCCGTGTTTACATCCATTTATCATAATGATATAATTTATGTATCAGGGACCTTCCTTTTTGTATGGAAGCGTCCTGTTTTGAATGAATCGGGAGCGTGTATGGGAAAGCTTACGGACAAGTATCGCAATATCCCTGTAACTGTCAAAGTCTCGTCTGCATATGTTCTGTGCAGTGTTTTGCAAAGATGCCTGCTTTTCCTGACCATGCCCCTCTTTACAAGACTTCTGACAACTGAACAATATGGCCAGGTGATCATATACTCCTCCTGGCAGGGACTCCTGCAGATTTTTCTGACGCTCAATCTGGCTTACGGTTCCTTCTCCCCGGCCATGGTGAAATTCGAATCTGACCGTGACGGATATATCGCATCTGTTGAGGGAATCTGCCTCCTGCTGTCAGGTTTTTTCCTGCTGATCTACCTGCCTTTTGCCAGTCTCTGGAATCAGCTTTTCGAGCTGCCGACCTCCATCATGTGCCTGATGGTAGCTGAAACGCTTTCGGTTACCGCACTTCTTCTGTGGAGCGGAAAGAAACGCTTTGAATTTAAATATATCAGCGTTGTGCTGGTTACACTTGCCATTGCTGTCGCCACCCCTCTTCTGCAGTATGTTCTCGTAATCACTAACGAAGAAAAGGGCTATGCACGGATTTGGGGCATGGCAATTGTCAATATTGTTGCCGGCGGAGTGTTTTTTGTTCTGAATATTATCCGCGGAAAAACGGTTTTTCGCAGGCAATACTGGAAATACGCCCTTGGTTTCAACATTCCGCTGCTTGCATATTATCTGTCCCAGATGGTTTTCAATCAGAGCGACCGCATTATGATCAGCCATATGGTCGGCATGGACAAATCCGCTGTATATGGTGTCGCTTACAACCTTGCCGTTGTCCTGACTTTTGTCCTGGACGCAATCAATAACGCCTATATTCCCTGGCTCTATGAAAAACTGGGCAAAGGTCAGGAGAAGGAGAACCGGAGCGTCTCTCTGGGGATTGCCGCGCTCATGGCGCTGCTGCTGTCCGGTGTGATCTGGTTCGCCCCGGAGATTGTCCTGGTTATGGCCGGAGAAAAATATCTTGAAGCAGTTTATGTGGTTCCTCCGGTTGCTCTCAGCCTGCTCCTCCTGTTCTATTCTCAGCTCTTTGCCAATGTGGAATTCTATTACGAGGAAAAACGCAGTCTGGTCTGGGCTTCCCTTGGCGCCGCTGTTACGAATCTTATCCTCAACTGGATCTTCATACGCTTGTACGGTTATGTTGCCGCGGCTTATACAACGCTCTTCAGTTATCTGGTTTTTGCCCTGTGCAACTGCCTGGCTATGAAGCGGATACTGAAAAGACGCGGACTGCAGGATCAGGGATACAATTACCGCGGAATGATTATGCTGTTCATCGCCGCCTGCGGACTGACGGCAGCAGGCGCTGCATTGTACGGTTCGCTTCCTGCCCGGATCATTGCCGCCGTCCTTACACTCGGCGTACTGTTCCTGCAGCGTGGCAAAATCCTCACGTTGATCCGTACCATTCGCCGGAAAGACGATCAATAACCATCTTTCAGGAGGAGGTTATCTGAATGCCAGACACAAACAGCGGGAAACCGCTTCTCAAAACGATTGCGGACCGCCTGTATCCAGCAGTCGTTTCCCTTCGGATTGCCCAGGGAACCCGGATCATCCGGCGCTTCGTTCGCTACCGGAAAAAAACGCATCCCTCCGATCCTATTCGCGTAGGCTTTGTTGCCCAGGTCCCGGAAGTCTGGGACAAACAGATGAGTCTTTTTAACCTCATGCTGCAGGACCCTCGTTTTGACCCCTATATCATTTATGTAAATCACTTTAACTTCGTTAACCGGCAGTCTTTTCAGGAAGATCCCGGAGAGCGCCTTTTCTACGAGAATCTTTACAGTTCAGAACGTGTGCTGGATTTCTTTTCAGCTTCTGATATTGATCTGTCCGGTTTTGATTATCTTTTTTATGATCGTCCTTTCAATCATTACCTGCCGCCGGATCTGCAAACGCGTTATACCGCAGCCTATACCCGTCTCTGCCTGATTCTTTACGGCGCCTATGACTGGGACGTCCCGTTTGAATATGGAGATTTTGCCGCCGGTGTAAGCCTTTGGTTCGCTTCCAATGTTCATGAATATGACGCCTTCAGGAAAGTCTTCGGAAACAGCGCTTATCATCAGGTTTTTAATGTCGGATATCCTGCTTATGAACTATACCATTCCCTGCCCTCTTCTCCCGGCAGCAACCGGATCCTGTGGACGCCCCGCTGGTCTTACGATGCAAAAATCGGCGGTTCTCATTTCCTGGAATATATTGACCGCTGGATTGATTTTGTTTCCCGTCACAATGTCTCACTGACCATCCGTCCCCATCCGCTGATGTTTGACAATCTGCTCCGTGAGCACCTGATGACCGAAGAAGAAATCCGGCAGCTGAAAGAACGCTGCAGTAACGCAGGAATCCGTTTCGATTCAAACCGGATTGTGGCGGACACTTTCCGGGATACAGATATCCTTGTTTCAGATTATTCCTCCATCCTCGGTTTATTCCTGGCCATGAATAAGCCCATTGTATATTGTCCCGGGAACATCCCCTTTACCGCGGAATTCCTTCAGCAGCGCGACGCGATGTATGAAGCCCCTTCCTGGGAAGAGATTGAACGTCATCTGGAAAACCTGCTCACCGGAAATGATCCCCTGGCAGAAAAAAGACAGACAGTCATCACAGACTGCCTGCTGAAAAAGCAGAATGCCGCGAAACAGATCGCCGACATTCTGGAGCAGGATTATAAAACTTTATTCTGAGGAAAAGCAGCGCATCGTTTTTCTCTGTTTTTCAGCTGCATTCCTTTCTCCATGCATCTGATTCTGTCAGATCCGTCTTCAGTTTTCTGGGAAACAACTGAAGCTTCAGGAATCTCCTCAATTTACCCGGCACAAAGATCATCGCAAACGCGGATGTTTTTTGCAGTGCGTATTTCAGCATGCGCTGCTGAAATGCGTCCGGTTTTTTTCTTTCTGCCATCAGCCGGTTCATCCGGAGATATTCTTCGAAAATGGTATTTGCCCATTCCCTGCTGCGTCCCGTAGAAATGCCCGTACCATACTCATAAAAGACTGCAGCCCTGGGATAATAACTTCCGATGATCCCGTCATACATCATCAGGCGGTACATATAATCCTCGGCATACCGGTTTCCCGCTTCTGCCAGTTCCTTGGCGTATTGAAGCTGCAGGGCTGTTCTGCAGGTCAGGCAGCACCCCGGTGCCACGTCATCCAGCACAACATAATTCCATCTGGCCCGCTGCCGGTCTTTCTCAAGGTAAGGACGGACATAAACAGGCTGCGCCGTCTCCGTTGCAATCCTGTCGATGCTGTTTTCTGTGCAGTAATTCACGGTCTCCGCAAAAGACCAGTCGCTTCCCTTTTCCCGCATGTCGTCCAGCCAGCCGCGCATAACGTCCGCGCCGGCTAGGAAATCCCCGGGAGCAAGCACTTTCGCAAACTCGCCTTCAGCCTGTTCCAGGCCTGAAATCAGATTCCGGATTGTTCCCTTGTTTTCGGTATTCATTACCAGTTTCCAGTCCATGAATCCCGTATCATCAAACACCCGTCGAATCTCCGCTTCGTGATTATCCTCAGAGCCGTCATCCGCGACTATAATTTCCATCCGGACCCCTTCCTGCCGGATCAGAGACAGCAAAGTCCGGCGCAGCCCTTCCGATTCCGGATGGTAGGTAACAACCACCGCGCTCAGTTCATACCGGTATCTACCGTTTGCTTTTGCCGCCATGTTTATGCTTTCCCTCCTGCCAGCACTTTCCTTGCCAGGCGGAACAGCCTTTCCGGAATCAGCGCCAGGCCTGTCTCATACAGGTACAAATCAGGAATCATATCCCGGTATTGAAACAGTTTCCGGATGTTTCCGCGGATCCTGGCTTCACAGCATGCCCGCATCTTTTCAATCCGTTTATCTGCAGGATACATTTCGTGATACTTATCCAGCAGTTTTGCCACCGGTTTGCACCGGGTATCATAATAGTCTTTTTTGGTGGTCACGCCCGCCAGCGTTCCGGACGCGTTTGTACCGTATCTCCAGTGTCTCACCAGCGGCTTTTCCACATAGGCAATCACCCCTGCACCGGAAAGCAGGAAAATCAGCTGCTGATCATGCGGAAGATCCGGCAGAAGGGGCAGGCAGCACTGTACCGTTTCTCTTTCAGCGACCAGCGTCATCCCCGTGCAATAGCTCGCAAATGCCGCACGCGGTGTGATGTCATCCCCGGTATGCCAGGTAAATCTTTTTAACTTGCTGGTTTCCCGGACGCTCGGGCAAAAGATCTTTCCGTCTCCGTCCATCAGTGAGCGGTCACAAACCGCAGCCTTTGCATGATGTTCCTGAATAGCTTCCATGCACAGGCGGATCTTATCTGCTTCCCACACGTCATCCTGATCGCACAGGCTGATATAGTCTCCCTCCGCCAACCGGCACAGTTCACCAAAAGCACCGGTATATCCGAGGTTCTTTTCCCCTTCAACCATCCTCACCGGGAAGCGGGTAATCTCCCGTCCGATCAGTTCCCTGTCCAGTTTTTCTTCCGGACAGTCATTCCGGATCAACAGTTCCAGATCCTCGTATGTTTGTTCGTTCAGTGAAGCAAGCTGCTGCCGGAAATACGCCGGATTCGGCCGGTATACAGACAAAAGAATTGTCACCTTCGCCATACTGTCTTCCTGCCTTATTCCATCTTGTTGCTCTTTTCACTGGCGGAATACGCCTTGCTCAGTCTTTTTGCGATCGCCTCAGGCCAGAATTTCCTCATCATCTCATAGTCTTCACGCGTCCGTGTGTGATCACCGATGATTTCGGTTGTCGCGGACTCCGTATGGATCCGGTGACACATCCGTATACCCGGATCAAAAGCAAACTGTCCTTTTTTCCGGCTCAGCTTCTCCATCATTTCCCAGTCCAGTGCTCCGCTGAACCGGTCTGTAAATGTCAGTCCCTCCATCATCGTCTTCCGGTAAGTTACAGACGGACAGCAGATCGGATCCCCGAATGCCAGGGATAAGCGGCGCGCCCATCGCCATCCCGGAAACAGTCTGACCGGAATCAGAAGGATACGCTTGATCCGCAGCAGCTTGTTCGTTGTCACCTTTTTCCCATTTCTCAGCTCCGCGTAATCAGAGAAATACATAATCGGTTCCCGGCACCGGTTCATCCGCCGAAGCATGTTTTCCGTATAATCCGGTTCATAAATATCATCCTGGTGCGCGATCGTCATCAGCTCCGTCTCTCCGTGCGCCAATGCGAAATTCCAGTCTGATCCAATCCCCGGTTTATCCGGATTAATAATCAGCTTTAATCCGTATTTATCCGCAATCTGCCGGATATGCTCATTCGGTGTGGCCGTGGAAATCTGAATCCTGCTCTTTACTGTCTGACTCAGCAGGGACTGCACACAGCTTTCCAGATAAGAACTGCTCTGATAAGCACATACCAGCCAGGTGTGATCTTCAGCTGAAAACCGCGTATTACTCATTTTCCGCCGCGTCTCCTTTGCTCTCTGTTTTCCTCATTTCCCGTAATTCTCTTTCCATCAGCGCCACTTTCTGCACCAGTCTCCGGTTAATCCGGTCTCCTTTGGATATAACATTGGTCAGATAGATAAACAGGATAATGGAGAAAAACGCGAAGAACAGAAACACCAGGTTCACCGGTGTTCCGATCCCCATCATTCCCGCAAGCCAGAAGGCTATTGACGGAAAAACAGCGATCAGCAGCAATACTATGGAAATCAGGATCCACAGCAGCGAATGATTCAGGCTCATCTTACCCCGGCGGATTTGATGGAAAGAAAACAGATCCGCAAAAAACACCAGCAGGATCAGAATAATCCTCAGTTTCCAGCTCATGCCTTCTTCCCCTTTCTCCGCTTCCGGGGCGTATGTACACCTGCCACCAGAATTGCCAGCGATACTTTAATCATATAGTAAACCGTCATCAGCGCTTGTATGGAGCTTTCACCGCTGCCACGCTCATTCATCCGTGCCGGCACTTCTTCCACACGGTAACCGTTGTTCAACGCAAGGACAATGGCCTCTGGTTCCGGAAAATCCTGTGCATAATTCTCTGCATAGTACTCCATCAGTTTCCGGTTCACCGCCCGGAATCCACTCGTGGCGTCCTTGATGCGTTTTCCCGTCACAGCAAGGATCAGGAAACTCAGTACCCGGATGCCCACACGCCGTATTGCGGAGGATTTGAATCCATCCCTGTCACTGTTATCCAGGAAACGGCTTCCCACCGCCATATCCGTTTTATCATCTGTAAGAGGTTGAATCAGACTGGGAATGCACTCCGCGCGGTGCTGCCCGTCCCCATCAAACTGCACAGCAATATCATAACCATGCTGCACTCCGTACAGGTAGCCGGACTGTACCGCTCCGCCGATTCCAAGATTTACCGGCAGATCCAGATACGGAACACCTGCCTCCTGAAGAAGCTTCAGTGTATCATCTTTTGAACAGTCATTGATAACCAGGCAATCTGCCTCCGGACAGTTTTCCCGTACATCCTGTACTGTGCTTAAAATGCTTCCCCGCTCATTGTACGCCGGGATGATGACCAGCAGTTTCACTTACAACCCTCCCCTGGATCAATACCCGGAGAAATATGCTCTGTCCGGCTTCCGCAACCGCAAAAAGAGCCATTCTCAACAATCTTCATTGTATCGGAAACACATTGCTTTCGCAAGCTAAAAACAAGGGCTCCACAGTATATTGTGGAGTCTGTATCAACAGTGCACTATTGTTGAAAAATATTGTTCATCGTTTCGTAAATACTCTGTTGTTTTTCTGAAATGATTCGGCTATAATGAGGGAGCCTTGCATTGCTGATTCCAATATGTTTCAGCACCATCACACAAATCTATTAACACATATTTTTTGAGGAGGAAAAAAACATAATGAGGCTGTTCAGAAAATGGCTCAGTCTGCTGCTGGTTGTCATATTGGCCGCAGGCATCATCAGCACCGCTTCCGCAGGTTCCAATTTTGATGTAAAAGATGGCATCGCCATCAAATATATCGGCACGGCTACAGAAATCACCGCCGACATGTTTACCGATGAAAAAATCACCACCATTGGTGCATCCTGCTTCAACGGCAAAAACATCACCAAGGTTACAATGCCCAATTCCGTCAAGTCCATTCAGACCGGCGCATTTGCAGAATGCCGCCTCCTGACGGAAATCACTCTGTCTTCTGCTATTACGTCCATTCCTAACAACTGCTTCAGCAATGCTACGTCCCTGAAGACCATTGCGATCCCTTCCGGCGTAACCAGCATTGGCCAGTTTGCCTTCCGTAACTGCGTCTCCCTGAAGGCTGTTGAAGGCACCGCCACCGTTAAAACCAAGTACAGCGATACATATAAACCCGTAACAGGCAATGTCACCTCCGTGGGAACAGACGCTTTTGCCAACTGCCCCCAGGTGGTCATCTCCTGCTTCAAGGGCTCTCCGCTGGAGGAATATGCGATCGCTAATTCCGTAAAGTATGAATCCCTGGATCCTGTCATCGACAAGATCACGGTTCGTAATCCTCCGGAATACACCATGATCTATGACAAGGCTTCCACCAACACCCTGGCTATTTCCTTCACCGTCTCTCCTGCAATCGCTTCAACCACAGAGCTTGCATGGAGCAGCAGTGACACTTCCATTGCTGAAGTTAACCAGGATGGTGTCGTGACCCCGAAAAAGCCTGGTGTCATCACTGTCACCGTCGCCAGCGCCAACACTATCGACGGTCTCACCACTCCCCAGGCCTCTGTTAAGGTAGTCATTCTGGACAGCGCCAAGAACTGGCAGCAGTGGCCCGCCGATACCGGCAGCAAGTATTACTGCACTTCCGCCACCACCTATGCGACCGGTTGGCAGCAGATCGGCGGCAAATGGTATTACTTTGAGCCCACCCTTGGCAAAGCCCTGACCGGTTGGCTCAAGATCAACGGCGTATGGTATTACACCAATGCCTCCGGCGCCATGATCACCGGCTGGGCGAAGATCGATGAAAAATGGTACTTCTTTAACGGTTCCGGCGCTCTGGTTTCCGGCTGGCTGAGCTATAACAACCAGTGGTATTACCTCGATCCCCAGAACGGCAGCGCCATGGTTACCGGTGCCAAGACCATCAACGGTGTAAACTATATCTTCCGTGATGATGGTTCCCTGACCGAATCCGGCTGGTTCAAAGAAGGCGGCAAGTGGTATTACCTTAACGACAAGAAAGCCGTTCAGAAAGGCTGGATCAAAGACGGCGGTAAGTGGTACTACCTGAGCCCGACCGACGGTGCCATGCTCACCGGCTGGCAGCTGGTTAACGGTGTATGGTATTACATGAACGCTTCCGGCGCCATGCAGACCGGCTGGCAGAAACTTGAAGGCGGTAAGTGGTATTACCTCAACAAGACTACGGGCGCCATGATGACCGGCTGGCTGAAACTTAACAAGACCTGGTACTATCTCAATTCTGATGGTTCAATGGCAATCGGCTGGCTGCAGGTTAACGGCGTATGGTACTACTTCGACGCTTCCGGCGCCATGGTTACCGGCACCCAGACAATCAACGGCACCAAGTATACCTTTAACAAGAGCGGTGCCTGGATCAAGTAATATACGGTTATTATACAAAACGGCTCTCCTTTTCAGGAGAGCTGTTTTTCATACTGTAAAACTGACAAAACAACATATTGGAGTTCTATGGAACACACTGCTCCTTTGGATTTCTCGTCTCCACACTCCATCAGGTGCACAACTTCCATCACAGCAATATAGATTCATCCCGGAAGCAATTATATCCACCATTTTTATATTTTCAGTTTTAAGTTTTCATTATTCATTAGCAGAATTCAGTTTCCTGAATTCTGCCACTGTCACATCTCAGCTGTACAGGGACATTACACCGCTCAGAACCGCCACAAAATTCACATATCCGGCAACCGCAAACAGGATTCCGTTATACACAGTCCGGTTCGTATCATTCCTGATCCAGCCAGATCCCAGAAGCATCATTGCAGGATAAACCACCGGCAGCACATACCTGTACTGGAATCCTTCTATTCCATACGCACCAACTTTTGTAAACACAACATACATCGAGGTTCCTACCAGGCATGCAATCCCGAATAACAGGAACTGGAAGAAGCCTCTCATTCTTACACGCCGGCCCAGTTCCCTGTCTGCGTCACACTTGTCCGTAAAGGCCACAACCGCAAGCAAAATAAGATACAGATACTGGTTTGGCATCTTCCCCAGGTACGCGTAGTAAGTCAGGAATCCGTCCGCATACTCCGGTCCGATAACCGTCCACAGGCTCCGTAGCAGCACTCCCGTATAGTACAGCGGGTTGGCAAAAATGAACTGCATCTGCCGTCCCGCGTCCACGTCCGAACCTCCGCGGGTGTCCGTGGCGCCGGTGGCGTTTCCGCCCAGGAAAGGACTTGCCACGTCGTACATCACATACAGCATAACAACAGCTGCCGCGCAGAAGAATATCCTGCGCCATTTACGATTTTCAAACTTTTCCTTTGGCAGGAACATCGGGATCAGGAACACCGGGAAATAGACGCCCTTTGTATAGCTTCCCAGGAACAGGGCTCCCAGCATCACGCAGGCATTAAATGCGGTCAGTTTCTTTTCCGGCTCCTGCCATTCCGCAAAGCAGTAACTCAGGCCCAGCGCCAGGAATCCTGTCACGCCCGGATCATAACTGTAATTGGATGCCAGGAAAACACATTCCGGAATCAGCAGTACAGTCGCTAGTATCATCTTGCCGGATTTCAGTCTTCGGATAGCAAAATATCCGAGAATCGCATATGCAAGTAGATTGAATAATCGTCCCGTCTCCCACATCCGGTGGAACGGGAATCCCAGTACCCGCGCAGCATACAGGCCGATGCCGGAGAAGAGACTCCAGAAGTTTTTCGGATTCGGCAAGCCCTGCGCCACGGTCGCCACACCCTGCCGGTATAGTTCATCCTGCTGCTTATGCCATCCATCCAGACTGTTCAGGTCATAGTTCCTTTCCGCCCAGGCTGTCAGCGCCACGTTCTCCTGATCTGTCAGCCGGGTCTGACCCAGATAGGAGTACTTGTTGGCACTCATGTAGTGGAATCCGTCATCCCAGCTGATTGTTGTCGTATCCGGTTCAAACACAGCAAGCTGGCCGCCGATCAGGATACACAGAATCAGGAAGAATATCTCCGGTTTGTTTCCCAGGGTTTTACGGAAACACACCAGGCAGCCGGCTGCCGTCGCAGCCAGTAAGCAAAATACATTCAGTACCCAGTTGAACTTTTCATACCAGTATGTTACATACATCCGGACTCCAACATAGCAGAGCGCCGCCACCGCAATAAACAGCGCAGCGTTCAGCAGCGTCTTCCGCGGGTTTTCACTGATACCTGCTTTTGCCTGCTGTACACACCCTTTGAACCGTTTCCATCCATGAATTCCGAACAGGAACATAGCTGTCGCAAACAGCATCACTGTCAGCATAGCTATCCGCTTCAGCGACAATCTCTCGTTCACCGCGACCCGTTCATACTGTCCCCGGGATGTTTTGATCTCCTTTACCCGGAGGCTGCCTTTCAGGATCAGTCCGATCTTTCCGTATGAATCCTCGTCAAATGTAAAATCCACTCTCTCCATGCCTGCGGTATATTGCAGCTCATAGGAGTTTTCTTCTTCAGAAAGGATCCAGTCCGCCGGAGCATACATCACCCGGATGCTTCCCTCGGTCTGTGCGGGATCGAAAAACAGGGTTACCCGGTTAAAGCTGCCGGACTTCTGGAGTTCAAAACAGATCTCTCCCGTCTCTTCCACGGCGATTTTTCCGTCCTCCAGCGTACAGTTCAACAGATATGCATCCTCAAGCGGCAGGCTGACTTCATTCTCAGAGGACTTTTCCTGGTACGCATAACTCTTCGGCTGGGTCAGGAGCTGAAGTTCCTCCAGTCCTGCGGCAAGCAGCATCGCCGCAAATCCGCAGATGAGCACTTTTTTCCACCAGGTCCGGATAAAACCTGCTGCTTTACCGGAAATCTGTTTCATTTTTTTCTCCTCCCGTTTTCCCGCTTTTTTTTCATGGACCGGATCCGGTAATCCGCGTAATCCAGCGACAGATTCGGATTATAGTATGGATCCGTCCGCTGAAGCACGTCTGCCCATTTCCCCCTGAAACGCGCCGCGTCTTTCAGGTAATGCTCTGTTTCTCTTCCATAATCCACATATTGCTGTCGGATGCTTCCACCCTGCGCAAGCGCAAAAGGTGTATAAACACTCACAAGGCCCTTTTGCGCCAGTTTCAGGCACATATCCGCATCGAACAACGTTTCCAGATATTGTTCATCCAGCCCGTCGGCCTCATCCAGTTTCTGCCGTGAAACCATCATAAACTCCGCCGATACCGCTGATACGTCCTCAACAATTGCCAGCTGGCCGAAATATCCGGCGCTGTTTGCATCCACACGGAAATGGGATCGGCCCACTGTCCGTCTGGAACCGAGACCGGTAATCAGACCGGCGTGCCGCACTGTCCCGTCACTGAACTGAACCTTTCCGCCGACAGCTCCGATTCGTTCTTCCTGTGCCAGCATCAGCATTTCCTGAAGCCATTTTTCATTCTGTACTGAAACTTCACCGTGCAGGAACACCAGATAATCTGCTTTCGAGCTTCTCACAGCCTCATTCAAGCGTTGCGGAAGAGTCGTTTCATCCGTTTTCCCGACGACAGAAACTGTCAGGTTATGGTAAGCGGTCATTTTACGTAATGCTTCCGCCCCGCTTCGCAGCACATCTTCGTTATCTGCCGTGCCCGCCGCATAAATAATCACTTCAACCGACGGTTCTCCCCTGACCGGCCGGTTTACATGATACATCGTCGGATAAACGTCCGTACTCGTTACCGTCGCGTCGATTTTTTCCTTTTCCCTCAGGAAATCCCGTACCGCCCGCTGTCCTGCCTCAATGGCATAGGTTTTGGTTCCGATATCGGAAGCCGTGGAGGACTCATGGCTTCTCCAGTAATACAGGATTTTCGGAATATGAACAATCTTTTCCGCACAGCCGGTCAGTCTCAGGATTATGTCATGATCCTGGCTGCCGTCGCATTCTTTCCGGAAGGGACCTGCTTTCTCCAGCAGTTTTCTGCTGAATGTGCTCAGATGACAGATATAGTTATTGCTCATCAGATTATCATAGGCAAAATCCGGTTTGAAATGTGTCGCGATAATCTTCGTCCGGTCCGGCGACCGGAAAACCATCTCGTCTGTATAAACGAAGTCAGCCTGCTGTTCACATATGGACTTCATTACTTCGTATAATGCTGCCGGATGAAGCAGGTCGTCATGATCAAAAAGAGACAGATAATCTCCGGTTGCCATATCAATACACGCATTTGTATTTTCAGATATTCCCCGGTTTTCTGTCAGTTTCCGGTATACGATCCGTGAATCTTCCCGGCTGCACGCCAGACAGAATTCCCCCACCTCCGGATGCGCGTCGTCGCTTCCGTCCGCCAGGCACAGTTCCCATCCCGGATAGGTTTGTTCCTGGACGGAAAGGATCATCTCCTTCAGGAACTGGAGCGGCGTATTATACAGAGGCACAAGAATACTGAACCGGTGTTCTTCCGGAAACATCGTTTCACGCTGTCTTTGTATTTCCGCGGCGTCCAGGGCCAGCGATGCTGCCAGATTGCGTTCCGCCAGCTTTCTGCCCGCCTTGAATCGTACTTTTGCCCACAGTTTCCCGGCTCCTGAAGCCCGCCAGATCTTGAGCCACGGCCTCCAGAAAAACACAAAAGCTTTCCGTATCGGCTTAACGTTTTCCCAAAGTGCGGGATGTGCCGCCTTGTAAGCCAGGATCTGCTCATGTTCAAAAAAACGAAATGGATTTTTCATGCCGGAACAGTATCCTCCTCTGTCCATTCATACCACAAATAGGCCAGCCGCTGCTCCGGTGTATAATCCCTGGTTTCCGGTGCAGGAATCCTTCTGAATCCGTTCTTGTCATAGAAACGAACCGCCCGCCGGTTTTCAGGATCCACGCACCAGTAGATTCTTTTCAGTTTCAATTCCCTGATCCCGTAATCAAGGATCGCCCGCATAGCCTCAATCGCGCATCCCGTGCCCATCGTACATTTCCGTACGGTAATGGCAAACTCCGCCTGCCCATCCCGGATATGTTTCAGGCTCACTGTTCCCAGGTAGATATCCTCTCCGTCCTGTGTAATTGCCAGATGAATATCCTCACTGTTTTCCTCTGCCGCAGAGATAAAAGCAAGACAGTCATCCAACGTCTTGCCGGCAAAGTTTGTCTGTAGTTTTTCCACAACAGAAGGGTCATGCATCCATTCCAGCATCAGCGGAGCATCTTCCGGTTTCAGGCTGCGCAGTTTCACTTTCACTTTTCCCCCGCTCATTCCTTTTCATTCTCTTTGTTTTCATTCTCCCGGATATACGCCAGGAACTCATCATAATTCCGGATATAATCCGCCTCATCATACAGCTCGGAAGCAAGCACCATCAGCACCGCGTCCGGTGAAAAATCAAACATTTCCCGCCACATGGCGTTTGAAACATACAGCCCCTCGTATGGCTTTTCCAGCGGGATGACCTTCTTTTCCTTTCCGTTATCAAGCCGGATCTTGCAGCTTCCATGAATACAGATCAGGATCTGCTCCAGACTCTTGTGAGCATGGTAACCCCGTGTCACACCGGCCGCTGTATCATACATGTAATATACTCTTTTAATCCTGAAAGGAATATCTTTCATTTCCTCCAGGGCTACCAGCTGACCGCGGTCATCCCCATGAGGCTGAAATACATATTTCACAACCTGCATCCTACATCTTTCCTTTCGATATGCATTCTCATTGATTGAAGCATAACATAAACAATCCTGAAAAACAAACCTGCTCAATCAGCAGGATTCGTGCCGCCTTTCATTATAATCCTTTTTGATCTCAGACAGAATTGATCCTGCAGCCGATCCTTCTGGTTTCAATATGCGTGCGACTTTTTCCCGCAACTCCTTTTTCGGATCGTCTCCAGTTCTCAAGTGCTCAACAACCTTGATTATTTCGTCAAAGCTTTCAACCTTATACAGGCACTCATGCAGTTCCGGCGTAAAGAAATATTGATCATTAGGCGAAGTGCAATAAACAATCGGTTTGCCGGTAAACAGGTAATCGAGCATCACGGCTGAAATATCCGTTATCAGGCAGTCTGAAGAAAAAAAGGTGTCATAGTATTCTGTTGTTCGATCAACCGCCGCGTTCTCACATTCAGTATATCTGGCCAGATACTTTTCCTGCTCCTTCTTTGTAATCAAGCCTGAGGAAACATAATTTGCGAGTGCCAGCGGATGCGGTCTGAACACAAGATCAATTGAAGCATTCTTTTCCGCCCATCCGATCATCTGATCTTTATAATCAAAGAAATGACTTCCGCCCAGTTTGGGATCAGTTGTCCATCTTGGCGTCCAGATCATTCTGAAAACACCTTCTTCGCGCTGACGGGGCCATAGCAGACTATCTTCTTTGCCAGGAGCAATCAGATCATATTGAGGATATCCACAGAAGAAAGCTTTCTGGTCTCCACTGCAGATCGTTTCTGCAAACTTGTGGTTCACATACTCCAGTGTCCCTTGTTTTTCACAGAAAATCATGGAAACGTTCCGGATAAAGTGTGTATTGTATTCCAATTGCTCCATTTCCGGTCTACTCGTTACAAGAAAACTATACGTCACATAACATACCTTTGCATGTCGGCGAAGGTCGCTTGCCCGATACATCTTCGGAAGGTATGTTTCAAACGGGCGCATCAAAAACACATAGTCCAGGTTCAGCGTTTCAGGATCAAGCCATTCACCGGTTTCCGGATTATAAGTCCTGACTGCCTCGTCACCAAACATCTTCTCCCCAAATGAATAAATCCTCTGCCATTTCACTTCTTTCAGTTTGATATAGTATGCCGTTTCTATTTCAGGCACCAGCAGAACCACCGGCTCAAAGCATTCATCTGCCCGGGCTGCCTCCCATACAGAACGAATCACCGACCAGTTTTCCGGCAATTGAAGCAAAAATCCAACCTTGATGCGTTCCCGGGCTGGTCTGGCTTCAATCTTTATCCGGCTTCTGCGGAAAGAAGGAATATTCAGCTTGTAAATCAGCGTTCCTTTTTCAAACACAGCGGATTTTATACCGCCCAGAACCTTCTGAATGATTCCCTGGTTGTTTTCCACAGATCACACCTTCTCCCTTAACCGGTTTCGGATTACCCCAATCAGGATAATTCCAAGAATCAGATCAAGCAGGGCAATTGAAATAATCGATGAAAGGATTGCGCCCGTCATTTCATATTGCCGGACCATCACAGGTGCCAGAATAAAGACAGTCAGCGCTGCTGCCGCGTACCCGATCAGCAGCCATTTCTGGCTTCTTGTCAGCGCAATCATGTAGTAGATGAAAATGTTCATGGCATTCAGTCCGCCGTAAACCATTACCAGCAAAAGAATGGATTTTTCCTGTTGCAGGTCCACATTGTACAGGATTCTCAGGATCGGTATTCCCAACACCCATGCCCCAAGCATACCGGCAATCGTCAACAGGCAGATCCCCGCTGCCATTTTCAGGATATTGCTTCTGAACCTGTGTGTTTCTCCATCGTTCCACAGCCTGGCCATCGGGGTCATCATCGGCCGCAGGACAAACTGACTGAACAGGTTAATGACAAATGCCGGCATAAACAGGATGCTGTACCTGTTCTGGATTACGTCTGTGCAATAAGCATTGATTGCGTATTTCGGTGCATTGCTGATATACAGCATCACAAACACCGAAACAAACAACGGAAAACAGGAAATCAATATCTCCTTCATGTGTGAGAAATCCGGCCGGATTTCCGCGTCCGGGAATTTCTTCCAGTAATGTCTGTTCATCGTCATCAGCGTGGCAAGACCCATGATCAGCATGGCTATGCATGCATATTCCAGCCTGTGGGTCGCCAGCAATGTTCCGATAAAAGCGGCCAGCGTCAAACCCACACGGAAAACACTCAGTTTGCCTGAATATTCGATTCGGTCATGCTGCTGATACATGGCTGTAAACGCATCCAGCAGTGCTTCAATCGTCTTGTACAGGCAGACATACATCACTACGCTCTTTTTCAGCGGATCCGCATCCATCGTCAGCGCGTAAATCAGGCAAACGATAATCATCAAAGCGCAGGAAACTGTCCGCAATGATATATAAGCCGAAAACGGATACTTCTGCTTTACGTCGGTAGACTGAATCGGCCTAACCTCCAGTGTTCCGATATAGTACATCAGCTGAGCATGGGAAAACGCAAGCGTAAAAATACCTCCGGATGTTTCTCCCATAATCCGATTCACCGCAATCAGCAGCACAAAAGACAGCGCGGACTCAAACACGCTGCCGATCATATTCCAGGTGAAATTCGCCTTAACGCGTTTACCTTGCTCCATTCTGCGCCTCGTTTTTCTTTTTCATCCTGTAGTTCCCGTAATCAATATATGCAAAGAACGCCCCGTGTTTCAGCCATGCTTCCACCTTCTGCCTGACGGAATATTTTTTCCACTTGGCCCGATCCGTATAAGCATTCAGGCCTGCCCGCTTCATTGTGTTGTAAACCGGCTGCAGCACTCCGTACCGTTTGTCGTATGGGAAAATCCATTCATCATAAATGGCATACATGTCCTTCATGAATGCTTCGCTGTAGAAGCCTGCGCTGGATACACCTGACAGACGGTAATTCACCAGCACGTCGTCCATAAAAGCAAACTGTACCCCCTCCGTACATAAGTAAATCCAGTATGGATAGTCCTCTATTAACCGGGCTGTTTCCGGGTAATAGCCATATTTCTCAAACAATTCCCGTCTGGCAAACCAGGCAGGCGCCGGCAGGAAATTTCTCACAAACAGCCTGTCCCGGATCTCCAGCGGAGTCATTTTACGGAAGGGTTCATAATCATCTGCACAGGAAGCCAGGTTCCGGATAATCTTTCCGTCATCATCCACCCCTTGCAGTCTGGAAAAACAGACCAGGCATCCGCTTTCCTCCAGGAAATCCACATACCTGCTCAATGCTCCGGGGTACGCCAGGGTATCATCTGCACCAAGATTTTTGATATATCTGCCCTGCACAAGCCGCAGCGCACTGTTGGCATTCCGGACTGTCCCCTGATTTTCTTCAAGATGGTTATAAACCACCCGTATGATATTCTCTGTCCGGTGCGCATCCACATATGCCTTGACAGGTTTTATTTCTTCCTCATAATTATCGGATCCGTCATCCGAGATGATAATTTCAATCTGTGGATAATCCTGTTCAAAAACGCTCTGCAGTGTGCGTGTGATCCCATCAAAATGCCTGTATACGAGGATAATGAATGAAATCAGAGGTTTCTGCGGCTTAGTCTCCTGTGCCTTCATCCGTCTTTTCCCCATCTCTGTCAATTGCGTATGTCTGTGTCAGATATGTCACTCTGGCCTCATTCTGAGCCATTTTCTGATCCTGCAGGAAAATCTTGATCACCAGCAGGAAAATGATAACCAGGTAAACCAGGTTAACAGTACTCTGTACTCCTAAAAGGCCTGCAAACCAGTCTGCAATCCCCGGGAACAAGCCCAGAAGTACCAGGACGCCGGAAAAGAAGATCCAGAAAAGGGAATTCTCCGTTTTCATCTTGCTCTTTCGGATCTTACGAAGCACATATGCACAGCTCAGTACTGATCCGATGATCAGAAAAACCCTCATGCCTGTTGTCATACTGTTTCACTCCGTTTCCTCACCCATTGGATGAACAGAATGTTCATACACATCTGTGTCATATACCGGATTGACCTGCTCATGCTCAGATAACTTTCACCGGCAGCCCGCTCCCGGACTGTTACCTGCGTCTCCTCCACTTTCGCGCCGCAGCGCAGCAGATAAGACACTGTATCCGGTTCCGGGCTGTAATTAACACCGTATGCAAGCTCTTTGATCAGTTTCCGGTTATACAGCCGCATGCCCGACGTCGGATCCGTGAGTGTTTTTCCGGTTGTCAGCCGGATAGCTGCTTCAATGATTGTATTCCCGATCATTCGCAGTGTCTTTGGCTTCTTTTCTGTCACAAACCGGGAACCGATCACCAGATCCGCGCCCTTTTCTTCCATAATCCGAACCATCTCCGGAATATAGGCCGGGTCGTGCTGCCCGTCAGCGTCAATCTGGATTGCCGCGTCATAACCTTTTTCATAGGCATACCGCATTCCTGTCTGGAATGCTCCGGTCAGGCCCAGATTCACCGGCAGATCCAACATTCTGAAACCATGTTCCCGGCAAATTCCTGCAGTCTGGTCTTTGGATCCGTCATTGACGATGATGTAATCAAACTGCGGAACCTTCTCCCTCAGTTCTTCGATCACCTTCACGATGCTTTCCGCTTCATTGTACGCCGGAACGATGATCAGCAGCTTCATTCCTTCAGCGGCCTCCCTTGGTTGTGAATTTCTGTCATTTCCTCATGAGATTTATGCGTTATTTCCGTATGTCACCCTGTAAATCATAAAAGTACTCCAGCTGTACACTTTCTCAATCCGGACTTTTTCTGTGGAAAACCGCTCAAGTTCCTGATTGGAAAGCATATATGAAACATCTAATATATGCATATCATCGATGTCCAGATACAATCTGAACTGGTCATCTGTTGCCCCCGATAAAAAGCTGCTTTTCTCATCCTCCACCAGATTTGTCGTAATCTGCGCCGCAAACCGGTTATAATAATATTCATTTTCACGCTCCGGATCCAGCTGATACCATAATGCAAGATTGGGATAATTATTCGCGCAATTAATCGTTGGCGCTCCTGCCATCAGGGGCACCATAGCGTATGGATAATTCAGGTTCTCCACCAGCCATTTACCTTCCGGATCTTCCTCCACAATCTTCCGGATTTCGGAAATCAGGGTATTCTTTTCTATTTCATCTGCCCTGACCTGTACCGGATTTACCGTCCCTCCGGCAAACAGCGAAACAATAATCATCAGCGTGGCAAACAGACTGCGTCCCTTCTCATTCTTCCCGGCATATACTGCAGCAAAAACCAGCAGCAGTGATCCCGCAAAGATCCCCGCATAGAGCAGTTCATGTCCGGATACATAATTGTATTTATGCAATCCTTCATTAATCAGCCATGCAATCAAAGCAGATACCGGCAATGCAATGTACCACTTGATCCGCTTCTCCGTCTGCATCATGGATACAGCCCTGAACAGGAGAATCACCTGGACCAGATCCAGAATCGGCGCAATCCGGTAACTCATGGTCATATCCATCAATGTAATCTTACGAAGCCATATCGGTACATCTGCAAATGTAAACAGCGCCAATATCCCACTCACAATCATCATCAGAATAAAGAGGAGATCTGCTTTCCTTCTGCGAATCATCGCATAGATACCAAGCAGAATTCCAAGTGGGAAGAAAGTAAGCATACCTGCTGTCTCACAGACATTGGAATTTCCTACAAACGCATTGGTATACGGTGAAAGGATATTGGCCAGACATGAAAACAGATATCCGGTTTTCAAGAGCGGATTAACCCTTGTTGTTCCCGGGTATACTGTATTCGTCATATCATGAATTGCCGAAGCAGAGCGTAAATAAATAACCGCTAAAGCTGCTCCGAACAGCAGAATCGTTCCGCCGATAATCGGAAAGTCAACCTTCAGTCTTAACCGGATGCCTTTCCTGTTATCAATAATTACCCACACGATTAGGCCAAGAAGCATATAAGCCAATGGCACCATCCACGCAGGATAGAGTGTCAGCGTATAGTTCCCCAGGAGTATAAAAACAACAAACGCCGATAAAAGCTTAATCTTAATAGACTGGCTTGTCAGGTATTTTTTTGCCGCCAGCGTCAGTCCGAAGCAACTCACCAACAATTCAGTAATAGGCGTGATAAACCACCACTGTACCAGGGGAGAAAGGACAATTGTCACTGCAAAAGCAAAAGATAACTTCCTGTTCCCTGACATCATCATAAACATGTCGTAGGAAAGCATAAACAACAAAATAAATCTGCAGCACCAGGAATATGACAGGCCATAGGTAAATCCCAGCAGAAGATAGCCCCATATAAATGGATGAAAGACCGCGCTGAAGTCCCACGTTGCCTTTGCTGTTGTAACCACAGTCTCTGTCGGCGCTGCTCTCAGGATATGGGAATACAACGGGTAATTTTCAAAGGAAAGGGCTTTCATCATTGGTGTTCCTCTGGCCCACTCATCAGAACGGATGGCCCTGGACACACCGAACGCTACTCCATTATAAGTATATTCACCTATAAATGTATTCCACTGATGCAGTGAAGAACCGTTCAGTTGAAGCGCCACTGCAATGACCAGCACAATCGCAGCAATTGCCCAACGCCATTTATGCAGTTTGTCAAACAAATTAAACCCGAATTTTACTGCCATAATTTTACTGCCAAACATAACCGCAAACAGAATAACTGCAACCAGCCAGTTTGGCCGCAATGCAAATCTCAGGATATCATCCAATCCTCTCGCTTCGCCCAGGCGATAGTATACATTCACAAAAGAACAGATAATGACTGAAAGAATTGCATACCGCACGACATCTTCTATAGCTTTGGCACCATTTCCCCATTTTTTATCAGTCAGACATAGAGCGGCAATCGCAAACAACACGAAAAAAACGACCGCTAATACTGCTGCACGCTTCTTATAAAACGCTCCGGGTATATTTCCGGTAATCTTTATCTTTGCGTCACAATCAATCGAGTTCAGCGGTACCCTGCCGTTTATATCCACCCGCAGATTATAGTACCGTCCTTCCGGCAGCGGGAGTATTATCTCCTCATCACCGGCATTTGCCGTAATTTTGATCGTTTCGTTTTCGTTGAATCCGTTTCCTGTATCATAAAACAGCTGAATGAAACAGTTTTCTTCCAGTTCTTTGCCGAATCGTACTGTTACATTAGCCGTCTCGCGCTCTCCCGTCTGTACGGTTACAATCTGAGGATCCTCATTTTCAGGAATCAGATATCCGTCTTCATAGTGGCAGTTGACTAGTGTGGATGTATTTCCGGGGAACATCTGAAGCACGGCATTTTTTGTTTCTTCTGTTTGTTCACGATCCAGAACATGATCCATTACAAGCTCTGACCCGACCGCGCATATCACGGCAAGCAGAAAAGCCGTAACCAGAACAACCCATCTCTTCAGCTTCATCTGTTCTTGTCCTCCCTGTCGGCTTTATATGCAAAATCCTCGGTAATCAACGTCAGATTCGGATTATAATAGGGATCTCCCTCTTTCAGTTCTTTACCCCATTTATCCATAAATCGGTCGATCTCGCCTTTGAAGCGTATCTGCTTTTCCGCGTTGTCTTCCTGTCCGCGGCTTTTGCTCTCATAGTGATACAGCTCCGCGTACGGCGTCCATACGATCAGATACCCGGCCGTCCGGATCTTCATACACAAATCCACATCATTAAACGCCACCGCAAAGCCTTCGTCCAGTCCGCCGACTTCCTCCCAGACCTTCCGTGGGATCAGCACACAGGCAGCAGTCACACCGGAAAGGTTTTGTGCAATAGCCAGCCGGCTGGCATAGCCGTATTCTCCGCGGGCAAAGTACTTATGGGAATGCCCGGCCACGCCTCCGATTCCGAGAATAACGCCCGCATGCTGTATCGTATCATCCGGATAATACAGCATAGCTCCGGCAGCTCCGACATCCGGCCTCTGCGCAAACATCAGCATCTGCTCAATCCAGTCCGGTGTGATGATTTCAATGTCGTTGTTCAGAAGCAAAAGATAATCGCCCGCGGCATGCTGTGCCCCAAAGTTGTTAATTGCAGAATAATTGAATTCCTTTTCCCACCGGATCACACGGATTCTCTCATCCTGCTCTATTTCCCGGTAATAGTCAAAGGTACGCTGTTTTGTGCTGTTGTTTTCCACCACGATGATTTCCAGGTTTGTCCAGGTGGATTTTCCCCGGATCGATTTGAGGCATTTGTCCAGATCGTCAATATGATCTTTGTTCGGAATAATAATGCTGATCAGCGGATTTCCTTTGATCTCATACTGCACTTTGTATGTGGAGGGTATCCGCGCGTTCTCCACACTGCCTTTCAGCCCGATTCTTTCCAGGTGCGCTGTAATTGCGGCACGGGCCGCGTCCATTGTATACGGCTTTGCCGCAATGTCCGACGCGGTGGAATCCTTGTGGCTGCGCCAATAATACAGGATCTTCGGAATATGGACAATGTGCTTTGCCTTCTCCGTCAGCCGCAGGATGATGTCATAATCCTGGCTTCCGTCGTATTCTTTACGGAAGCCTCCGCCTGCCTTCTCCAGCAGTTCCCGGCTGAACACAGTGAAGTGACAGATATAATTGTAGCTCCGCAGCGTATCCGGTGAATAATCCGGTTTATAATGCGGCCAGTAAGCATCCTCAGGTGTCTCATGGAACGTGTTCTCGTCGGAATACAGGAAATCCGCATGCTGATTGCAGATTGCCTGCATATACTCATAAAGGGCAGAAGGGTGAAGCAGGTCGTCGTGATCGAAGAGCCCGATATAATCTCCTGTCGCCATTTCCAGGCAGGCATTTGTATTTTCACTGATGCCCCGGTTATCATCCAGCTTACGGTATTTGATCCGTTTTTCCCTGCGGGCCAGTTTTTTACAGATCGTTCCGACATACGCGTGTTCCGCGTCACTGCCGTCCGCCAGGCACAGTTCCCAGTTGCCGTAGGTTTGCTGTACTACTGAATCGATCATTACCGTCAGATATGCCTCCGGCGTATTGTACAGCGGCACCAGAATGCTGAATTTGACGTTCCTGCTGAACGTTGTCTGCTGTTCTGCCCGGTATTGATCATCTTTCGGCCAGTATCTCAGCGTCGGATGATGCTTTTCTTCATAATGCTGCGTCCAGTTGGCTTTCGCCATACGCGGTCCGCTTCCGATCACAGTCTTTGCAAAGCGCAGGCACTGATACACATTATCATTCTTCTGCATCAACGTCCTGATTCTGATCACAGCAGACCTTGCCGGCTTTGTAATCCGCCAGAAAAATGCGTTGGAGATCTCCTGGTACTGCCGCTCATACGCGTCACGCAGTGCCTCCGCGTTCCGCAGCATGCTGTTCAGATTGCCAATATGCACGTCCTTGTCATGAATAGCCTGAATCTGCTGGCTGATTCGCGCATTCAGGGCCTGAACATCACTCTGCAGTTCAGCCACAGCTTCCTGGTTTTCATGCAGGAATCCCGTGATGTTTTCAATATGTACATCTTTTTCCCGAATTGTATGATTCAATTCCTCAATGATCTCCGCCGGACTCTCATGTGCTTTCTGATATCTGTGCAGATAATGATACTTCAGTTTCTCCCCGTGTACAAGAAACTGAAAGTGGTATTCCATCTGTTCAAAAAGAACCTGATCCCCGTCTTCGATTCCGAATTTTTTCAGGAATTGTGCAAGCGCAATGCCATCCAATAAGGATTTTTCCAGCTCATAGTGCAGATATCTCAGTGCCCTGTACCGGATAAATCCAATCGGTACCGGGAAATTGAACACCCATTCATAGTCAATACAGTACAGCCGCCCATCCTGTTCCATAAAATTCGTAAATAACGCATCGACGTTGGCCGGGCACACTGCCGGACTGCCCTTCGGAACATCTTCCCCGAACAGGGCTGTAAATGCTTCCGTTGATTCAAACCCGCACAGGCATTCCGGTTTCACTGCCAGTATTCTGTCCAGCTTGTCCGCCGTTTCACGGACAAACTGATCCAGATCAGTATATCCGTCTACCAGTTCATTTTTCAGGTCTTTTCCCTGGACAAAAGGAAACCGGATCCCGTCCTCGTCCTCTTCCATGGGCAGCACGAAAATATCCGGATACGCCTCGGCAAGAAGCTTCCGGTTTTCCTTCATACGGTGCATATGTTCTTCCGCCGCCGGTTCCCCGGCCCGCTTCACAACATACTTTTCTCCGTCCTTCTCCCGGATCTCCGTGATGATCCGGTAAGCCGGCTGCCGCAATGAATTGTATTTCGTGTACAGAACCTGTTCCATTCGTGTATTCCTGCTTTCCGCTGAATATCGGCGTCCTTACTGACAAAATACCAGAAACGAGTTTGCGAACTGGGTAAACTTCCCTTCCGCAATCAGTTCATTCATGGCTTTTTCCTCATTGAACAGATCCATCCTGTCCCGGTCATAATTCGGCGTGTTCCCCGAAACCGGATAATGCTTCGGCAGCCATTTTTCTGAGTATACTTCAAGCGGCAGCTTATAATCCGGCAGTGGATAATAAAACTGAATATCTGTGCATCCGGCTTCCTTCATCAGTTTTTCCAGCCCGTCCCGGGAAAAGGTTCTCACCCGCTCCACTCCGTCATAACCCACAATCCCGTCAAAGGGTTTTCCGGTGTGATCTTCCGTCGCTCCCGCCCAGTACTTGATTCCGTATTTATTCTCAATCGCAATAATCAGCTTACCGCCGGGCTTCAGGTAGCTTCTGGCTTTTCGCAGCATATCCCCGAAAGGATCCGGACTGTTGATATAATAAATTGAATACTCCAGCACACCGATCAGCGTTACATAATCATATTTTTCCGTAATCTCAATATCCTGGAAATTGCCGATCATGATCTCCAGATTGTCATACTCCTGATTCCGGGTCGCGTTAATCGTGGAACGTTTCAGCGACAGATCCACCGCAACCACACGATCCAGTTTGCGGCAGAAAAGCCCCGTTACCGCACCGCAGCCGGCGCCGATTTCCAGCAGGCTTTTCCCTTTCCCGAAATCATACCACTCCAGCAGGTTTTCCCGGATTGGAGACAGATGATACAGAAGTGCCCAGTCTGTCTCATCCAAAAGCACATCCTCGCGTCCGCCCTTCTGAACAATATCCAGCAGCCGGTCCTCAATTTCCCCGTCACTGTAGGTATCAGTCCCGCTGTAAAATGTCTTGTTCAGTTTGACATTCCCGATCTTCTCAATCTCTTTCAAATCCGTTTCTCCTCTGCTCCGGTTTTCGGGTTCCCATCAGCATATGAATGCTTCAAACAGTTTATTTTTCTTCCCTGATAACCATTACATCGTCGTATTCAATTTTTGATTCCATATCAAAAATTCCAACCGTATTGCGATCAGACAAGACTTCTACATCGCATACGTCATAGAGTCTGTGATATGCATGCAGTTCTCCGTCAATAAACCCTGTCAGGCCCAGCGCCAGCATATATTGTCCGCCCTGCAGCGTCATTCTCTGCGTAAACCGTACCACACCCGTCAGTCCGGCCTGGGCTTTTTCGATCGTCTGGTCCTCATACATCGTGTTCGTACCGCAAAGCTCCGAACCCTTCATATCCCGGATTGTAAAGGCGAAAATCGGATTCTCAATCTGCTCATTGAGCCTGAACCGGTACAGCACCGTAAATGTTTCTCCTTTGGTGATCATGCTGGTGATCTCACCACGCTCATTCATCAGGCCATAGTCCAGGATTTCCGCTCGCTTGTCTCCGTATTCCTGCACTCCCGGATTCTGTGTCATGCTGGTTTTCCAGATTTTATCCCGCGGCCATTTTTCAACAGTCCCGGCCTCCGGGACATCTGAATCCGCGTTTCCGGCTACCGTCTGGCTCAGCTTCCGTTCCTCCTGATAGTTCTCCACCATCAGTTTACGGTACAGATCCACCACGTCTTTGCAGTTACCTACGGCGACCTGCTCTCCCCGGTTCAGCAGCATACAGCGGTCACAGTATTTGATAATACTGCTCAGGTCATGGGAAACAAACAGGATCGTCTTTCCTGCCTTCCGGAATTCATCAAACTTATGATAACACTTGGTCTGGAAGAAGATGTCGCCCACACTTAACGCTTCATCCACGATCAGGATATCCGGATCCACGTTAATCGCAACAGCAAAAGCCAGCCGGGCAAACATACCGCTGGAGTAATTTTTCACCGGCTGCCGGATAAAATCGCCGATCCCCGCAAATTCTTCAATCAACGGGACCCGTTTTTCCATTTCCTCTTCCGTAAACCCCATAATCCGGCCGTTCAGATAAATGTTCTCCATGCCGGTATAATTGGGGTTAAATCCGGCCCCCAGTTCCAGCAGGGAACTGACATGACCTTCAAGGTGTACTTCTCCCCCGCTGGGATTCAGCACACCGGTAATAATCTTCAGCAGTGTACTTTTGCCGCTGCCATTCGTTCCGATGATACCGACGCATTCCCCTTTATATACGGTCAGGTTGACATCCTTCAGCGCCGTAAAATTCTTATGATAACTTTTTCGCGTCAGGGAAACTGCTTCCCGGAAGCGGTCAAATTCTTTTGCATACGTATGATAGTTTTTCGAAATATGACTGATTTCAATGGCAACGTTCTGCTCCACGGTTTGCTCCTCCTCCCTGTCACATGACATCCGCGAAGTGGAAACTCAGACGTCGGAACAGTTTCCGCCCGCCCAGATCCAGCGCTAATGTCAGGATCCAGAACCCCGCCATTTGTACCGGATGATTCCAGAACCATAAATCTCCCATGAAGCATTCCCGATACCCTGCTACAAGGTAATACAGCGGATTTGCTTTAAAAAAGATCCAGTATTCTGGTCCTAAAATCCCAATATCCCACATGATCGGACAAGTCCAGATTCCGACCATCAGAATCAGCTCCATCGCAACAGACAGGTCTTTGAAGAAAGGCTGGATTGCGCTGATAATCCGGGTTACTGCCAGGATAAAACAGAAAGCTGCAAAATAATAATACGGCAGCTGGATCATGAAGATCTTGATCGGCAGCCCCCATATCACGTACAGTACCATCATCAGGAAAATGAAGATGGTGTGCGAAATAAAATTGGCAGCAACTTTCACATCCGGCAGTATGGAAATACTGAACTTTATATTCTTCACCAGATACGAATATTCCGTCAGCGTATTTGTACCGGCAGACAGGCTGTCAGAGAAAACAAACCATACCAGCAGTCCCGGCAGCATCCACAGCGCGTAAGGATACATCCCCCCCACCGGACCGGCCCGGCCTATCACAGAAAATACAAAAATATAGACCGCCGACATCAGTATCGGACGGAAAAATGCCCAGAAAATCCCCAACTGGGAGCTGGCATACCGGCTTTGAAAATCATTTTTAGCCAGCGGCCAGATCAGCCGCCACCGGGCAGGAAGCACGCGAAGAAAAGTCAGTAAATTCATTGTATATTCATCATCTCCCGAATTTACACTATACCTATTGAATCATACCATATATCACAGTTGTTCTCAACCCGTCAAAAATCCGGAACATATAGCATATCTGCCAAAAAACAAACAAGCGGGGTCTTTTCAGACCCCGCTGCTGATATCAGAAGACTGCCCGTTTCTGCCAATCAAAAGCAACTGTTTTGTTTTATTCCTTCAACAGGCTTTTCTCCTTCATGTATTTCTTCGCGTCCCTGATAAAGCTCCAGATCATCAGGATCATAATAATCCCGATCGGGAACGCGCTGATAATGCTGACGCTCTGTATATTGTTCATGGAGCTTTCCGAGAACACCAGTGCAATCGGCAGCACAATCAGCAGCACACACCACAGCAGGATAATCAGCGTATGGGGTTTTTCCTTTCCCTCCAGCTTCTTGTAGCTGTAGCATGCCGCTGTGTAGGCAATTGAATCAAAGCTCGTCGCATAGAAGGCAATCATACAGAGCAGGATCCAGATAAGTATGATATCGCTTCCCGGCATGGTCCGGATAATATTCATTATCAGTTCATACAGATCACCGTTAGCCTGATACTGGGCAATAAAATCCTGCGCGCCCGCCACCTGAAGTCCCAGGCTGTGGTTTCCAAGGACAATAAAGGAACTGATGGTACTTCCAACGCCGAAGACATATCCTCCCATGATCGTCTGCTTTACGGTTCTGCCCCTGGAAATGTTGCCGATAAAGAACGGAGCCGCAATGCACCATACCATCCAGTATGCCCAGTAGTAAATTGTCCAGTCCTGCGGGAAGTTGTTAGTCCTGCCCGGATCCACGTAGGTGCTCAGTCCGATAAAGTTCTGAACCATCTTGCCCAGGGATTCAACACCGTTTTCAATAATGAACCGGCCCTGTCCGCCAATCAGGAGGAAAACAATCTGCAAACCGAAGAACAGATAGATACAAAGCTTGGCCAGGAAGCTGATTCCCTTGAAGCCGTGCAAAACTGCATAAGTGTAAACAGCACAGGTAATCAGCAGGATAATGATGGTGACCGCCGTACGGGAAATCGTAACACCAAAAAGCGTCACAATAATTTCTGCCATCAGGGGTGTAGCCACGGAAAAAGTGGTTGCTGTTCCGGCAAGCAGGGCAAACAAAGCAAACAGGTCAATCACACGGCCAAGCAGCCCATGCGCATGCTTTTCACCGATCACCGGCATACAGGCTTCAGAATAACGCTGCTTGTCCCGTTTCCGGCAATGCAGCATAAATCCGAAAGCTACAGCAAGCACAAGATAGAAAGACCAGGGGATAAAACTCCAGTGGAACAGCGGAAACACGCCCGCCCATTCCGTGATTGATCCGCCCATCTCGGCAATATGCGGATTCGTGGCATACATGACCCACTCGGCAAAGGAATAAAACAGGATATCTGCCGCCAGGCCGCAGGTGAACATCATCGAACCCCATGTAAAGAAATTATACTTCGGCTTCTCATTAGGTTCACCGAGTACGATATCACCGTATTTGGAAAAAGACAGGAAAACAGAAATAATCAGAACACCGATTCCGATGATCAGGTAATAGCTTCCCAGCGTGTCTCCGAAGAAAAAACGCACCTGGCTGATCACTCCGTTTGCCTGCTCCGGGAAGATAAAAAGATAAGCTGCAAGCCCCATGATCAGGATAAAGGGTACCAGGGTTATCAACCAGTCTATTCTGCTTTTGTCTGCCGTCTTGGGTCTTTGGTTCATTGGTCAGTTCCTCCTCATCATCCGGTTTTGCCGGTTGTATTGCAATAGTATCCAGGCCGTTTCAATGCCATGATTATGGTTTTCCGCCCATTTGTTCAATCAGTTCCTTTGCATATCTGTAAAAGTCTTTGGCATACCGGTACTGGCGAAGCGAATATTCTCCGAATTCCACCCCCAGCTTGCGCTTGTACTCGCACCAGTTCGACCACAGAAGTCCACATACAGCGATATAGCAGTAGATCTTCGCCCTGGTTGCATCCGGACAGTTTTGATTGAAGTAGATATCAATCAGCCGGTCGCATTGCTGTTTGTCATAAAGACTGTATATACAGAACATTGCAATGTCCACGTGCGGATCCTGCATACCGGAATACTCCCAGTCGGTCAACTGCAGCTGCTCCTCCTCTGAGCCTTCCGGTGTATAGAACAGGAAATTATCCGGTACAGCGTCGATATGGGTAAGACACCAGTCCTTCTCCTGCTGATCGATATACAACCGAAGGGATAAAGCATTTTCCTTGGTTTTCGCATAATCCCTGTAAACGGATGGATTTCCTTCCCACAGGCTTTCATAGAACTCAATCTGGCCGAAAATATCAAAACTGTGCGGAACTGTCAGCTTCATCTCATGGAACTGACGCAGTTTCTCCATGCACCTGTTGAGATCAGGTATGCTCTCACTGTCACACGCCCGGATTCCCTCCAGATACCTAGTAATCTTGTATCCGTTTTCCGGATTGATATACACAGGATCGTCGCACAGGCCCAGTCCGCTGATCGTTCTGAAAACCTCCGCCTCCTGTTTCCTGTTGATCAGCTGATCCGTTCCTTCCCCGGGAATACGCATAATATACTTTGCGCCGGACACTGTAAACAGGAAAGAGCGGTTTGTCATTCCCTTTTTCAGTACTGTAATCTCTTTGATGTCCTGTTCCCCGCAGTTCAATGTCTGAGCAATCGTCCTGATCGCGTCAGATTTCAGCTGATTGGAATGGGAATCCAGTTCCCGAAGCTGCTCATACGTGTTAATCTCAACCGCGTCAGGCCCGTGAACAACCCGTGCCCGGATGAACATCCGGTCTTTTTCATACAATGCTGCTTCCCAGAAAAATTCATCATGTTTTCCTTCTGAGATCATCTCCTCAATTCGGGCACATACCACAGCTGCATCCTCATCCAGCAGATAGGAAATTCCGATCATACCGTTTCCCGGCTCATCTTCCGGTACAGTAACGAGTTCAGTCTTCCGGTTAACTCTGACTGTGCTTTCATTATCAATGAGATCGCTGACCATATACCACGAATACAGTTCATTTTTCCGGAAGGGATTTCTGTCGCACCAGATGTCGCAGGGAATGATATAGGTATTGGAAAGCCGGTCAAGCACAAGGCCAAGGGATCGGATATTATTGGCTGATGCAAAGTCCGGATTATACACAAGCTCAACACCATATTCATCAATCAGGTATTCAAAAGAATCCTTCATGAATCCCACAACTACGGTAATGTCCTGCACTCCCACTTCCTTCAGCTGTCTGATTGTTCTCTCAATCAGTTTTTCCCCGTTCACTTCCAGAAAGGCCTTGGGCGTTGAAAGATTAATGGGTACCATCCTCATACCAAAACCGGCAGCAAGAATAATGGCATTGCGTGGAGCACAGGCCTTAAACATTTCTTCCGCCTTCTCTGTCAGCTGTGCCTCCTCATTCAGGTATCCATATGCCATCAGGCTGCGAAGCGACCGGTTCACGACACCCAGGCTGTGCCCAGATGTTTCAGCAAGAATTCTCTGGTTCACAAACGGTTCATCATATAAAGCGGACAAGACATCCGATTCCTGTATCGATAATTGTTCTTTCTTTTTGCCTTTTCTGTCTTTCACGAACATCCCCCTTTCATCATTTCGTGAACATCATACTAAAAAAATGCGTTTTTGTCTATTTGTGCCTTCATCCGCAAACAGAAAAAACGCAAAATGTACAGACAATGTAGCCTGCGCTCTTATCACCCGTCCGTAGTATTATTCTTGGATCTGACCCGTTATTCTGCTTTCAATCCTGCCTCCGCCACATATCTGGCTACCGCATCCCGCCAGTCCGGCAACGGCATAAATCCTGCTTTCTCAAGCTTGGACTTGTCAAGCCGACTATTGAAAGGTCTGGCTGCCACAGACAGCCCGTATTCTGCTGTACTGACCCGGCCGACCTTCACGTCCATACCGGCTGCGTGATAAGCTTCCTCTGCCAGATCGGCCCAGGAAATATACTCTCCGGACTTGGATTCAGCATTCGTCGCATGGTAATATCCATACTTCTCCGTTTCAATCATATCCACCAACAGTCTGGCCAGATCCCTGGTATAAGTCGGCGTACCGATCTGATCGTCCACAACACGAACCTGTGGATGAGTTTTGCCTACATTAATCATCGTCTTAATGAAGTTCTTGCCATTCAGTCCGAAGACCCAGGCAATACGGACGATAAAGAACTTTTTCAAAATACCGGAAACCGCCAGTTCGCCGTCCAGTTTGCTCTGCCCATAGACATTCAGCGGTGCATAACACTTGTCATCCGGTTCCCACGGGCGCTCCCCCTGGCCGTCAAACACATAATCAGTCGAGATATAGAGCATCTTTGCGTCAATGGCTTTAGCCGCCTCTGCAATATTCTGCGTACCTTCAGCATTAATCCTGTGGACAATCGGCTGATTTGCAGGATCTTCTGCTCCATCCACATTTGTCCATGCCGCGCAATGAATCACAGCATCCGGTTTGATTTCCGTCATTACCTTTTCTACTGCTTCCCGATCCGTAATATCCAGCTGAACATACTGTGCCTTTGTTACAGCCGATCCGTCATTCACACCGCTGTAGACCAGCTGGATATCAGATCCGATCCCTTCGTGTCCTTTCAATACTAACGCATTCATCACATCATGTCCGAGCTGTCCACCTACGCCAGTCACAAAAATCTTCATGTCTTTTTCCCCCGGTTCTGCACCGGCCTCCTGTTTTTTATATGGTATATAATGCATACTCTTTGTGAGCATATGCTTCTTATACAGTGTATCTCAAGCGTTACAGTTATCAGTCCATGACTGTATCTTCTATCCTGTAAATGCCATATCCATTTACTTGCCGGACAAATGAAAACCCTGCCGCTTCAATTTTAGCTTTTCTTGCTTCATCACTATTGTTCGTCACCAGATATTGATAACCGTAAGACATCATATTCCGTGCAACAATGTCCATATCCCCCTGCGATGAAGCGAGATTCTCATACGTTTCCTTAGCCTGAGGTGAATTTGCTCCTTCAAAGACAACGTCACGGGAATACATTGAATGGATTTTTCCTGAATACTGCCGAAGATATTGGCTTAACGAACTGTCCGTTACCACATACGGCTGCTCGTTTATTTCCAGAAGCGCTTCTCCCACTTTTACGACTGAATCCGGCAGTTTGTCCGGATTGGTTGCCTCTGCAAAATGAGTGTTCCAAAGGCTAAAGACAATAGACCCGCCAAAAACAAACACTGCAACCGCTATTCCGACAGCCACAATCCTGACGACATTATTTTTTGTCCATTCAACAGCATATGCCGGAATCATGGCGCACGCCGGAACCACTGGCAGGATCCATAACAACCGCCAGTATCCATATGCACTGAACTTGTTCCAGAACTCGTACATCAGAGGATTGAGAATCACTGCAGAAATAATTACAGCAGGAACAAAGAAGAGTTTTCTCTTTCCTTTACAGCATATCAAGCCTGCCAGAACCGCTATCCCCATGATAATGAGATACCAGTTCCCATTGAATGTCATGCTGACTTCTTCTATCATCCCGATCACCCCTTAAGACAATAGTAAGTCAATGCGAAAGCAAGCGATGGGATCACTGATACAATAAAGAAAGGAATCCGCTTCCAGTTTTGATATGCCAGAATATTATACACTCCATACACTCCGATCAGAATCAGTGTAATACTGATCCCCATACCGGACATTAGACAGCCTGCCAGTCCAACCAGTGCAATGTATATCCAGTCCCGTGTTCTGTTCTTTTTGTTAACACTGATAAAGAAATAGAACAGCAAGGGGATAATAACCGCCGCAACAGATGCTTTTCCCTGCCAGATCCGTATCAGAGAGAATGTTCCCTGTGTGTATACCGAACCACCGTAAAAATATTGGATCAGCGCCGCAAACAGAACAAAAGTCAGTCGGGCTTCTGATTTTTGCAGTAGTTCTGAGGCTATCAGATAATAAATTCCATATACCAGAATAATCTCTACCGTTGGATAAATAGTATGTGCAACAATGGAGACACGGGTAAAAAGAACACGTGACAGTATTGCAAACAGCATCGGCCAGGGGGATACCACGTCCCGCATTTCAGCAAATTTTCCGAGCAATTCACCTGTATGATAACTTCTCGTCATCATATCACCGGTTTCTATCGCATCATTCGCTTCGGCCAGCCATCGGGCATCATCTTCATCCAAGTGCATCCCAAAGAAATAGATACCCGCCTGCGACAGAATAAGAAGTATGGAAGCCACAAGAAAAACGAGAGCAATCGGGGATAATTTGTGTATAGTCAGTTTAATTCTTTTGATTTTTCTGATTCCTAGTCCGAAGAGAACAATAACAACACCGCAGAACGTCCAGAACAGAACACTGAATTCCCAACGAAGCAGAATCATTGATACAGCAAGTACCTGAAGAGCCGCAAAAAGCAGCATCTGTCCCGTTATCCATGATTTCAGGAGTCCCGTCCATCTTATTTCTTTTTCTCCGATGATATTCAACCCCGCAACAATCACGATCAATTGCAGAATTGCATACCCCAGAAATGGCAAAACAGCTTCTCTCATTAATTATCCTCACAGGCCAGAATGATTATAATCAGTTACCAACCTCACTAAACCCTATTGTAGCAACTCGGCTTCTCGTATCACTACTCGTTTTATCCACAGCGCACGTTCTCGTTTATCCTTACTTCCTGGTGTTGCGTCCGGAAAATTAATCTCAATAGAGATCACATCATTAGAAATGATAGATTTGGGAATAATCAGAATTTTTTCTTCCGGTTCAGTTGCGACATAATCAGCAATCTGTTCTTTATTGGCAAAAACCGTAACATGTTGCTCCCCACTATTAATATATCGATAAGAGAAGACAAATTCAAGATCGGAATCTGCATGAACATCATACAGCTTCATCGTCACATTCTTGCTGTTTGTCCAATGATCATTGCTGATACCACTGATTGCATATTCTCCCATATTTCCATCTGAACCAAAAGTTATCTCTTCTCCAAGCGAATAGTTTTTAATACATAATTGTTTATCCTCTTCAAAAGGATAATCGCTCACATCTATTAGGATACTTTTTAGCGCAAGACATGTTATACGTCCATCAATACCGGTTCCTGCTTTCAGAGAACTAAGTGCATCCGGCAGTTTGAATGTAATATTCAGAATTCCCTCTTTTACAGACTCTTTGGGAATAATAAAATCCTTTTTTTCTGCCTTTTGAGCTATATAGCTCGCAATCAACTGATCTCCAGCATAAATATATACTCTCTGCGGCTTTTTCGATACAGCCACATAATCGAAAGACAACGCCAGATCCTTTTCCACAAGCCCCAGATCAAACTGCAATTTGACCTCATTATCACTCGTCCAGACATAAGACGATTCCGGATATGAAAAGCCTTTGACAAAATACCTTTTAGCAGTTGAACCGCCTGCTTCTCCAAAGTAAAGAATTGTTCCAAGATTATAGGTTATATCATTATTCTGATATTCATAATCATGCCCCGTAGCATAATAACTGCTGGCATCATATGCTTTTCCATGTGATGCATATTCAATCAGGTGATAAGAATTATTACTCTCTGCCCCAACATAAAAATATCGTGCACCCTCCACCTCATAATCTTCTATCCTGATAAAACCGTTTCGCAGTAGCTCTGCTATCATTCCAGATATATTCAGATAGCTCAGACTTAAATCCGAAACAGAAAAATCCTTGTTCTCATGCATCATTTTTATCATTAGCAAAGGGTTTTGCTCATAATTGGGCTTTACATATCCCTTATCGCCATGATCCGCCAGAATAATGATATTAGTATTGTCATAGACACCCTGGTCCTTTAATTGTTCTATATATTCAGACACAATACGAAGCGACCCTAACGCCTGTTGTTTCTCTGTTCCTTGTTCATGAGGAATGGAATTCATGTTTTCATCCATTGTAAATGGCCCATGTGCACCACGCAGATGAATAAAACGAAACGCCGGTTTTCCACTCACAAAAGCAAGCTTTTTTTCCCGAAGTTGTTGATAAAACTGTATATCATCTATTTTATATGCTGTTGCCTCAGAACTGCCTCCGCGCCATTGTGCCAATTCAAAACTGTACATCCAGAAAAATGGCTTTAATATATGCGGCATATATTTAAATGCAGTCATTTTCAGAACACTCTGAGAAAGACCCCATTCTGATGTGGTATGCATTCCCCCGGATGATAGATTTTCAATAGCATCCGTCTGAGTCCGATCCACATATCCATATTCTGTAAAGAAGCCTGTGTTGTATTTTCCTGTCCGCAGTTCTTTGAATAATGGGGATTCCTGAAAGCTTTCTTTTAAATATTCAGCATAAGTTCCGCCTGTATCATTTGTTTTTCCGGTCAGAATATAAGGAATTGCGTATTTTGTTCGAGTTGCTCCGCCGTTTGTATTATGATAAAACGTAAAATCCTTAAAGATTGATGTCAATTCTTCCGGATATTCCTCAAGAAGATCACACATAATTTGCGAATCAAATGCATCCAGAACAAAGACAATTGTGTTCTCATTATCTGATACTGTGTAAAGATTGTTTGTCGTTAAATAAACATTTTCAATTTCTTTTTCCGCTTTCCTGCCAGAATTTGTTACTCCCGTTATGACTAATATGACTGCTTGAATGAACAGCAAGATTACGGCAGCAATTCGCATCCAACTCCTGAACCCGATCCAGTTTCGAATCGCCCAGAAAATCGCTCCGGCAATAACTGCAAGCCAGATAACTGTATTATAGATCAGGCGTCCCGTATACTGATTCCAGTCTATTTGAGTCCCATTCAGAGACCCGTAATTGTTTGGCAGAAAAAGTGTCTGAACAAGCATCAACACAGATACTGCCATGATCGTCGCCAAAGCATAATGGTAGCCCTTTGTTGGAAGTACCATCAGCAATCCTAAAACAACAATAAATACTCCCAGGCCGATGAACACAACCGGCCACAATATTTCACTGAATGCGAACCAGAACTCTTCACTTCCTTGGTTGGAAAAGTACAGCTCTGCTGGTCCATAACCGAAGAGAGTAAAAACCATACAGAATACAGGAAAGATACTCCATGTCAGCCTTCTCAGACGCTTTTGGGGGGTCATGTTCATTCACAGCCTTTCATTGTTGTAACTATGAATTAATCTGTGTCTGTTCCTAACCGTTTGTATATGTTAATGCATCTTCTTGCTCTTCAGGAATACAAGTTTTCTCCTGTCCCACACGGCAATTCTCTTGCAGTCAAAACATGAATACCATTGTCGTTTTATCCAGTATAAGCATTCAGCCTTCGAATACTGTATCCTTTCGGTTTTCAAACCTGTACTTATTTATATTATATGAAAAATCTCTGCTTACTCTCTGGTACCCCAATCCCAATCCAGCCGCTCAATATCGTCCTCTGTCAGCTCACTTCCGATCTGAACCTCAATGATATGAAGCTCGCTGACAGCCCGGATGGCATGCTTCATGCCGGCCCGGATCACTGCCACGTCTCCCCGACTGACCGGTTTAACCTCCCCGTCCAGGATAAGCTCACCAGTTCCCTCGGTAAAAGTCCAGACTTCCATCCTGTGCTTATGCCGCTGGTATGAGATATGCTGTCCCTGTGTCAGAATCAGTTCCTTAACCAGACTGTTATTCCCGTCCTGGTGGCTTTTGTAATCAAGAACCTTGTATTCTCCCCAACCGCGACGTTCATACATCGGCCGGCTGTCCGCAACAAAAGACTTGAGCTCCGGGCTTTTTTCCTTTGTACTTACCAGAATCCCGTCCGGCGTAGCGGCGATGACCGCATCCTCAACTCCCAGCGCAATGACCGGAATACCCAGCTCATTGATCACATGCGTGTTGTTACAGGAATCTGCAACTGCGTTTCCCGTTGTCGCTTCGTCCATTGCTTCTGTCAGCGTATTCCAGGTGCCCAGATCTTTCCATGCTCCCGCAAAGCGAACCACATTGATACTTTTCTCCTTTTCCACTACAGCATAGTCAAAGGAGATCTTGGGACAATCCGCATAATGATCATATAGTTCCTGATAATCACAGGTACCGAAAATGGATTGTGCAATATCAAGTACATAGGACAGTTTAAACGCGAAAACACCGCCATTCCATAATGCGCCGGCAGCAATATACTTCTCCGCAGTTTCCATGGAAGGCTTTTCCTTGAATTCCGAAACAGCAGCGATATGACCGGAAGAACAGGGAATAATATATCCATACTTTTCACTCGGATAGGTCGGTTCTATTCCCATTAGCGTAAGACAGGCAGCGTTTTCCTTCCCGGCTTCGTCACTCAATTCCTTCAGGCATTCAAAGTAGTCAGACTCCACATAGGGATCCACAGGACAGACGATAACCGGTTCATCCTTTCCCACTCCGTTTTCCCTCAGGAATGCTGCAGCCAATGCGATTGCCGGAAAAGTATCCCTTCTCGTCGGTTCCACGCTGATCCCGACGTTCTCCCCAAGCTGCGCCCTGATCTGAGGAATCTGGTTCTCGCTCGTGGCAATCGTGACAGTAGCATCATTGTCCACTTCTTTGATCATCCGGTACATCCGCTGTGCCATGGACTCTTTTGTGCCATCTGTCTTCCTGAAGATCTTCAGGAACTGTTTGGATCGTACATTGTTGGATAATGGCCATAACCGTTTTCCGGAACCACCGCTTAAAAGAATAATATTCATAAAACCTTACCGGGTATGTTCCCGGCTTTCCTCCTTTTATCGTTCTTTACTGTTATCCTGATTGTATTCTGTATCACGTACTGTCTGGACATTCATATGACACGCCACCCAATGATCCGGTTCTGTTTCTGTCAAAACAGGTTCGCATTTCAAGCACTCATCTCCGGCAGAAGGACATCTGGCAGAAAACCGGCATACGGGTTTGGGATCAATCGGAGAAGTTACCTCTCCCGTGAGGACAATCCTTTTCATCTCATGATGGATATCCGGAACAGGAATAGCCGAAAGAAGTGCCTGTGTATAAGGATGAATCGGTCGCTCGAACAATACTTCTGAAGGTGCTTTTTCTACCATCCGACCCATATACATTACAGCAATATCATCTGCAAAATGATTCACCACGGAAAGATCATGGGTAATAAAAATATATGTCAAGTTTTCCTGTTGCTGTATATCCTTCATCAGATTCAGGATCTGAGCTTGGATTGATACATCGAGCGCAGATACCGGTTCATCACATACAATAAACTTCGGTTTCATCGCCAACGCCCGAGCTATACCAATCCGTTGTCTGCGTCCACCGTCCAGTTCATGCGGATAAGTATCATAAAGCCGCTCTGCCAGACCAACAGTATCCATCAACTCCAAAACCCGTTTTTCGCGGTCTTTCTTATCCTTGATAATACCATGCAGTTTCAAAGGCTCTGCAATCGTCTGGCTAACTGTCATTCTGGGATCCAGGGATGAAAACGGATCCTGAAAGATTATCTGCATTTTCTGACGGGTTTCTCGAAGTTCTTTTTTGCTGAGCGTAGCCAAATCGACACCGTCAAAGATCACCGTTCCAGCTGTCGGCTCAAGCAGTCGCAGAATCGTCCGTCCAATAGTGGACTTTCCGCAACCGGATTCTCCTACAATTCCCAGAGTTTTTCCACGTTCAATCTGAAACGATACATCATCCACTGCATGAAGCATTCCGTTTGAAGTGCTGAAATATTTTGTCAGATGCTGTACGTCCAGTAATATATCCCTATGGATCATCATACATTTCCCCTTACAGCCTGTCCTCATCTCTTCCGTCTTCATATAAATGACAGGCAACAAAATGCGAATCCGTTAGCCATTGTTTCCTGGGTTTTTCGCCTCTGCATTTCTCAGTCGCATAATCGCATCGATCCGCAAACGCACAGCCCATGGGAAGATTGGAAGGGTCTGGCATCAAGCCTCGGATCGGTTTAAGCCTTGCCGTTCTGTTCTGGATGTTGGGAAGAGAATTGAATAGGCCGCGGGTATATGGGTGTCTCGTTCGGTCAAACACATCCTCTAGGGTTCCATGTTCCACAATAGCTCCCGCATACATCACAGATACTTCGTCGCACATCTCTGCAATGATTCCCAGATCATGGGTAATCATCAATACGGATGTCCCCAGCTTTTCGCTCAGTCCTTTGATCATTTCAAGAACCTGTGCCTGTACAGTCACGTCCAGTGCTGTTGTCGGTTCATCAGCTATCAAGAGTACCGGATTGCATGCAAGTGCCATAGCTATTACAACACGCTGTTTCATGCCACCGGAAAACTGATGTGGATATTCATCCTTCCGGCTAGCTGGAATGCCAACCAGTTCCAACATTTCTTCTGCTTTTTTCTCTGCTTGTTTATTACTGCATTTCTGATGCAGCTTCACAGCTTCTGCGATTTGATACCCAACAGTAAAAATCGGATTCAGCGCTGTCATCGGATCCTGAAATATCATTGCAACCTTGTCGCCACGGATTTTCTGCATATCAGAATCCGTCATCGCCGAGACACTTTTTCCGTCTCTGTTTTTTCGGATAATCGCTTCTCCATCCAGCGTAATAGTCCCATCCACAATCACCCCAGTAGTCTCCGGAAGAAGATTAAGGATAGATAGCGCTGCTGTCGTTTTTCCCGCACCGGTTTCTCCAACCAGTCCGAGAGATTTGCCTTTTTCGATCCAGAGATTAATATCGTTGACTGCCTGAACTGTTTCATCTTCTGTCCGGTACTCAACAACCAATCCTCTGATTTCCAGCATCAGATTATTATATCGGCTCATTTTCACTCTCCTGTTAATTTACTATTTCTTGAGCCTTGGATCCATCGCGTCTCTCAGTCCGTCACCTATCAGATTAAAAGCGCTGATTGTTAATAGTAAAGCTATACCGGGACCAAGCACAAGATAGGCATTTCCACGGATATACGCCCGTGCCCCGGATAACATATTCCCCCAGTCCGGTGTAGGTGCCTGTATGCCCATGCCTATATAACTCAGCGTGGAAACCGACAATATACGACTTCCAATGGCCAGTGCATACTGAACAAAAATTGGAGCCATACAGTTCATCAGCAGATGCTTCAGAATAATCGTATGATCTTTTGCGCCAATGGCTTTAGCCGCTTCGATATATTCCTGTTCCCGCACAGTCAGTACTGCGGAGCGAACAATGCGGGTAAACTTGGAAATGTAAGATATTCCCAACGCCAGGCTAATATAGAAGATGTTTGGTTTGAACGCACTCATGATAGCTATTGCCAGAAGCAATCCCGGAATTGCCAGCAGAACATCTGTACAACGCATGATTATATTATCCAGTTTTCCACCATAATACCCGCAAACAGCCCCGAGAACCCCTCCAACAAGAAGGGCAAAAGTAGTGGCTGCAAGTCCGACGATCAATGAAGCCCTTGCACCGTACACTATCCGGCAAAGCATATCCCGGCCCATTTCGTCCGTTCCAAGCCAGTGTTCAGCAGACGGTTTCTGAAGCCGAGCCGGCACATTGATCTGACAGGCATCCTTTTCATAATTCCAGATAAGATCCGCCAGACAGGCCAATAACACAATAATTGTCAGCACAACCAATGCGGCCATCGCAATCCGGTTTTTACGAAACCGTCTCCATATCTGCCTGGCCTGGCTTTCCTTCTTCTTTCTGATTCTTTCCCTTGCCATGATTATTTCCCTTCAGATACTGAGCTTTTATTCTCGGATCAATGAATCCATACAGCAAATCCACCAGAAGATTGATGATACTGACCATCACAGATACAAAAACGATACATCCTATTACCGTAGGAGTATCATGCAGTTTTATACTGTCGATCATTAATCGACCAACGCCAGGAATAGCAAAAACCGTTTCGATTGCAACAGATCCTCCGACTAACATGCTGAAATCCAGTCCGGCTACCGTAATGGACGGAAGTACTGCGTTTCTAAGTGCATGTTTATAGGTTGCACTGAAATGGCTCACGCCCTTTGCCCGCGCAGTCCGTATATAATCTGAGCTTAGAACCTCCAGCATCGAAGATCGTTGGGTTCTGACAATACTGGCCAATAGATAAAACCCCTGCGTAGCAGTCGGAAGGATGTAGCTCTTCCACGTACCGTCAAAAGCAGATGGCAGTGACCTCCATTCAAGTGCGAACAACAGAATCAGCATGGTGCCTACCCAAAAGGTCGGAGCAGATACACCAATCATCGCAAACACACTGATAAGGTAATCCACTATAGTGTTTCTGCGTACTGCGGCAATTACCCCGAAAGGAATGGAAATTACAAGCGCCACCATCATTGCGCCGAGACTTAACTTGGCTGTATAGGGAACTGCTGCAAACAATCGTTCAGAAACCGGATTGCCGGTATACCAGGACATACCAAAATTCCCATGAACCAGATTCCACAGGTATCGCCCGAACTGAACAAAAAAAGGATCACTGATTCCCAGTTCTGCACGTGTTTCCACAATCAACTCCGGTGTTGCATCTCCTCCCAACAACAGTGCCACCGGATCACCAGGCGTCAGATACATGATCAGATACACGATAAAAATTACTGCTACCGTAACCGGAATCATATACACAATTCTCTTGAATGAATATCGTAACATCGCGGTATCCTCAAACAAACAGCCCCGGGATCATTCGATTACGGACAATCCCGGGACGTGTATGCTTTACGCATTATTTTTCATAACGGATTGTATTATACCAGTAAGTCGTTTCTACGTTTATGTTCACACCAATAATACCGGTTCTCGCCAACGCATAAAGATTACTGTTGAACATTCCAATCCAGGGACAATCATCACAAAGAATCGTATTGATCTGATGATAGATCTCTGCTCGTTCCTCTTCATTCAGTGTTGCCTTTGCTTTTTCCATCAGTTCATCCACCGTACTGTTGGTGTAATGAGCATAGTTCTTCGCGCCGATACCGGATGCCTGGAACTGGCGACCGACAAACAGCTCAGGATCATTATAGAATGCAGTATAGTCAAACGCCATATCGTATTCATTATTACTCATTACTTCAGTCAGAATAGTGTTGTCTATCCGGGTATAACTCATGTTAATGCCCACCATTCCGAGATATGCCTGCACCACCTGTGCAATCCGTTCTTCCGCGTCAGTCTTTACACAAGCCTTGATTTCTTGTCCTGCATATCCTGAAGCCGTAACCAGCGCAGCAGCTTTTTCCATGTCGTAAGTATAAGGATCATCTTTTGCGCCATAAACCGTTGGTGCCCAGACATTGGACCAGACTTTTCCGTAACCATTGTAGCCAACTTCCAGACAGTCAGAGCGATTAATCGCCCATGCCACTGCCTGCCTGAGCTGTTTGTTGGTGAAAGGTCCTTTCTCACAGTTCAGGGCAATATAGTAAATTGTGGAGGATTCATGTTCCAAAACTTCGACATTCGGGTCAATCAAGCAATCTGCCATCGCAGCCGTGTCGAAATTAACATTCACATCGGCCTCTCCGGTCTGTACCATAATAGTACGGGTGGTTGCCTCGGGTATGATACGGAAAATCAGTTTGTCATTCTGTGCTGCGTCATCCGGATCAAAATAATTGTCATTTTTCAGCAACACACACTGGTTTCCGATATCCCGGTTTCCGAGAATATATCGGCCTGTTGCGCCATTCTTGATTACTTCATCCCAGTCACACTCTCCTGCTTCAGCTTTTTCAATCCATGCCTGTGAAAGAATCGTGCAAGCAGAGTTAGAAAGAGCGGTCAGCAGGGATCCGTAAACCGTTGACGTAGTTATACGGAGGGTTTCATCATCTATCTTTTCAAACTTTTCGACAGGTCCGAGCAGTGTCTTCCCGGAAGAGGATTTTTCTTTCGCACGTTCGAGACTGTAGATCACGTCTTCTACTTTCAGAATCGAACCATCATGAAACTGAACACCCTGCGCAATTTTAAATTCCCAGGTGTAATCATCCACCTGAGTATAGGATTGCGCTAGAACAGGAACGGGATTGAAATAATCGTCTGTTTCGTACAGTCGTGAAACCATGTTCTTCAGGACGTTTTTGTTGTTGGTATCCGTTGATGCAGTCGGATCAAAACCAATCACATCAGAGGACTGAACTATCGTGATGGTTCCGTTCCATCCCTCCGCACATGCGGCAGCTGTCAACACAAACAAAAGAATCATTACCAGGGCAACCGTTCTTGTCAGGGTCTTCATGCTCTTCTCTTCCTCTCTTTCTCATTTTGATGAATGGATTTGGTATGCTTTATCATACACCTGCAGTTCCTCGAACGAGTCGATCTCAATAATATCCGATTCTCTGCAGGGCATAATTTGAACCCTGTATTGGTCCCGGAACACACGAAAAGGAATAAACGACATAGGTAAATTGCGACCTTCCGGGCTTTCATACGCTGTCCGGATATCATCCGCCAGTCTTCTCCCGTCTTCCTTATTCCAATAGGAAATGCCAATCAGTTTATAACAGTTTTTTCCTGATCCTCCCACCCCGATCTCGGTGATATGACCATTATCTTCCGTCCGAAAATACCAATCGTCCGTCCCATCCACCCTGGTACCCATAAAGTCTGAACAGTAATGGTAGCGCCGTATGATCTTCGGATTTTTAAGGACAAGATCCGATTCCATCACATATGCATTCTCCAGCAGTTCCTTTGCATAATAGAATGATGAGATCGTGCCCGTACCATCATAGTCCGGATTATCAACAAGCCGGATATTCGGATACTTTCTTTGCAGCAGTTCAAACTGTTCTCCCAGATATCCGCGAACAATGTATATATCACTGATTCCGGCGCCAATTGCCGCATCAATCAATGTTTCGATAATCCGTTTTCCGTTGACTCGAACCATCGGCTTCGGTGTATTTATTGTGATAGGAACCATTCTCGAACCAAAGCCTGCCGCAAGAAACACAACTCGCTTTACCCGGTAGGGTTCAAGCTCCTTCAATCCTTGCTCTGTAACAGTGTCTCCATTTAGCAATTCTTTTCGTTCCAGGTTTATTTTTGTCTGTTGCACATCGCTTTCAGAATAATGAAGATTTTCTTTCTGCAGAGTAAAATCGATTCCCTCGGCGCAAGCACTCAGTACCTCAAATTCTATTCTTTCCATCTTTCATTTTCCTACTCATTGTCTGTTGCCAGTATAACTTTATGAAGCTTTACCGGTCTGTTACAATACAATCTTTATGGTGAAATCCTTCATGCTCAATCGCAATTCTCTGATACTATTCCATTGTCTGAATAATATAGGTTGTTTTCGTTTTCATAAACCTGTCAATCTCTATTGGCTCACCTTCAGCCCGAATGAAAAAACACAATATAATACTTGTCATTTGAATCCGAATCAATCCGAACGCCTCTTATCCTTTCACAACAAATCCTTTCATCTTATGATGGAAATCAGTCAACAACTCACTTACTATGCGCCACAAGATTCATTAAACCCAAAATTTCTCTGTTGGATCACACATATCTGCATCTGAAAGCATACTAAATACATCCGGTTTGGCTTTTATCATATCATATATATGTGCAGCATAGTAAATGTCATGAATAGATAATCCGATATTATATGCAAGAATTCTTTCTTTATCGTTTTCTCTTCCTATCGCTTTCTCATTTACAACATCACTAACCTCTGCATAATAGCGAAACTTGTCAAAATTCTTAAAATGATCAACATGTCCCGTATCATCTGCATATACTTTATCAAAAAACAAATCACAATTCGTAAACCCACGAGTATGAACCGGAACAACTAAAACACCTTCATCAAACCATGAATCTTGTGCTATATCATCTTCAAAATATGTTGCACAGGAAAGAATCACATCGGAATCTTTAATGCATTCTTCAACAGTATCTACAATAATAAAATCAATATTCGAATACCTTAAAAACCTCTTCTGAAACTCTTCTGCCTGGTCTTTATAACGCAGTAATTTTACCTTTATAGGTTTATCACACATGGAAGCCAAAATCAGCATACTACTGCGTGCAACATTCCCTAAACCAATTAAACCAATAGTATTCCAGTTTTTCTTTGCAAAATGAATTACTGAATGTGCAGCAACAGCACCTGTCCTCATAGCAGTTATCCAATTGCCATCCATTAACGCAAGAAACTCGCCCGAATCGGCATTGAACAACAGAATTTTACTATCTAATGATGGCTTTCTATTTGGATATCTTGTTACGACTTTTACTCCTCCAACAAAAGAATCTTTGGATTGTGCAACAATGCATGGCATTACATTACAGAAAACATTACCCGGCATATTCATATGCGTTTTAGCCGGTAGTTGTGCTGTTTTTTTGTTTTTAATCATATCCTCTACCCATCGATAACAATCGGTAGGCGAGATATTCAGAGATTTAACATCATCAAAACTGATTATTTTCATATTGTCCCTTCCAATTCTGCTTTCATAGCCCTGATGAGTGTATCATTGTCTTCTGTATTTCTAACTGCAAGTCTTAAATAGTTTCTGCCATTTGTTTTCGTTGTCAGTTCCTTTATAAGGAGATTATGTTTTATCAATAATCTCTTCAATAGTTCCTTTGGATGAATATCCTCATTTAACTCCACCATGACAAAATTCGCCTGTGACGGAACAACTCTAACCCCCTTTATTTTTCCAAGTTCAGTCTGGAATCTTGCTCGTTCTGCTCTGATCTTTACAAGCGCTGCCGCATAATCTTTCTTATACTTCTCTTCAATCTGCATATAGAATTCCCCGAAGGAATTAATATTCCATATAGCAACATCTTTTTTCATTTTCGCAATGGTTTCCGCATTGCCGGATGCCAGTACACCAAGCCGAAGTCCGGGAACACCATAAGATTTGGAAATGCTCTTCATCACAAAGAGATGAGGATTCTTGGATAAAATGCTTTGATCAATAATAGTATTGTCCGGCTCATCCGCAAAATCAACAAATGACTCATCAATAACCAGACATATACTCTCTTTCTTACTCCATTCAATCAGCTTCAGCAAACCAGCTTTGGGAATGTAGTTACCGCTGGGATTGTCCGGATTAACCACAATCAGATTGTCCACCTTGTGCTGATTAAAATAGTTGATCAAATCTTCTGCAGTATAGGAATAATCTCTGTTATCCGGAGTAAAGTCCACCGAATTACTCCGGTCATAGCGATTAGGATATTCATCAAAAGTAGGTCTGATAAATCCAACAGTACCCTTTAAATAACTCATCAAACTCTTAATCAGTTCCGCGGCGCCATTGCCAACAAGGATATTCTCCTGATGAATACTGAAATTCTTGGCTGCCAGCAGGCTGTTTACACGCATTCCGCTGGGATATTCTGTGAGCAGTGTGTCAAAATTTGCTCTGAGCTCATCCTTCATCTTTTCCGGAGGAAAATAAGGATTTACAAGATAACAGAAATCAAGAAGCTTTGGATATCTCCAGTATCCCCCGTAACGTCCTTGAAGAAGTCTGACACGTTCATCTTCATCTGGTGTGAAAATAGATTCTGCAATATCCAGATCCTGAATATCATCTATTTCATACCAACGTTGACCCTCAAGTCTCTTAGCCTTGATTTCAGGCTCATCAAGCATGGTAATAACACGCAGAACCTGCTCGTAATATTCATTTTTGCCTAATGCGGACTGATATGCATCCAAGAAAGGCACATAATGCGTTTCGGAAAAGTGACGGCTGAATTTGTATATGTTGACAGTCTTGTAATAATCCCGGATTTCACTGAATTTGAATTGTTTTCCAGGAACAAACGCTTCTATACTGTCATCGTCTCCTAATTTGACGCAGGTACCATCCATCCAGGATTCATATTTATCCACAAGTGCAAGTGTTTCCCGGGGATCGGATAAAATGGCATCCAGTATAGCATCTTCGAAAATCAAGTCAGATTCGAAAAGCAGAGTGTCTTCCTGTACCAACCATTCCTTTGCAAGGGCCAGGGAATATATATTATTGGTTCTGTCATACACGGGATTTTCGATGAATTCAATCGGTGTCTGAATTCCAAGCGTGCCGATATAATCTATCAGTTTCTGTCCTTCATAGCCAACAACAATGATAATCCGGGAAAGCTCCTTTTTTTCAATTTGATGGAGCATCCGGTCAATCAGCGTAACCCCATTTACCTTGACCATACATTTTGTATTGTTTTGAGTCAGTTCCTTAAGTCTTTTCCCCATCCCTGCCGCAAGAATGATTGCCTGCATATCGTTCTCCCTTTCCGTTTATCTGCATATTTTTCCGATAATCGTACCGGTTTTCACAACGCCAACTTCCGGATAGCGACTGTCTCTGCTTTCCGAAAGATTGTCACCTATCACCAGGTATTCGCCCTTTCCCAGTTGAATGGGTTCTTCCAACAATCCAGAATATAAAAATGCTTCAGGTGGATAAAACAAACTTTCTACACCATTAACGTATAGCGTGCCATTCCGAATATATGCAGTATCTCCTTCACCGGCAACAATCCGTTTCACAAGTACGGAGTTTAACTCTTTGCATTGAAAAGCAATTACATCGCCCAACTGATACAGTCGATCTATCTTGTTTAGAACCACAAGCTGCATATTATGATAGGACGGTTCCATTGATTCTCCCTGAATCAGCATAAGCTGATAGAAAAAACAAGAACAGATTCCTGCAACAAGGATCATGAAGAAGGCCGGTAATATCTTCCGGCTTTTTTCACCAATACTGCCTTTAGTTTTTCTCCGCATGGTTTTGTCTGTTTCCCGGCTTATAGCTCAAAATCAATCGTCATCCTGTTGTTTTTTCAGAATCTCATTGGATTCCACTTCTTTGTTCCGGTTCTCATCAATACCCAGTTTCGTGTTCACTTTCTTCTTGATCTTGCGGAAATAGATACCGATTACGGCAGCTACAGCAATAATAATACCCGCTACAGCTTGAATAATATATGATGTAACGGAAGGATCAATATATGCTTTTCCATTCAACCCGAACATGAACATTGCACACACTCCCGCGAACCCTGCTACCAGAACCTTCATAATCCGATTTTTCATCTTTCTGTTCCTCCTTTTTCTTCAATCTTTTTTATAATTGTAGACACTATATATGCTCCGCCGGTTTCAGCGGCATGCCCCATATTATATAAATATGTATGTGCAAGTTTGTCAATTTGGATTTTATATTCATCCTTATGCTTCAACAGATAATCAATCGTCTCCCCGGCTTTCTCTATTTCATCTGTATTAAGATTTTTCCCGAGCTTATCCCGAAGCTGAATGTTCAGCGGAACCTCCTGAATCTTCTGATACTCTGGATTCATAACTTTCATGGGCGTATTGATAAACAGAATCGGTTTCAGCGTAGTAAAGGCGTATTCCCAACTGATTCCTGACCAATCTGTGATCAGAATATCCGCAGTCAGCAACGGATTGTTGGAAGAGAAATCCGTCTGGATCTCAATTCCATCGGCTTCATATTTGGTTTTCAGCATATCCATATACTGCTTTTTCAGGCGCACCTCCTGTGGATGAGGCCGGACAATGATCTGATAATCCGTTTTCTTTAACTCATCCAGCAACGATTCCAGACAACTGTCCACGATGTTGTCTTTCTGCCAGGAAGGAGCAATCAGAATCCGGGGAGGATTGCCGGGGTTGTGTTCTTCTTCCTGATATGCTTCCCGCATCTGATCAATTAATGGATAACCCACCTCGACCAGCTCACGCTTTTTCAGCTGATACAATTCACTGATCTGTTCCTCTTCAGCCTTCTGATGAGGACCACAGCAGAATACCGTATCAAAATGATCCGTACATCCCCGGCGCATTCCCATATTGTTGCTACCCACGCCATGCTGGATAAAGATATATTCGATATCATCCCTGATATAACTACGCTTAATATGGAAGTTCTGGAGATCCGGCATAGTCATGCACACTACATCCGCGTCCATCTTCATCATCAGAGTAATCAATTTGTTTTCTCCGATATAATATGCCCGAATCTGCGGCTGTGTCTTTTCCATCTCAAAGATCTGATCCTTGGGATCACTGGTGACATAATGGATTGTCAAAGTTGTGTTTTTCAGGATATATTCGATATATCCTTTGAAATATTTATAGAAGCCGTTGCTCTCTGAATAGAATACCAGATGTTTGTTCACAACGGAAAAAAATCTTTTATAATCCTCTTTTTCCCGTTTTCTCAGAATCTTTGCTTCCTTTGGATCCTGATCCTTTCCCAGGTTCTGCAACTCATCCAGTTCTTTTCTGGATTCTTCCAGCGCTTTATAGTCTACCACCTTGCGCGGATCGATCAAATGATTCAGCACAATCTGCAGCACGATAGCCAGCAGGTTCCCTGCAACCCAATACAATGCGACACCAGCCGGCACAAAATACCCCAAATACAGGGAAAGTCCTACCGAGAACGCTAATGTTCCCCATTGTGTGCCAGTATTCTGTTCCCGTTGGAGCGGATTCAGGCGGTTCTGTGCAAGAGCCAGGATCAAGGAACTGGCACCGGCAGCCACTGGAATCAGCAGATAAACCAAGCTCATTTCCGAGGCAATCCAGGTCAGATTCACGCCCAGAAAATGAAGATCAAAACTTTCGAGTGTAGAGAGGCTGGCTTTCCATACATCCGGCACAGCAGAAGCGAGCGTTGCGCCGTTTCCTTGCATAATCAGCCCTAACAATCTCAGCTGTGCAGGGTTGGAAGACGGATCGACTCCGAAAAGATCCTTTGCAGCGGAAAGGTAGGCGTTTACACACTCCGTATCCATATGCAGAAGATAAGTCAGCGGATGGTAGATTACCTCAATCACGCCCATCAGGATAATAATCTGAATAGCAAGCGGAAGCAAACTTGCCAATGGATTATACTTTACCCGTTTATACAGCTCAGCCTGTTTCTCGGCGATAGTGTCTTTGTCTCCGTAATACTCGACCTTCAGTCTATTGATCTCCGGCTGCATTTTCACAACTTTCAACCCATTTCTGTGTGTCCACAGACTAACGGGCAACAATACAACCTTGCTAAGGATTGTAAAGAGAATAATGGCCAGTCCGTAATTCTGAACTAGTGAATAACACAACCCCATAATAGAACCAAACACTGATCCGATAGCCGAAACAACCGCTTGCACTGTCTTCCCCTCCAGGTATTTATTATCTTTATGAGCAAAAGTATAGGATCCTTACTCCTTCTTTTCCTCTGCTTTCCTCAACACGATCCGTCGCATCCATAATCCCAATTCACGCTGATCCCCATTATCTGGCTTTCTAGCATCCGGCAGATTGATTTCCAGCGTCAGCGACCCATTCTTCAACAGTGCTTGCGGAATAACCATCTCTTTTTGTTCGCTTCCAACAGCAGTATAATCTGCTATCTGCTCCCCATTCGCACAAATAATTACATGCTGCTGATCTTTATATGTATTGTATTCCATTATAAGCGTAAGAGCCGTATCAGCAGATACTTCTTCTAACTGGATCCATGCTTTTTTCCCTGATGTCCAATGATCTTCACTGATCCCACCGATTGCATAATCGGACATGTTTCCGTCTTTCCCGAAAACAATCTCTTGACCCAAATCATACTTATGGATCGTCAACTGTTTCTCTGGCTCATAAACTTCATCGGTGCTGTCAATCTGTATACTATAAAAACCCAAACCCAGATTCCGGTTATCTACCCCGGTACCATGGGTCACAGGATTATAGCAATCCGGCAGATCCATTCGAATGTTCAGCATTCCTTCTTTAACGCACTCCCCAGGAATAATGAATTTCCTTACATCTGCTTTCGTTGTGGAAAAGCTTCCAATCATTTGATCATCTGCATACAAATAACACCGCTGAAAGCCATTCATCACTGCATGGTATTCTATGGTCAACAGCAGATTGTCTTTAATATCGCCCAGTTTAAAACCAAACTCGACTTCTTTTTCGCTAGACCAAACATAGTCTGGGTCAATATATGAAAAACCATTGATCATGTATCTTTGTGCAGGAGCACCATACCTATCTCCAAACAGAATTTCCTCTCCCAATTTGTAATCGGTACTGTTTTCCTCTGCTGGAGAATACACTTTTCCAGTCAAGTAATAACTATCTGTATCATATGCGTTTCCTTCAGATGCATATTCTGTGATGGTATATCCATTGTTAGTTGTGCTTCCAACATAGAAGTACCGGGTACCTTCGGTTTGATATTTCTCTTCAATATTTGGCACAGACTTCAGCGACTCTGCCAACATAGCTGAAAGATCTTGAAAACTTAGCCTGATTTCAGATATGGAAAATGGTTTTGACTTTCCAGCCTCTCGAACCATAAGCAGAGGATTTTGCTCATAGCTCGGATGAACATATTCTCTATTTCCGTGATCAGCCAAGACAAAAATATTTGTTCTGTCATATACATCAAGCATTTTAAGTTGCTTGATATATTCAGCAATTATACGGAGCGACCCAAGCCCTTGCTGCTTGATGCTCCCTTGCTCGTGCGGAATCTTCTGTATATCTTCATTCATGGTATAAGGGCCATGCGCTCCCATCATATGAACAAAACGGAACACGGGCTCTTTTTTTTCAGCTGATATACCTTCTGTCTGAAGATGCTGGTAAAATTGAATATCGTTCAATTTGTACGGAACCGCTTCGGTGTTTCCATTTCCCCCGCGCCATTGAGCCAATTCAAAGCTATACATCCAGAATACCGGCTTAAGAATATGTGCAGCTTGCTTAAACAACACCATCTTCATCAAGCTCTGGCAAAGTCCCCATTGCGAAACAGCCTTCATCTGTCCACCAGACGAAAGATTGTCAATTGCCTCCGTCTGACTACAGTCTACATATCCATATTCTGTATATATCCCGGAATGATAATGGCCCTTCCTCAGTTCCTGAAAAAGCGGAGCTTTTTGAAAGCTTTCCGCCAGGTAATTCATATATGATCCACCGTTATCATTCGTCTTCCCGGTCAAAATATATGGAATGGCAAATTTAGTTCGTGTCGCTCCACCATTGGTATTATGATAGAAGGTAAAATCCTCAAACGATGACTTAATCTCTTCAGGGTGCTCTTCTATCAAATCACACATCAACTGTGAATCAAATGCATCCAGAATAAAAACAATCGTATTCCGATCTGAAGAAACTGTATAGAGATCCTCTGTTGTCAAATATACTTCTTTCGCTGCCGCTTCTCCATGATCTTCGGGATGAGTGATTCCTGCTGTAACCAGAATCGCTGTCTGAAGCACTAATAGAATCACAGCTGTAAACTGCATTACTTTCCGGAAACTTTGCCAATTCCGAAAAGCCCAGAATACCGCTCCCACAATCACAACAATCCAAATGGCCGTATTATAAACCAGCCGACCTGAATACTGGCTCCAATCGATCACCTCTCCATTCAGGGAACCATAATCATTCGGAAGGAAAAGTGCCTGCAGCAACAGCAATGCACTGACTGCTATAATAATCGCCATGACAACATGGTATCCTTTTGTAGGAAGAACCATCAACAGTCCCAGAATGATTATCAGAGAAGCAACAATTAATACCGCAAAAGGCAGTAATATTTCATTGAATGAAAACCAGAATTCCTCACTGCCCATATTGGACAGATATAATTCGGTCGGCCCGTAACCCAGCATGGTAAAAACCAGACAAAAAACCGGAAGAATACTCCGTTTAAGCCTTGTTAAACACCTTTGTTTGGTCATGTCCGTCTCTCTGCCTTTCTGTAAATGTCACTACTAGTGAATCCGTATTTGTTCTCAATCTTATGGATATGTTAAAACAATGATATTAACTGTCTGCATTGTATCAGAAATACTTGTCCACATCATTACGGCTGAAAATCCATTCTGATAATTCTCTCCGCTTCATCCAGCATATAATGATTTCTGATCAGCTTCTCACAATTATCAGACAACTCTTTCAGCTTTGCCTGATTGTCATATAGTGAACATATCATTTCTGCCATTCTGTCTGCGTCTTCTTCAATCACCATGGAATTTTCTTCCAGACTGATTCCTTCTGCTCCGATTGGTGTTGTTACAAGGGGTATCTGATAATAGTTTGCTTCAATTACCTTTCCTTTTACACCGGCGCCATAACGTAACGGAACAACAGCCATTCTGCAGGTACGATACATATTTTCCAGTTCTTCATCTGAGATAAAACCATGGATGATAATGTGATCGCTTGCCAGTTCCTCTACTTCTTTTGTTAAATGTCCTCCCACCAGATGCCAGATCATATCAGGATACTTCTCGAGCACTTTAGGGAACACTTCGTGAGCAAACCAGACAACAGCATCAACATTCGGGTGATGATTAAACCCGCCAACATACAACAGATCTTTTCTTTTCGAGAAATCTTTTCCAATATTTTCCGGCAGCTTTTCATAAAGATACAGAGGGATATTGCGTATAGGTTTATCCGGGAAAGCTTCCTGCATAATACCCTGTTCATATGAACCGACCACATGCCCTACATCAGCATCCCCGAACAGTTTATATTCCGTTTTTTTCCATTCTTCTGCTGATTGCAGCAGCTTCGGATCCCCGGTAATCTCATACTCCCGCTTTTCGCGAATATGATGCAGATCATGTGCAAAATAGATCACTTTCGCATCAGAATACTGCTTCACCAGATCAATATACTTAATGGAAATATGAGGCCTCTGCAGATAGATATAATCGAACGCTTTCCCGTTTTCTTTCAGCCAGTTCTGCCAATTGGCATAATAGTAATTGCCATACAGAACTTCGATGCCCATCTGATTCAGTTCCGTCGTATAAGGCTCATGACGGAAGAAATTATCCCCTATAAATGTTACTTTGAAGCCCATCTTCACAAACAGCTGCAAATACATATAAGTACACCTGCCGCCGGCATCCTTGTCATAATGCGGTACATAGTGATCCACTACCAGAATATGTTTTTTTCGCTGGCTGCGATCTTTGGCCTTGAATACATTCTGTCCATTGGGATCCTGTTCCTGCTCAAGAACATCTTTCCACTTTTCATAGAATTTTTTCTGGTTTTCTATCTGATAAGCCTTCTGCCCGGAGTTGGTATCTGTTCCATTTGAAATGCCTTCAAAATGAACAACAACAGACAGAGGCTGGAACATTACCCTGAATCCGGCTTTGCGAGTCATGAAGGCCAGATCGGTATCTTCAAAATATGCCGGTGCGAACCGTTCATCAAAACCGCCAAGCTGCTTCCATAAATCTGCCCGGATCATGATGGCCGCACCTGAAATATAATCTGCTTCTTTGACGTAATTATACTCCGGTTTGGTAGGATCGTCCAGATGTCCATAATTCCACGCGCTAGCATCTTTCCAGACAATTCCGCCGGCTTCCTGCAGACGTCCGTCCGGATAAATGAGTTTGCTGCCGACCATACCGATATCATCTTTGGATTCAATTAATGTGATCAGTGGCTGCAGCCAGTTTTCCATAACCTGGGTGTCATTATTCAGGAAAAGAATATATTTACCCTTGGCTTCTTTGGCAGCATTGTTGCAGTTCAGCAGGAAACGAAGATTCTTTTTATTCCTGACAATTTTGACACCGGTAACTGCCTTTTTCAGATGAACAGTAAGATCCGTGGAGCAATCATCTGCAATAATCACTTCATAGGCAACATTGCCGCTGTTTTTTGCTATTGATTTTAAGCAGGTATAAGTATAGGCAAACTGGTTGTAAACAGGAATAACAATAGAAACTGTCGGATGCGATGAAGTCGGCACATGAAGATGCGGAACATCTTCTATCCGTTCATATTCAATCAGCGGGAACTGATCCGGACGCTCTGCGGTTGTTGTCCCTCCGCCAAGATAATTATCAAGACGCGCACTTGTGGAAGCTATACTGCCGCTCTTTATGCCTGCTGAAAACTTTTTGATATGATCTATATCTACCCGTTTCAGACACCAGATTGGATGGCAGATAAACTTCTTGACAAGCTTCAGCAGTAGGCGTCTTTTGCTGTTCGGAGGCACAACGAAATCCCGGAATTTCCACCATTTCGTGAGCAGTTTCCACGAGCGGGAATGGTGAATTCTCTGAAGTTCCCGATCACTCTCAAGAAGCAGCTGAATATGTGCTTCTTTGTTTACAATCGTCTGCTTCTGTTCTTCACATTCTTTTGTCAATTGCTGATAATATTCCTTCAGCTCATCCCGTTCCTTGGCAAGTGTATTCCGCTGTTCTTCCATGTAATCACGTTCAGCTGACACTGTGTTATATGATTCAGTTAATGCCTCTATTTCTTTATCCTGCTTCTGAATGTGCTCATTGCGTTTTTCTTCTTCCATCTGTAGCTCCCGTATCAGTTTCCCTTTTTCGGTTAATTCCTCATCCAACCGCTGAATATGAGCCCCCCGTTCTTCATGCTCTTCCTGCAAAACCCGGATGCGCTCTCCTCGCAGCTCCAGTTCACTGTCAAGCTCCTTGATGTGCGCATCTCGTTCCGCATGCTCTTCCTGTAGAGTCTGAATACGTTTCCCGCGTTGTTCCAGTTCACTGTCAAGCTCCTGAATATGTATATTCCGAAGCGTCTCCTCATTCTGCAAAGTTATGATTCGCTGAATATTGGCTTCATTTTCTCCGGATTGCTGGACAAACAAAGAAGCCATGCCGGGAAGCTTGATTTCTTTCTTTGACGCAACAGCAATATAGTACTTTGCCTCTGTTTCATCAACAGCGCCTCCGTACCAGTCTGCTTCTTTGGTCTGGCTGTTGCAGGAGCTCAGGAGAGATACAACCTGGAAAGACTGTTGATAAATGTGTACATAAGAAAAATACCGTTTCAGAAACTCCTGGAATTCATCATGATAAAACTCATGAATATGGTATTCATTAAAATAATGATACCGGTCTGAATAAACAGCCTTATTGGGAGTAGACATAATCAGCAGGCCGTCCTGTTTCAATACCCGGTCAATCTCCTGCAGGAACTGGTTCTGCAATGTCTCATCAATATGTTCAATCGTTTCAAAAGAAACAATCGCATCAACACTGTGATCCTTCAGGGGAATGTTTGCCGCATCTCCCTGCTGAAAGACCAGATTTGTTTTACTGTATTTTTCATTGGCACGATCAACCGTTTCCTGATCAATATCCATACCAATAACACTCTTGGCTGTTTCTGCCAGCAGCGCAGATCCATATCCTTCTCCGCAGGCAATGTCCAGTACATCCAGTCCCTTGACCAGGTTCCGTGTACTCAGATAGCGCTGAAGATGTTCAGATTCCAGCTTCTGATCTTCAATGCCCGGTATAAAACGCTCCCCACTGAAATCAACCTTGGTATCCACTTTCTTATGATACACAGTATATGCCTGATCATTTACCTGCCACCCATTTGCATTGCCAAAGCCCTCTCCTGAAGCAGCGGCCTGACTGACAATTACAATTCCATCCGGGGTAAGCAGTTTATTGAGCAATACTGCAGTATTATCGTCAATATCACTGAAAGCAAGAATTCGTTCAAAGCCAAGACCATCTCTGGCTCCTGTTACGCTTTTCACGTCCTCTCGGGAAACAGAAGTAAAAAGTTCGCAGTTTACTAAAGCATCCTGCAGAGCCTTTGACGCGTCAATTGCCAGGATTCTTCTGTATTTCAATTGATCTGTGCTTTCAGAAATCCCCGCCTGCTCTCCGCCGGAATACTTTACCAGAAGATGCGCAATGGCAGATTCATTGTCCCCTGCTCCACAATGCGCACAATTATTTCCTTTGGCAAATCCATTCTCTTTACCGCAAACAAAGCATTTCTTTCCTGTTTTCTCCGTACGCATAATCTGCCTCATTTCTTAAACAGTTTTACGATTTCAGTGTTGTAATGCTCACTTCACCGTGATCAAGATATAGGAAACCGGGAAGATCGTACTCCCGCTGCATCACCCGAAATGTCAGTACATCGTCAAGCCAGCACAGCTGTACATGATCTGTTTGAAAACCATTAGCCACTGCTACAGACATAGTGTATTCACCATGGTTCAGATCCGGCATCCTGAAACGGAAGGTATACTCCACCTGCCCATCCTGAGGCGGCAACTGTACGTCGATTGTTTCCGAGTTCAGGCTGACTACAACGTTCCCCAACCGATCGAAAAGTGTAAAGCCATACAAAGGTCGTGCCGTATGCTCATGGAATTCGATTCGTGAAACAACATTCACCCACGTCCCCGGTTCAACAAACTCTAGCAGTTCATGATCATCATTCATCAAAGCACAATGCGTAATTACTGCTTTTCCGTTTCCATTTTTGCTGATACCTTCCGGTACAGGCGGCAGATTTAGTCTGATCTCTTCTCGTTTTTGTTCCAGCGTTTCACCAAAGGATTGATACTCTGAATCGTTTGTTTCCTCAATTGCTTGATTGATCAGAAATTCCTTATATCTCCGGAGGCCCTCCGTGACTTCACCATCATAAACAAGCTCGCCATGGTTCAGCCAGATGACACGCTGACAGAACCGGGTGACCGCCGCTGTATCGTGAGTTACAAGCAAAACTGTCTTGTTCTCCATCAATTCATCCATGGCCCGGTAGCATTTCTGTTGAAAACGAATATCGCCCACAGAGAGAGCTTCGTCAACAATCAAAATATCCGGATCTGAAAAAATCTGGGTAGCAAAAGCAAGCCGAACAAACATACCGCTGGAATATGTTTTGACCGGCTGAGAAATGAAGTCCCCGATATCTGCAAACTCAACAATCTTCTGGGTTTTGATTTCCATCTCTTCCTCGCTGCATCCCATCAGGGTTCCATTGAGACGGATGTTTTCCAGTCCAGTATAATCCATATTGAATCCGGCGCCCAATTCGAGCAGCGCAGCGATCCGCCCTTCGGTAACAACTTCACCTTCCGTGGGATTAAGCACACCGGTCAGAATTTTAAGAATCGTACTCTTGCCCGCACCGTTGGATCCGATGATGCCAACTTTTTCCCCTTTGTTAACCTTAAAACTGATCCCTTTCAAAGCATAGAAATCTTTATGAAAACTCTTATGAAAAGGATGAAACGCTTCCTTCAGCCTTTCTTTTTCTGAATTATACAGTTTGTATTTTTTTACAATATTCCGTACATCCAGCACGCACTCGTTCATAATTGATTCCCCTTATAGCAGATCGGTAAAATGTTCTTTCAGATGGCGGTATACCAAAGATCCAATCGCAAGGATCGCAGCTGCCGCCACCCAATAGTAAATCGTCTGAAGCGGTGATCTCTGCCAGAACCAGGTATGGTTGATCAGGGCATATCGATATCCGGTCGTTGCATAATACATCGGATTCAGCTTCAGAATTCGGAGAACAGTTGGATTCATCGTGGTATCCGACCAGAAAATAGGAGTCAGCCAGAAACCAATCTGCATAACAATATTAATCAGTTGGCTTGCATCTTTGATAAACACCGTCAATGAAGAAGTAAGAAAAGCATTTCCTACCAGCAGGACACAGATATAAAAGGAATAGTAAAGCGTATTTAACCAGGTCCAATCCGGCGCATGTCCATACAACATATACATGCCTGTAAGGAATACAACAAAGAACACATGGATCCTCAGTGAAGAAAACACCTTGATAAACGGAAGCTGCCATACCTTAAAACGCATTTTTTTAACAAGGTATGAGTATTCATACATCACATTTGCCGCAGTAACCGTACCGTCACTGAAGAACGTCCATGGAATAAATGCCGCAATAAACCACAGGATGAATTCCACATCATCCACCGGTGCATTACGGAATCCAACCTGATACACATACCAGAAAACCATGATTGTGACCAAAGGCTGAATATATGCCCAGATAATGCCAAAGGCAGAGCCGGAGTACCGGGATTTCAGATCATTATCCACCAGTTGGAAAAAGATCCTGAAATCTTCCTTTGTCTGTTTTCTGCCTTCAGGCGTCAACGTACGGTATTTAAGAGACTGTAATGTCATTCGTTCTCTTCCTTACTGTTATTTTTTCTGGTTTATTTACTGGATTGCGTTTTTAAAAATTGTTTCTTTCCTTTTCTGTTTCCCAGATATCTGGCAGCACAATCTGTCAGCAAACCGAAAACACTTATCAGTCTTCCCTGTTTCAGGAGTTTTACAGAAACTGACATGAGCATCTGTATTCCTTCCCGTGAGGAAGATACTCCTTTCAAAAGATCCTGATGCCTTGCTATTTCATATCCCTGTATACGGTTTCGCTCATATTGTTCCCTAAACGCTAAATCATGCGAATGAACAACACAGGCCTCTGCCGCATACGCAATCTGATAACCGCTTCTGATGGCTTTTGCTGCATACATCATATCTTCATTGGACAAAAGGTCTTTTTCAAATCCGCCAAGCCGCTCATATATATCCCGGCGGTATACCGCACAGACATTGGAACAGAAAAACGTCTTGATCCCCAGCCGCGGTATATCTTCTTCTGAATGAACTACACTCTGTTCAGGATAGTTGTAAGTCCGAACCAGTTTCTCTCGGGGAGAAGAATCCTCCCTCGGTATCTGCCGGGCATATGCTGCGGCAATCTGCGGGTTGTTCAAAAGTGAAGCAATCAGGTCCTCAATCAGTGTATTGCTTGCTGGAACAGCATCCTGTGTCAAAAAAAGAACAAGATCTCCTTTCGTATGGTTCATCCCCAGATCCCGTGTGCCGCCATGATTAAATTCAGACAATTGGATTGTGATAATTTGGACGTTATTATAGGTCTTCGCAATTGACAGCGTATTATCGGAAGAAGACGAATCAATAATCAGAATCTCACAGGGCTGGATCGTCTGTTCCGCCAGTGATGATAACAAAGAAGCAATATGTCTCTCTGCGTTTAACGTTGGTATTATTACAGATATGGACATTTTACTGATCTCCGTTTCCTGAACAACAGAATTCACAATCCATACATCGTCCCTTGCATTAAATTTCATTTACAGCAATCGTACTGGATACCGGTATAAATACACCTTTCTTTTCTCATGTCATACCGTTTTCCGCGGTATCGAACCGGATAATTACCCAGTCGCCGTCATCATTATCTGTAGACATGACTTCAATCCGGACAGTATGGGCGCTTTGTGGAACAGAATAATTCTTCCAGTCTTGTTCTGCTTTCAGCGTCTCATTTGTTTCATTATATTCTATCCGTAATGATGCGCCATCGCTGGTATCCTTCATCCATGGATGAATTTCGTATCGAACGATAACATCTTCTGTTATCTCCACCTGAAGCCCTGTTCCTGGTGTTAACAACCAGGCGTTTGATCCATCTTCCTCTGAAATAACGCCTGCTGTAAAACCCCATGGGATCTCATCGGTGCTGATCTGCTGAGCGTTGATTATTGAGATTGCTGATTCTTTTATACCTGTTTCGACTGAAGCCGATTCTGTTCCCTTTGAATCATTCGTTGCAGAATTTGAATGAATACTCTGTCCAATAAAATAGCAACCGACAAGCCACACGACAACCAGTGTATATGTAATCAGCCTTTTCTTTGTCTTTTGTTTCATCAACAGTTCTCCTCACACACCACATAACTTATTCCTGTCAAAGCATTTCTTTTACGTTTTCATTTTTTCATGATTCAGCATGCCGCCAAAAACTGTCTTTGCAAGAATTCGTATATCCAGTAACGGACTCCAGTTGTCAATATACCAAAGATCCAGCTCAATTCTTTTTTCAATGCTGGTATCACCGCGATACCCGTTGACCTGGGCCCAACCGGTCATACCGGGTTTAACCTGATGTTTAACCATATAATATGGAATAGTCTCCTTGAACTGCTCCACAAAATGGGGAAGTTCCGGTCTGGGGCCGACCAGACTCATATCACCTTTCAGCACGTTAATCAACTGAGGGAGTTCATCCAGACTGGTTTTTCGGAGAAATGAACCGATTCTGGTTCTTCTCGGATCATCATCCGTAGTCCAGGATATGTTTGCCTCATCGTTCTGCTTCATGCTGCGGAATTTCAGCATTTGAAAATCCTTGCGCATATAACCGACTCTCTTCTGTCTGAACAGGATCGGCCCCGGACTTGAAAGTTTTACTCCTATGGCAATGATTATCAGTAATGGGCTAAGCAGGATAATACCTATAAAACTGCTTACAAAATCAAATCCTCTTTTCAGAATCGCCCACCCCATATTTTCCAGACGATTCGTACGCATATTGATCAGCTTACTGTGACCGATTGTTTCAATTACCGGATTAGCAGGAATAATATCATTATAGAAAGGAATAACAGAATACTTGACGCCGTTTTTCTCACATGCTGGAATAATCTGCCAGACTCCTGAATACTCTTCCGGTTCAAGAGCAATAATGACTTCGCTGATATCCGGTGACGACAGAATACTGTCCAGTTCCTTGAATGATCCGAGCCACTTGTCTTCCTCACCCAGGAGATTCTGGTTCCCGACAAATCCAATCAAATGAAAACCAAGTTCAGATTCCTTCGCAATATCGTCCCTGTATTGCTTCGCCAGCTTACCGGTACCGATAACAACCACATGTTTCAGATTGTAACCGTTTCCGCGAAAACGCCTGAGAACCAGGCGCATAAAAGCGTACTTGCCTGTCAGTAAAATAATGGTTACAAGATAGAACACCAAAATGACGCCGCGGGAAAAATCAATCAGGCGAAAAACAAAAAATACAGTCGTCGCAATCAGCGTGGAAATGGTCACGCATAAAAAGATTGTCCTGGCTTTCCAGGTAAGCTTTCGGGTTCGGGTCGTATTATAAAAGCCGAATATGGAAAGCAGAAGGAAAAGAACCAGAGAATAAGCTATGGCCAGTAAAATTGTTTTCGTGCTGATACCGGCCATGTTTTTGCTGTCACCTTCAAAAAAATCCAGCCGGATCCATGAAGCCAGCATGTAGGAGAGAATAACCAGCATCATATCCAGAAGGATATTTACCCTGTTCAGGAATTCCTGATTCTTCCGGATCAATTGCCAGTCACCTCCGTTCTTTTTTTATACCTTCGTTGCACTGCATGTACCTCATGGCTCTTGGCAGCAGTAATTTGAGTAGCGTTTGCAGATTCGTTTATCACGTTTCATGATAGGCAGGAAGAATCTCCTGGAGCACTTTTTTGATATCCTGATGCTTTTCGATAGCTTCTTCAAGTTTGTTCAGGTAGCCTTGAACGGTCTGCCAGTCGAAGTGATCCTGTTTTGCCACATAGATCCGGTCGCGTTCAGTTGCCTGATCGTTTTCCTTGTCCAATAGGAGCTCTTCATAAAGCTTCTCGCCGGGACGCAGACCGGTGCAGACAATCTGTTCCTTTCCGGTTCCATACAGGCGGATCATCTTTTCAGCCAGATCCTTGATTTTTACCGGTTCACCCATATCGAGGATGAAGAGCTCTCCGCCCTTGGCCATGCCGACCGCCTGAAGCACCAGGGAAGCCGCCTCGGGAATCGTCATGAAATAGCGGATGATATTCGGATCCGTGAGGGTTACCGGACCGCCCGCCCGGATCTGGCGCTCAAAAATCGGAACAACCGAACCGTGGGACCCCAGAACATTGCCGAAGCGAACCGCCATAAACTCGGTGTTCCGATTGGGAATAGATGAAATAATGATTTCCGCCAGGCGCTTGGATGCTCCCATAACATTGGTGGGATTCACCGCTTTGTCCGTGGAAATCAGGACAAAGCGTCTGACATTGCATTCCACGGCAACCTTCGCTGTCTTATATGTTCCGAAGACATTGTTCAGGATCGCCTGCTCGCTGCTGGTTTCCATCAGGGGAACATGCTTGTGGGCAGCAGCGTGGATCACAATGTCCGGCTTGTATTTTCCCATCACCCTCCAGAGGGATTCTTCATCCCGGACGCTGCCGACCTCCAGTACAAGGGTGTTGGCCACCAATTCTCCATATTTCTCCTTCAGTTCGAAGAAGAGATCATACATATAGTTTTCGGAAATATCATAAAGAACCAGCTTTTTCGGGGTAAAGCCCATGATCTGGCGGCATAGCTCCGACCCGATACTTCCGCCTCCGCCCGTGATCATTACAGTCTTGCCTGTCAGGAAGGCATGTACTTCCGTCATGTCCAGGTGCTGCTCTGCGCGGCCCAGCAGATCCGCAATGTTGACCTCCCGGGCTTCCGCTCCTTCCCGCACGCCGGAATAAATCATGACATGTGCGCCGGTTTCAATGCAGTCATTCAGGAGAGCGGTAATCTCTCCTTTAGGAGTGGCAATTGCAATAATAATCTCGTTGATATTGTATTGATCGGCTGTCTCCGCAACAGCATCTGTACCGCCGACAACCGGAACCCTTGACAGGGAGGAATGCTGCCTGGCCGGATCATCGTCCAGGATCGCCACAGCTGTCGCATTTCCATAGCGGCCGTTCTGGATATCCCGGATCACCGTTGCCCCGGCATAGCCGGCACCGATGACCAGAATCCGTTTGGTTTCCTTATCGCCTTTCCGGCGACTGCCCGCAGTCCGGTAACGGATCAGATATCGGGAAGCCGCCACCAGAAAAAAGGTGATTACCCACTGAATAAAATAGATCGGCCGGGGCATCAGGAAAATATTTGATCCGATCTGATCCCGGAACAGATAGAAAACCAGAGAAACAAGATAGGTAATGCCGGTTCCAGCAAGTGTGCTAATACCACTCTGAAGGAGTACATCCTGTCCTGCATATGCCAATATCTGCCGGTAAATCCCGCTGATCCATAAAGCCAGCAGCGTTATAACTAGCAAAATCGGAAGGCTCCTCCAGAAATGGATCACATGATTGTCCGGTACTCGAAGAGAAAAATAGAACTCAACTGATATAAATAATCCGATGAACACAAACAGCACGTCGATCATCGGCCAGATGGTTTTCTTCAGACGCCTGATAAACTGTCACCTCTTTAATGATTGTTTCACTGCACTACGAATAAAAATACATCATCCTTTTCAGGTTCTATATCTGAAGGAAAAAACAGACTGCTCCGCCGTGCGGCTCGCATAAGCGCGTCGCTGAAGACATCTATCTGTTCGACGTTTTCATACTCCAGCAAGCCACTGTGAGCATTTCCGCGTCTGCCTGTGATACACCCTTTTCCCTTTCAGAAAAAAAACCATGAAGCAAGAAGAATCAACATAGTTATACATGGTAAATTATACCTTTGCATCTATTTTGTGTCAACATAAAGAAGGTAATAGGTTGTTCCGTCAAACGCTATGTAAATCAATGTTTTCAGGATGTTTATCTGCCATTCTTCCACGTTTGGGATTCATCACGAAAAGGGTCCAAAAAACGTAGGGAAAAGTATCCGATTGGATTCTTTCCCCTGCGTTTTTCTTTTTGTCATATAACCTTTGATTATTCTTCGGGAATCAGCCGGATGATCTCCTTGAAGGGCATCAGCATGGCGTCGCACTCTTCCGCACGATGATTCTTCAGAATTGTTTCCGCGGCTTTCTGCATGGCGGGAACCTCCGCCCGCATCAGCTGATTGGCATAGATAATGATGTTCGCACCACGCGCTTTCCATTCTTCCTCCGTCACAGAGTTGAAAGAAGTGGGAACCAGCACGATGGGCGTCGTACTGTCCTTGGCCCGGAACTTTTCAATGAATTCCTGGATCTCGGAAGGATCCTTCTTCCGGCTGTGGATCATGATGGCATCCGCACCCGCTTCCGCAAAGGCAAAAGCGCGGGTCAGCGCATCCTCCATGCCCCGTTCCAGAATCAGGCTCTCGATCCGGGCGCAGATCATGAACTCCTTCGTCCGCTGGGCTTTCTTGCCAGCACGGATTTTTGCGGAGAAATTCTCGATACTGTCCTGCATCTGGACAACTTCCGTTCCGAAAAGGGAATTCTTCTTCAGTCCGGTCTTGTCCTCAATGATAATCATAGACACGCCCATACGTTCCAGTGTACGTACGGTATACACAAAATGCTCCGTCAGTCCGCCGGTATCGCCGTCAAAGATAATGGGTTTCGTGGTCACTTCCATAATATCGTCAATGGTCCGGAACCGGGAAGTCATGTCCACCAGCTCGATATCCGGCTTGCCCTTGGCCGTGGAATCACACAGGGAGGAAACCCACATGGCGTCGAACTGATGTGCTCCGCCGTTTTCGTGTACAACAGTGTTTTCCACGATCAGACCAGTCAGGCCGTCATGGGCCTCCATGACCGTTACCAGTCCTTTGGTATCCAGGACTCTCTTCAGCCTGCCCCTCCGGATATCCGGCATAGCCAGTTCTGCCCGTTCCCGGCGTTGAAGCTCTTTATACTTCTCATCCCGGCTGTAAGGGAACTCTACCAATTTTCCTCCGTAGGATTCCAGGATAGATACCACTTCGTCCCGGATTGGTTTCTGGAAACCTGTACACCAGTCGTCACCGTGAACTACAATGTCCGGATAATACTTTTCCAGATTCTCCCGGTAGCTGAGCGTCCGCTGCTCCACCACCCGGGATACCCCAGCGATGTTCTCAAACAGGCGCATCCGTTCCACTGCAGGCAGCAACGGAAACCGTTTATAGGAAGCCACCGCTTCATCAGACAATACGCCGATGATGAGCTTGCCCAGTCTGCGAGCCTTCCGGATAATCGCGATATGTCCACCGTGAATAATGTCCGTGGCAAAACACATATAAACCGTGCGGTTTTCAATTTTCTTCAGCCTGGCAGAAACCACTGCCAGGTCTTCCGGAGTGTCAATTTCGGCACACAGCAGATCTCCTACATCCAGCGCAGCAATGTTTGCTGCACCGTTTAGCTCATTCAGGGCATTTTCAGCATAGACTTTGGTATTGCCCGCCTCACAGAACGCAGAAATCTCATCCAGCCAGACCTTCCAATCTTCCCGATTCAGTTTATACAGGGCCTGCGCCTCCAAGGCATCCTCAAAGATATCTACCCCCACCTTCATCACCATGCCGTCCCGGATCTGGGCCTTGAAGTCCTTTTCCGGTAAGGGCAGGGTGGAAGAAACCGTCATGCAGGATGATTCGGAAGCCAACACTTTGTCAAAGACTTCGTTCTCAAAAACAAGATCACCGTGCATGAGAATAATGTCATCTTGCAGATACTCTCTTGCACAGTAAATCGAATAAATATAATTTGTTTTATCGTAAATCAGGTTCTTTACATACGTAAAATTCAAGGGGAGATCCAGTGATTTACAGTAATCCACCAGTACCTCGTCATAATACCCGGTGGTAATGACAACCTCTGTAATTCCAGCATCTGCAATCTGCGTCAGTTGGCGGGAAAGAATCGTTTGCCGGGAGGAAATCTCCGTCATACATTTCGGATGCTCGGAGGTCAGGGCACCCATACGACTTCCGAGCCCGGAATTCAGGATTAACGCTTTCATGCCTCAACCTTTCCCTGCCCTGGACTTTCCCGAAGCAGGTAATCCATTGGCAGTCGGCCATATTTTCATTGTGCATTATGCATCATGCATTATGCATTGATTTCATTCCGCATTACTGTAGAATGAAATATGTTCCCTCTTCCTGGTATTGGACAGACCAGTATCCGTGCTCATCCCAGACGCCCTTTGTTTCCACGATCGTTCCGTTCGACACCGGCGCCAGGGAGACCCTGACATCTGCATAAGCCTCCCGGTAGAACCGCAGATTGATACCTTCTCTGTCAGGATCTATTTCCTCCCCGGATCTGGAAACCAGGTTGACCGCTGCGAAAAAGCTGCCGTCCTCCCGCTCCGCGAGTTCCAGATATATATCTGCTTCAGCTTCCCATGTCTGGGTCAACACCTTTTTCACTTCAAGAGCTATGGCAACATTCCCGCTGTTTCCCCGGATCAGGGCTGTAGTAACATTGGAATTGTTCAGTGCCGCAAGATCCTCTCTGGACAGGGTCAGGAACAGCAGGCCGTCAATTTCAGTGTCTTCCTGAGCAAAAAGAGTCCGTTCTCCGGGATCATCTTTCCGCTGTTCCTGGCTCATCTGATTCTTTTCACGATATCCGCAAAGGGCACACTGCCCCTTTTTCATGCTGTGAGGACGGAATTCCTCCGCATAATCCACCGTTTCCTCGGAAAGAATCTCCCCACAATCCAGGCAAACCACCTGCACAGTAGCCGGTCCGTAAACCTTGTGAGAAGTAGCACTGACAGAAGTGTAAGCAGGGCTGTCAAAGAAAAAAATGATTTCCTTTGTATTCACGTGCAGGCATGACAGATCTGTCTGTGTCGCCACGTTCATCTCTTCTGCTTCCGCAACGCAGTACAGTGCAGAAAACATCAGCATAAGTAACGCAAATGCGAGTAATTTCTTCATGCTTCTGATACCGGAAACCTCCTTTTTCTCATGAAGGGTATAAACCTCCATGGTCTGTACATTTTACTTCTACTGATATCTTATAGTCAAGTATTGTTGTATTTCAACGGGTTTTGTGATAGAATTGCGGCATTATTCCGGACGTTCTGAACACCCGGAATAATAAACTAAAATGGAGGGACTCACACATGACTACCATCACCACCCGGGAACTGAAGGAACGCCTTCAGGAGCTACAGGGTCAGGAAGTGACCCTGCTGGGCTGGATCCGCAACCATCGCAAGCAGAAGAACATGGGCTTCGTGGACTTCTTTGACGGAACCTGCTTTAAGAATCCTCAGGTGGTGTACGATAATACCCTGCCGGACTTCGAAGCGGTGCAGGCCCTGCGGGTCGGCAGCGCTGTGAAGGTGACCGGCAAAGTCGTCCCCAGCTACAAGGATCCGGAAACCCCGGAAATCCAGGCCAGCGCCATCACGCTTGAAGGCGACTGCCCGGAGGACTATCCGCTGCAGCCCAAGCGTCACACCGTGGAATACCTGCGGGAGATTGCATACCTGCGTCCGCGGACACGCCTGTTCCAGGCCGTGTTCCGTGTGCGGAGCGTTGCCTCCATGGCCATCCACAGCTACTTCCAGGACAGGGGCTACGTTTACGTCCATACACCCCTGATCACCGGCAATGACGCCGAAGGCGCCGGCAACACCTTCACCGTTACCACCCTGCCCAAGGGTTCCACGGCGGATGCTTCCGAAGACTTCTTCGGCAAGCCCACCAGCCTGGCCGTTACCGGCCAGCTGGAAGGCGAAACCTTCGCCATGGCATTCTCCAAGATCTATACCTTCGGACCCACCTTCCGCGCCGAGAACAGCAACACCAAGACCCATGCCGCGGAATTCTGGATGATCGAGCCGGAAATTGCCTTCTGCGATCTCGGCCAGCTGATGGATCTGGAAGAAGACTTCCTGAAGGCCATCGTAAAGACCGTACTGGAGAAGTGCCCGGATGAGCTGAAGTTCCTGGATCAGTTCACCGGCGGCGGACTGCTTGATAAGCTGAACGCCCTGCTGACAAGCACCTGTGCCCGGGTTACCCACGAGGAGGCCATCACCATCCTGCGCAAGGCCATGGAGAACGGCACCGAGTTCAAGTTTGAGCCGAAGTACGGCGAAGATACCGCCAAGGAGCACGAGAAGTACCTGACCGAAGAGTATTTCCACAGCCCGGTCTTCGTCTATGACTGGCCGAAGGACATCAAAGCCTTTTATATGTATCAGAATGACGACCAGAAGACCGTCGCGGCCGTGGACCTGTTGGTTCCCGGCGCCGGCGAGCTCATGGGCGGCAGCCAGAGAGAAACCCGGTACGACCTGCTTACCAGGCGCATGGATGAGCTGGGTATCAACAAGGAAGAAATGTACTGGTACGTCAACCTCCGCCGGTACGGCGGCTGCACCCATTCCGGTTTCGGCATGGGCTTCGAGCGCCTGCTGATCTACCTCACCGGCGTGGACAACATCCGCGACGTAATTCCCTACTTCAGAACACCCATGAACTGTGATTTCTGATTTTAGAAATCTATGAAAACCTGACGGAGTGTGCGGTCACAGCACACTCCGTTTTCTATAAGTTGAAACCGCAGTGCTTCACTGATCCTTCACATATTTTTCAAAATCTTGACAATTGTCAGAACAGCCTGTAATATTATTATGTTCGGCTGTGCGGATTTTTGATCCGCTGCTGTTATCGATAGAGCATCCCCCAAATGTATCACCGTGAGTAGTCCTCACGATCTGTTTTCTTTCGGGCGGGCCTTCATTCCGTCAGTGACGGTGTCTGTCAGAGGCCATGCCAATCGGAAAGGTTTGGGCCTTCCCCTGGATTGCCATGACCTTTACGGTTGCATCCGCCCATAGTCTTCCGTACCGCGGCAGGCTTTATAGCCTGTGCCGCTATTTACGGAACAGATATGTTACGAACCGGGAAATCCCTCGGTCGAGGCAGTATACAGCCGTGCGAAGCGTTTGTTTTCGTACGGTTTTTTGTTTGCCGAAACGCGCATGGAAAGGGCTTTCCGGCGCATCTGAATATGATAATAAGATTCTGAAAGAAGGGGAGGGAATTTATGAGTCCTGTAATTGCCGCGGTCATCGCCGTGGTTGTGGGCGTGATCTGCGGTCTGCTCGGATATACCTACCGGAAGAACTTCACCGAAAAGAAAATTGAACGGACGGAAGACTACGCGAAGCGTCTGTATGATGACGCCGTCCGCAAGGCAGAAGACTACAAGAAGGAAAAAGTGCTGGAAGCCAAGGAAGAAATCCTGAAGGCAAAGGCAGAAAATGACCGGGAACGTGCGGAAAATGAACGGGAAATCCGGGAACGCCGCAACGAAATCCAGAAGAATGAACGCCGCCTGATCCAGCGTGAGGAAACCCTGGACAAGAAGGCCAGCAACCTGGAAACCCGTGAAGAAACCCTGAACAACAAACTGGCTGACCTGACAAAGAAAGAAACCGAACTGGAAGAGCTGAAAGCCAAGCAGCTGACCGAGCTGGAACGTATTGCCGGCCTGGACCGTGAAGCGGCCAAACAGCTGGTGATCGACCGGGTCCAGAAGGAAGCCTTCCATGACGCCGCCGCCCAGGTACGTGAAATTGAAACCCAGGCGAAGGAAGAGGGCGAAAAGAAAGCCCGCAACATCATCGCCATGGCCATCCAGAAGTGTGCCGCCGATCACGTGGCTGAAACCACTGTCAGCGTCATCAACCTGCCCAATGATGATATGAAGGGCCGGATCATCGGCCGCGAAGGCCGCAACATCCGCGCGCTGGAAACCGCGACGGGTGTGGATCTGATCATTGACGATACTCCCGAAGCCGTGATTGTTTCCGCTTTCGACCCGGTACGCCGGGAAGTGGCACGTATCGCGGTGGAAAAGCTGATCATGGACGGCCGGATCCATCCGGCGCGTATCGAGGAAATGGTCGAGAAAGCCCGGAAGGAAGTGGACAACCAGATCCGGGAAGCCGGCGAAAACGCCGTATTCGAGACCAACCAGCATGGTATCCATCATGAACTGGTCAAGCTGCTGGGCCGTTTGCGGTACCGCACCAGTTATGGCCAGAACGTCCTGAAGCACTCCATCGAGGTCAGCCATCTGGCCGGCCTGATGGCCGCCGAACTCGGCGCGGACGTCCAGCTTGCCAAGCGTGCAGGTCTGCTGCATGACATCGGTAAGGCTGTCGACCATGAGAGCGAAGGTACCCACGTCACCCTGGGCGCCGAACTCGCCCGGAAGTATCACGAGAACGCGGACGTGGTGCACTGCATCATGGCCCACCACAACGATGTGGAACCTCAGACCGTGGAAGCCGTACTGGTGCAGGCTGCGGACGCTATTTCCGCTGCCCGTCCCGGTGCCCGCCGCGAGAGTCTGGAGAACTATATCAAGCGTCTGGAGAAGCTGGAGGAGATCGCCAACAGCTTCAGCGGTGTGGATAAATGCTACGCCATCCAGAGCGGCCGTGAAGTCCGTATCATGGTGAAGCCGGAAGACGTGAATGACGACGGCATCAAGGTGCTGGCCAAGGAAATCGCCAAGCGCATTGAAGAACAGATGGAATATCCGGGACAGATCCGGGTCAATGTCATCCGCGAAACCAGAAGCACCGAATTCGCGAAGTAAGATTACAAACAAAAAACCCCGTAAGAGCCTCGCTCTTACGGGGTTTTTTGAATTCATAATTCACAATTCATAATTCATAATGATTATACTCCTCACCTATCCCAGGCGTATTGAGTAAACCCGATTGCCTGTTATGTCATTTCGACCGACCGAAGGGAGTGGAGAAATTCCAGCGTAAAGATGATAACGCTTTTTTATTTAATAGAAAACGGAGTGTGTGGTGATCGCACACTCCGTTAAGTAATAATTCTGAATTCTGAATTCATAATTCTGAATTAGAATTGATAGTTTGCTTTTTTCCTGCCGAACCGCCGGCTGTAACAGGGATCATACACGTCTTTACCCCACCGTTCCTCATACCGGGCAATGTCTTCCGGATCACGTTCATCACCGGACAAAAGCAATGAACAGGGTTCCTTCACCGCCTGCGCGTGGGGCGTAAAGACAAACCATTTCCCGCCTTGTTTCTGCCGCAGTCCCAGATCCGCCGCCGCCAGACCGCCCCGGTATCCCTCATCCAGGTCCAGCCAGTTTTCCCGCTTCACCATCAGGCAGCAGAGGCTCACTGCGCTGACGTTATGCACCTTGTTCATCATGTCATGCCAGCCGCCGGCTGTCACAAACATACCTTCGTTAATGCACTGCACCGTATGCTCCATGCCCAGGGCAAACCCGCCGTGGGTAATGTGCTTTTTCCGGTCCGTCAGTACCCCTGTCACACCGGCTACATCATCCCGCTGGGCATACATCAGCATCTCCCGGATGAAGTATCGATTCATTTCTGTAACGCCCGCATCCAGGATCAGCAGGTAATCCGCACTGCTGGTCCGCGCTGCCTCGTTGATGAGCGCAATCCGTTCCGTTTCTCCTGCAACAACAATGCTGCCGGTCAGATTCGGCCAGTCAGTCCGGAACTGCAGCTCCCCGAGGCATTCCTGGCATTCTTCTTCGCTGTCCCCGTGCACGATCGCTTCAACAGAAACATCTTCCGGAATCTCATACCACAGGCGGATTTCCTTGTTTACCGGTATAGCGTCTGCTTTCCGGCCAAGGACTGCCTCATGTTCCACAGCTGCCCTGCATCCGTTTTCAAGGCAGGTATACAGATCCGTATGGCTCTTGCTGCTGAATACTTCCCGCCAGCTGTACAGGATATAGGGAAGGTGCTCGATTTTATCCGTTTTTTCCGTCAGCCGTAGGAAAAGATCATGATCCTGGCTCCCGTCAAAACCTGCCCGCATTCCACCAACTGCCTCCAGAAGTAATTTGCGGATTACAGTCAGGTGACACATATAATTGTCGCTGATCAGGGTATCCGGACAATAGTCCGGTTTATAATGTGGATCCATATGCCTTCTGCCATTTTGGGTAATCCGGTTCTCATCGGAATAGATCACATCCGGATACTTCTCCACAATGCATTCTGCCATCCTCCACAGGGCGTCCGGAGTCAGCAGATCATCATGGTCACACAGGGCAATATATTCTCCACGCGCATATGTCACAGCCTCATTCGTGTTTCCGCTGATTCCCCGATTAGTTTTCCCATGAATTACCCGGAAACGGGGTTCATTTTCACTTTTTTCCTTCAGTACAGCCAGCGTTTCCTCCCTTGTACTCGCCCCGTTATAAAGCACAACCTCAAAGTTCAGGTAGCTCTGGCTTTCCAGGCTTTCAAGCAAATCACTGAGCATTTCCGGATCTGTATTGTAAACCGGAATCACCACGCTGATCAGCCCTGCAGAAGGCTGATTGTCCCGCTGCTTCTTCAGTTCTTCTGCCGATACGCGTTCCCGCATCCACCGTCGGTCATAACTGCCCAGCAGCTGCTGTGCTGCTTTCTGACCCAGGCGTTTCAGTGTATAAACGGTACCATGGCTCTGCTGGTATTTTCGAATTCTCTCAATCCCGTTCATGCTCATTCCTCAGTTTTCTGCAATATATGCCAAAATTGTCTTGAAATTCAAACTCCTGCGCATTGACAAACCTTCTGGCCGGCTGTATACTTGTTCCGTAATTTGTCATATTTGGTAAAGTTCTCAGGAGGAAATGCCATGCGTTCCTATCTACTGAAGGAGATCCCGGATCACCTTGCCGCCCTTGCGGTGGAAGGCTATCACAAGCCCGGAAGCCTTACCCAGGCCAGCGGTGCGTGGATCCACTCTGCCGGATCTTTCGTGCTGGAAAAGGGGACCTGGCCGCTCAATGCCCATGACCAGTGGGTCTGGCTGGCAGTTGAAAAAGGAAATATCGTCCTCTTCTGGGATAACCATGAGCTGGCTCTGTCCGCCGGTTCCACCTGTTTCCTGCCCGGCGGCGACAAGCGCTGTGAAATCACCACGGAGGAGGATACCCGCTGCCTGTGGATCGCACTGGAGGGGCCGCTGAGTCCCATGGTCGTCCGCAAGATGGGAGCTCTGCTCCACATGCCGCTTCGTCAGGGTGCCCTGCCCAGCCAGATTTATCTGGCGGAGCAGATCGTACAGGTGATTGTCCGCCACAGCGGTACAGCCGATGCAACTTACCAGCTGCAGCACCTGCTCTACGGTATGATCGCGTCCCACTGGGGACAGCCCGTGGCCATGGACGCCATGCTCTCACACGAAATCGCCAAGGTGGTGGACATGCTCCGCGCCAACCAGTACAAGGACAACTTCTCCCTGGCTGATATGGCCGCCATCTCCCGTATGCCCATGGAGACCTTCCGCAAACGCTTCGTGGCGGAAGTCGGTATGCCGCCGCTCAGCTATGTGCTCCACTGTAAGATGGAGCGTGCCAAGGAACTCCTGCGGGACCAGAACTGCTCCGTCCGCCAGGCCGGTGTGGAAGTCGGCATGCAGGATCCCTACCACTTCTCCAAGCAGTTCAAGCACATTGTGGGCATCAGCCCCAGCGCCTTCATGAAACAGGCCTCTGTGCCCAGCGCCACCATCCGCGGCGTCACGCCGAAGGTGAAGAAGAAGTAGTGCCGTTCCGGCAAATTCAGAATTAAGAATTCAGAATTCAGATTATCTGACTGATTCTGAACAATTCCGGTTTCCTGATTTCACCTCATTTTGCATGATTTCGTTTAGCCCGCAGTTTGTCGATCAGACGAGCTGCGGGTTTTTCTATGGCGTAGGTCACAAGCACCGCCAGCAGCAGGGAAAGCACGAAGGAGACCAGCGTGTACTGGTTCTGCCAGGGCTGTTCCGCGGCCATGTTCGGAGTATCGCTGACCGAAGGCGGGAACCGAAGGCGTTTCAGGTGGACGATCACGGTCTGGTGGATCAGGTAATAATTCATGCTGATCCCGCCCAGGAACCGGGTCACCCGGTTGCCCAGGAGCTTTCTCAGGGGGAAGAGCGCAAACGGGGCGGAAAGGATCAGCAGCGTAAAGAGGATCGCATAGACCGGCCGGTAAATCATCTGATTCATCTGAATCGTCGGAGTATTTCCGGAACGGGCCTGGAAGCGCAGCATCTGCAGCAGTCCGAAAAATGCCGCAGCAAAAATGAGGGTGGCCGGAATCTGCCAGGCAAAGGGCGTCTTTCCGGTTGCAGCCGCCTGCTGTTTAACCTCTTCCGTCCGGGATTCATCCGTTTTCTCCACGACAGCCAGTGCAGTCCGTTTCTCATTCAGCCTTACATACACCATGGCCGCCAGGATACCGATCACGTACACGTCCAGAAAGTTGATCAGCTGGTTTACCACCATGCTGTAATCCACCAGCGCCCACAGGCACCAGGCCCGGAAACCGAAGCATACCGCGCACAGGATGCAAAGGGTTACCACCGGTTTTTTCATCACGCCGCGGGCAATCAGCGGGAACAGGAGGTAAGCCTGCGTTTCAATGGCCAGCGTCCAGCTGGCCGCACCAAGCGGCGTCGCAATATAGGTGTCCCAGAAGAAGGTGAACGTGAACGTCAGGTGGGTCGCCACGTCCTTCACCAGGAACTGGGGAGTAGTATACAGCTTCCAGGGAATCGCGATTCCGAACAGCACCGCGAGAATGATGAAATAGTACCCCGGCAGGATCCGTCTTACCCGGCGGTAATAAAAATCCCGTGTATCCGGAGCGGGACCCTTCACGCGCATTGCTTTCGCATAGGGCAGAAACAGCAGAAAAGAACTGAGCAGGACTGTGCCGTCCACCCAGATATAACCGGAACGCACCAGGTAATCCAGGCTCCAGGAGCCAATCGCCGGCGAAAGCCAGCTCTGCTGCCAGATATGGTACCAGCTGACAATGAAAATCATCAGTACCCGCAGTCCGTCCAGTTCAGGAATCCGCTGTCTTCTTTCACTCATTGCTGCTCATCCTCAGTCACAAGGAAGGGGTCAGGAGCAGGGGTATCCATCGGTTCTGCCGCCGGCTGCTCAGGTTCGGCAGGAGCGGGAGTGGTTTCAGGGGCGGTTTCAGGAGTTTCTGCCGCGCCGTCCGCCTCCGGCGGTGCCGGCGTTTCGGGATAGGGATTGATCCCGGCCTTTTCACAGGCCTGCAGATACAGGTTTTCAATATCCCGGTACTGCCGTCTCAGTGACTGCCGGTCAAGGCTGCCCAGCAACTCCGCGGCTTCCGTCCACTCCTCGCGGCGCGTGGCGACCTTGGCCTTTTCATAGGTCGCCTGAGCCCGGATGGATCCGGTCTTTTTGTAATCATCCGGAATGTTCTGAAGCAGTTCCAGAGCCAGGGTAAACTCCCGGCTCTCCGCTGCCGCCGAAGCCAGGGCGTACCGGCATTCCCGGTCCCTGTCGTTGCTGTCCATGTAATCGGGAATGGAAGCAAACAGGCTCTGTGCCGTTTTGATATCCCCGGCGGCATAGTATTCATCTGCCTGCTCATAAGTCAGGGCTTTGCACCGTTCCTTGGCGTCAGACCAATCTCCGGCCAGCAGGAACTCCCGGCTTGCGCCATCCCTGTCCCCGGCTTCCAGCAGCCCTTCCGCCTTGTGATAATGGCATTCGAGGGTTATCTCCCGGCTGTTGAGATAGTCCGGGATACCGCTGAGTATTTCAATCACACCGTCCCAGTCGCCCTGTTCCATCTTTTTCTGCGCCGGTTTGTACAGACAGTCGGAAGCCTGTTCCCGGGCTCCGGGATATTCTCCCAGAGACAGGAAGATCGTCCGGGCTTCCTCATACTTTTCCTCATCCTTCAGCGCAGCAGCCTGGGCCATGCCGGCCTTCTGCTCCAGTTCACCTTTGCCTTCGTAGTCCTCCGGGAGAAGCAGCAGTGCTTCCTGTGCTCCCTGCCAGTCCCCCTGCTCCAGCAGCATCCTTGCCCGAAGCAGGTCGGTTTCGTTTGCTTTATCAATGGCTTCCGGCTTTCCCGGAATCGCCCGCAGGAGTGCGGACGCCTTTGCCATCGTTTCCGCGTCATTGCCGCTGTCCGCGGTCTCCAGGGCAATCTGCCAGTCGCACTCGGTGATCATTTCCTTCGCATTTCCGTAATCACCCAGCAGCAGGAATGTTTCTTTTGCACCGGCCGGGTTGCCCGTCGCCAGCGCTTCCCGTCCGGACAACAGCCTCAGCCACGGGGAAAGGCCGAAGAACGTGCCCGCGCACAATGCTACCGATGCGGCCATTGCGATCAGGATCCGGATCCGGGTTCCCTGGCGGGATTTCTTCTGCTGGTACTCTTCCTCGCGGATCCGCTGCAGGCGGATCGTATCTTCCCGCATGCTCCGACTGTTCAGGTCCAGCTGCCGTTCCCTCATATTGACCTGTGCTTCCACCGCTTCCGGACTGAAGCGTGAGAAGATCATTTCCTTCTGGCGGCCGCAACGGGCACAGAATTCCGCGTCTTCCGGATTCGGTCGGCCGCACACGCAGAGCCATAGCCCTTCCTGTTCCACCGGATAGCCAACGGCGGTTTCGCCCGCGGCATACTTCAGCTTCGTCAGCGCCGGGCTGACCGGCAGGGCATTCGATATGTACGCAATCGACTTGCCGGGCTCCCGCCGCCACACCTCGTTATCCGCAAACCAGACCTTTTCGATAACAACGTCGATGGAATGCAGTTCCTCCGACGGCGCGCACGGGGCTGTCAGCAGGAAGGTTGAATGGGGCCGCCCATTGAGCGCCCGCCCGCGATAGGCAAGGCGTTCCGTTTCCCCACCGTCCTCATCCAGCAGGCGCAGCAAAACCTCGACCGAGGCAATTACCCGGTCACTGAGGTTGAACAGGGTCAGGGTGGCCGCGGGGATCTCTTCCGTCGGCATTGCCGTCCGGAAAAGCTCAGCAGGACAACTTAAATCGATGTAATTCATAATTCTCTTAAATGTCTTTCGCGTTGGTATTCGTTTAATTCAGAATTCAGAATTAAGAATTCAGAATTATTACTTTTCCGCCAATTCCTTTATGATCATCATTTAAGCTTCGATACGGATTTTCCATCATATTGTTGCAGTTCGGTTAACCATAAATTCTGAATTCTGAATTCATAATTCTGAATTTATTACACTGTGTGTAATATGATTTCCGTCAGGAAATAATTATCATACTTAAGCAGCAGTTCGACCTGCAGGCCTTCGGGGGTATCCGTCACATAACGCAGGGTCATTGCGGAGAAATCATAGAAGGCAACGCCATATGGGGCCGTTCCTTCCGTTCCGTACAGCAGCTCCGTCATGTCTTCGCCCATTTCGTTTTCGCCGTTGCGGAAACGGTTGAAGTCATCACTGAATATGTCGCCGATCCGGACGCTCCTCGGTCCTTCAATACCGTCATCCAGGATCGTAAAGCTCAGAATTTCAGCGTCTTCTCCGTGCTCACCGCAGCGGAAAACCGCCTCATATCCATCTCCGTCGCAGCGCAGCAGCCAGGTACCGTCCTCGTTGTCAATAATTTCTGTTTCCGGTGTACCGGGCAGATCTCCGGGCTTCATGGTCACATAGGGCAAGCCGCCCACAATCAGTTCCTCCGCGTCCAGGACTGTCAGTTCCAGTCCGTTTCTGCTGGTTTTTACCGCCTCGTAATCCTCGCAGCCCGCCAGCTGAATCAGTTCGTTATAGAACTCCTCCGCCTGAGACGCATCCATCAGCTCTCCGCCCGCAGGATTCAGACCGCTGACCCGGATTGCGTTAACCGTACCATTTTCAAGAGAATAGGTAACTGCCGTACGGCAGGACATTTCCCCGTCGGATACCACCTCACCGTATTCCACCGTATTGATCCACTGTCCGTCTCGCAGGATCCGGCCGTAGGCAAAGCCGGCTTCTGTCTCCCGGAGATAAAGAATCGCGTCTTCCCGGGTGCCGGCCAGGTCCGCGTTATCCAGCGGAAACGCGGCAAGAACATCTTCCACCCGGCTGTTCATGCCGGTACCACGGAGCACATTCTCCTCATCGCAGTCAAAAACCAGCGTGTTGACCGGATTGTCTGCTGTCATTTCCGTGCCTTCCGCATAGAATCCGGCAGCTTCATACAGGAAGAAAGTTCCATCCTCACTTTCGGCATCCTCTCCGGTCGGATCATTCAGCAGCTCCTCGGTAAGCGCCTGCGCCCTGACACGTTCAAGCAGCTCATCCAGCTCCGCCGCTGTGACCACCTTCGTGTTCTCCTCCGCCGCGGCCGGCAGGATTAGGCACAGCATCACCGCAGTAAGAAGACACAGGATCCTTTTCATCATGATGGGTTCACTCCTCCCTGAAGGGTCTTTTTCTTTCCGCTCAAAAATGCGTATACACTGAAGATTATAACACAGCCCCATCATCATGACAACTCAATCCCCATCGCCACAAGATGTTGGGGCATTGCCAGATCAAGGTTTTCACTGTTACAATGTGCTCATACAACGTTGCAAAACTGACCGACCTTCCTCTGGAGAATATCAAAATGAATAAGCGTATTTTCTGTCTCCTGGCAGCCCTTTTGCTGGTGCTTCCGTCTGTCGCTTCCCCCTCATCCTCCTGTGATCATTTGGATCCGGATACCGGTGATCCTTACCCTGTTTACCTGGATGGTTATGTGGAGCCGCAGCCAGACAAACCCGGATACTCCGGTGATTTTCGCTGCTCCCACTGCAATGGCATCGTCGAATCGGGCGGCGCCATCTACGTCGAGGAGTTTTATGACTGCATGGATCCGCCCACAGATAAGCCGGATCCACGGATCAGCAACCCGCCGGCGCAATACGGAGATAACAATCCGCCTGATACCGATCCGGATAACAATGCCGATGATCCGAATAATCCGGACAATCCCGATAAACCGGACAATCCGGACAACCCTGCGAACCCGAACAACCCGGACACCCCGTCCGATCCTGTAACCCCCGGGCAGAACAACCCGCAGGATCCCCCGACAAATGCGGACACACCCGCTAATCCGGAGAATCCGGAAAATCCCGGCAACCCGGAGAATCCCGATAATCCTGCAGATTCGGAAACTCCTGTGCAGACGGATCCGCCAGCCAAGCAGGACAATCCAAAGACCGCGGAGAAACAGACCACTCCGGAACAGACCAACCCTGAGAAGCAGCAATCCAACCCTGAAACACCGGAGCAGCCGGTCATTCCTGCGCAGCAGGAAACGAACGAGCAGCAGACCGTACCGGAAAAACCGGTGCAGCCTGTCGATCTTTCCCAGCCCGAACAGCAGGAGCAAGAAAACGAACCAATTCAGTCGGAAGTGTCTGTCCAGTCTGCAGTTTCTGCCCAGCAGGAACAACAGGAGCAGAAAAATGAATCAGCTCAATCGGAAACACCCATCCAATTCGCTGATTCTGTCCAGCAAGAGCAGCAAAACTGGAAAAACGAACCAATCCAGCCAGAACTGCCTGTCCAGTTCACTGATTCCGCTCAACCGGATATGTCTGCCGATCCCGCCACATCAGAGCAGCCCATCGTTCTGCAGCAAAAGGACATTCCTGAAAATACAGAGATTCCGGCAGATATAATCGCTACACCGCCGCCTGTGCCGGGCGAGAACGATGCTGCAGAACCCGCCGTCACCGTTTCACCCGGCGGACAGCAGACCAGGCGCAGCCACGGCAAAAAGATGGATAAGCCTTTCTCCAAACAGTATCCTTACCGGAAGGTCAAAATGACGCCGCAAAAGAATATCCGGGCCAAGGCCGCCGGAATCCTCATCTGGCCCACCGTGCAGACGCCGTTCCAGCAGATGCTGCAAAACAATGAATAATGCATAATCCATAATGAATGATGATGAACCGCGTCCAGCAATTGTCTGAATGCGGTTCATTCCTTATTTTGCTTGCCCCGGGGCATTGTTTGTGCTATACTTCTTTCATTATTTTACAGGATCAGGTGAAAGATCATGGACCGCATTTATGACCCGAAAGTCATTGAACCCAAATGGCAGAAGTTCTGGGAGGATCACCAGACCTTCCGTACGGACGTGTGGGACTTTTCCAAACCCAAGTTTTACGCGCTGGATATGTTCCCTTATCCCAGCGGTGTCGGCCTGCATGCCGGTCATCCGGAAGGCTATACCGCCACGGATATCGTCAGCCGCATGAAACGGATGCAGGGTTATAACGTCCTCCATCCCATGGGATACGACAGTTTCGGACTGCCGGCGGAACAGTATGCCGTTACCACCGGACATCATCCGGAAGGCTTTACCAAAGAAAACATCAAGACCTTCAGCCATCAGCTGAAAGAGCTTGGTTTTGACTACGACTGGGACAAGATGATCGCCACCAGCGATCCGGATTTCTACAAGTGGACCCAGTGGATCTTCAAACAGCTGTACCTGGACGGCTACGCCCAGTACATCGACATGCCTGTGAACTGGTGCGAAGAGCTGGGCACCGTGCTGTCCAATGACGAAGTCATCGACGGCAAGAGCGAGCGCGGCGGTTATCCCGTGGTCCGCAAGAACATGAAGCAGTGGGTCATCGACCAGCCTGCCTTCGCTGAAAAACTGCTGGAAGGCCTGGAAGAAATCGACTGGCCGGAAAGCACCAAGGATATGCAGCGTCACTGGATCGGAAAGAGCACCGGCGTTGAGGTGAAGTTCCAGATCGTCGGCGGCGGCGAATTCAGCATCTTCACCACCTGTATTGAGACCATCTACGGCATCACCTTCATGGTGCTTGCTCCCGACGGCCAGCTGGTACAGGATCTGATGCCCCGGATCAAGAACCAGGAAGAAGTCAAAGCCTATATTGAAGAAACCCGCAAGAAGAACGACATGGACCGGACCGAGCTCAACAAGGGCAAGACCGGCTGCCGTCTCGAAGGCGTCAAGTGCATCAACCCTGCCAACGGTAAGGAAGCTGAGCTGTTCATCGGCGACTTTGTGCTGGCCAGCTACGGCACCGGCGCAGTCATGGCTGTTCCCAGCCACGACCAGCGCGACTTTGAGTACGCCGTGGCCCACAACATCCCCATGATCCAGGTCATCGACGGTGCAGACGTCAGCGAGCATGCCTTTGAAAAGCAGGATTACCTCGGCAAGGGCTGCAAGCTGATCAACAGTGAGGAGTTCACCGGCCTGACCGTAGAGGAAGCTAAGGAAGCCATCACCGCCAAGCTGGAAAAGATGGGCGTGGCCAAGCGCACAGTCAACTATCACTTCCGTGAGTGGATCTTCGCCCGCCAGCGTTACTGGGGTGAACCCGTGCCGGTGGTACATACCGAAGACGGAAAGATTTACCCCCTGCCAGATGATGAGCTCCCGCTCATCCTGCCGGAACTGGAAGACTATAAGGGCAAGAATGGCAAGGCCCCGCTTGAAAACGCCGAAGAGTGGAAACACTATGATAAAAACGGCGTAAAAGGCCTCCGGGAAACCAGCACCATGCCGGGTTCCGCCGGCAGCAGCTGGTACTACATGCGCTATATCGATCCGCACAACGACAAGGAGTTCGCGGATTACAAATTGCTGGAACACTGGCTGCCGGTTGACCTGTACATCGGCGGACCGGAACACGCGGTCGGCCACCTGATGTACAGCCGGATCTGGAACCGCTACCTGTACGACAAGGGCCTGAGCCCCGTGAAGGAACCCTTCAAAAAGCTGGTTCACCAGGGCATGATCCTCGGTGAGAACGGCATCAAGATGGGCAAGCGCTTCCCCAAGTACGTGGTCAACCCCAGCGACATCGTGGAAAAGTACGGCGCGGACACCCTGAGGCTGTACGAAATGTTCATGGGACCGCTGGAAGTTTCCAAGCCCTGGAGTCCCCAGGGTGTGGAAGGCGCCCGGAAGTTCCTCAACCGGGTCTGGACCTTCTTCATGAACGAAGAAAACATCACCGCGGAAAACGATGGCGCCCTGGACCGGGTCTTCCACCAGACCGTGAAAAAGGTCAGCGGAGACTTTGAATCCCTGGGCTTCAACACCGCAATCAGCCAGATGATGATCTTCGTGAATGCGTGCTACAAGAACGGCACCTGTCCGAAAGCCTACGCAGAAGCCTTTGTGAAGATGATCAGCTGCATCTGCCCCCACATCGGCGAGGAAATGTGGAGCCTGCTGGGCCACGAAGACACCATCGCCTATGAACCCTGGCCCGTCTGGGATGAGGAGAAGATCAAGGAAGACACGATCCAGATCCCCGTCCAGGTCAACGGCAAAGTCCGGGCCACCGTGGAAATCGGCGTGGATGAGGGACAGGACAGCGTACTGGAGAAAGCACACGCCATGAAGAACGTCCAGTCCTTCATCGAAGGCAAGACCATCGTCAAGGAAATCTACGTGAAGGGCAGAATCGTCAACATCGTAGTGAAATGACAAAAGGGAGCGCGAATGCGCTCCCTTTTCCATTTCACAATTCAGAATTAAGAATTCAGAATTATGAATTAATAGTCTCTCGCCTGATATTATAAGGCTTTGATCATATTGTATTATGCTATATTACCAGACTGTGCCTGCAAAAACGCAGAGATTTTATGTTTCGATCTGTTAATAAACTCTGAATTCTGAATTCTGAATTCTGAATTAATTTGTATTGACATCGTAACATATTCGTAATAGAATGATTCTGTATCATTAGATACCTCTGTGTCTGTTTCAGACCAATGATGAAGAACGTTGAGGTGAACCATTCATGACCGTGTATCGCCGCCGTCTCCTGTGCCTTGCGCTGGTGCTGAGTATGCTGCTCACACTGATCCCTGCCGCTACAGGAAGCCGGAACTCTGCCTATGCGGAAGCGGATCGCAAGGGAATCACGCTGGATAAGGTCAACATGCGCTATGGCGCAGGTTCCGACCAGAAGATTGCCTTTACTCTGCCGGCCAATCATGTCTGTACCATTCTGGATACAAAAACGGTCCAGAATGTACTTTGGTACAAGGTGGAAACCATCGATCCTGCCCGGAAGAACAGCAATAAATACACGGGCTATATCCACGGGGACTTTTTCCGTGAGCTGACTGCCGAAGAAATTACGCAGTACAATACCACCGGCAATTCTGCCACTCCCACGCCTGTCCCCGTTGCCAACGGAGATACTCCCACCCCTACGCCGACGCCCGTTCCCGCCGCCGGAAACGTTGACCTGCCTGCCATCGCCGGATCCATCGGTTCCGTTACCGCAGGCGGCACCAACCTGCGCGAAGGCCCCGGCACCGGCTATCACAGCATCACCCGCCTGGATCGCAATACCCAGGTGGAACTGCTCACCATCCCCTCCATCCGCGGAGGCGGTGCCAATACGTTCTTTAAAGTCAAATACGGCAATGATGTCGGCTATATCATGAGCGACTTCATTTCCATTCTCAGCGGCGGCCCGCAGAACGGGACTTCTGTTGTGGTCACACCGGTTCCGGCTTCCGCCGTTTCCGCCGCGACACCGGCCCCCAACACCACCGCCTATACCCACGTGAAACTCACCCTGTCCAGCTGCCATCTGCGTGTCGGTCCGGACGGTGACTATGATCCGAATAATGACTGGACAGGTAAGGGAACCGTCCTGCTGCTGGCCGGCAATCCCGTTAAAAAAGGAAGCTACACCTGGTATCCGGTCTCCAAGGACGGTAAAATCTACTACGTCCGGAATGACTGCGTCCAGCCCTATACCGACAAAGACGGTACCGCAGTGACGCCCACTCCCGCGCCTGCTACCGCCACACTAGCTCCTGCAGACGTCACCGCGACTCCCATCCCCAATGACACCCAATACGGTATGGTGCAGCTGATTCTGACCAGCTGCCACCTGCGTACCAGCCCGGACGGTTCCTATGATCCGAACAATGACTGGGAAGGCCGGGGAAGCGTACTGATGCTGACCGGTGATCCCGTAACAAAAGGAAAATACAGCTGGTATCCGGTTCGCAAGGATGGAAAAGTCTATTATGTCCGGAATGACTGCGTCCAGCCCCTTGCCAGCATCACCGCAACACCTGTGCCCGCGGCCGTGACTGCCACTCCCGCACCGGATGCCGCGACTGCCACACCAGTCCCCGCCAATGCAACCTATACCCACGTCCGGCTGGTACTGACCAGCGCCCACCTGCGAAACGCTCCGGATGGATCCTATGATTCAGATAATGACTGGGTCGGCCTGGGCAGCACCCTGCCCCTGGCCGGAAGCGCCGTAAAACAGGGCGGTTATAACTGGTACCCGGTCACCAAAAACGGAAAGAAGTACTACGTCCGTGAGGACTGCGTACAGCCTTATATTGACGGCAATGCCGGCACGCCCACCGCGGTTCCGGAACCCACCGCCACCATCAATCCCAACGGGATAGGCTGGGTAAAAACCACAAAGGGCGGCGTTAACCTCCGGGCCACCATCGGCGGCACCACCATCAAGCAGCTGAAGAAAGGAGTTACCCTGCCTTACCTGCTGGAGCCGGTCCAGAAAAATGGCTACACCTGGTACTTCGTCCAGGACGGCAATAACCGGGGCTATCTCCGCAGCGACGTTGTCACCGTTGTCAATGCTCCTGCAACCACGCCTACGCCGACTCCCGCCGCGGACGGTTCAACCCCTGCTCCCACAGCCATCACGCCGACTGAAACGCCTGCCACCGGCTACCTGAAGACCAATGCTTCCGGCGTGAACCTGCGGAAGAAAGCCGGTTATACCGATACAATCGGCCGGGTGGACAAAAATGTCGTCCTGCCTTACTACGGAGAACCGACCAGGGTGAAGGGTGTCAACTGGTATTACGTCAAGCACCCAACCCTGGGTTACGGATACCTGCACGGAACCTATATCAACCTGTGCAACGCGGACGGTTCCGCTCTCGCGACACCGACTCCCGCACCCACCAACACCCCGGCGCCCGGTACAACCACCGTACCCGCCAATACCAGCCAGACTGAAGCCAGCTACAACACCCTGAAGACCGGTTCCACCGGCGACGCCGTGAAGAACCTGGTGACAGAACTGAAGAATCAGGGTTATTACAAGGGCTCCGTCACCAGCAAGTACACCACCTCGGTCGCGGATGCTGTCAAGGCATTCCAGAAAGCCAACGGCCTGACCGTGGATGGTATTGCCGGCGCAGCCACCCAGCACAAGCTGTTCAACACCGTGCCGGTGGGCTACGCGAACCTCGAAAACCTGACCATGACCCTGTACCCGGCTGAAAAGATCGACTGGTACACCGGCGGTATCAATGAGCTGTGGGCCACGGGCAGCAACTATAAGGTTTATGACGTAAAGACCGGTATCGTCTGGTGGGCACACCGCTGGTCCGGCGGATCCCATGTTGACGCGGAACCGCTGACCGCCGCTGATACCGCACGGCTGTGCAGGTGTTACGGCGTATCCAACAGCCAGCAGATTGCAGACAAGAACCTGTATCAGCGCCGTCCGCTGCTGGTCACCATCGGTTCCAGAACCTTCGCCTGCTCGCTGTACGGTGTACCGCATAACTATCCGGAAGGCGATACTATCAGCGACAACGATTTCAAGGGCCAGCTGTGTATCCATTTTACCAACAGTAAGACCCACAGCAGTAAAAAGGTAGACAGCGGTCACGAGGATGCCATCCAGTACGCCTGGGAGCATGCTCCGAACGGACACAAGTAATTAATTCAGAATTATGAATTCAGAATTCAGAATTAATGGTTAGCTTTATACAAAAGGACAGGCCTTATATGGCCTGTCCTTTTGTGATATAATGCTGGTATTGTTAAGTGAGGTGAGATCGTGGCTAAGGTCAAGAGCACATATGCCTGTACCGCGTGCGGCTATGAAAGCCCCCGATGGGTCGGCCGCTGCCCTGGCTGCGGAGCCTGGAACACCCTGGAGGAAAGCCTGCAGGCCGTTCCGGAAAAAGCGGCCGGAAAAATTGCCGCAAACCAGCGGCCCGGCACCGGCGCAAAGCCCATGTCCCTGAAGGATATTCCGGAGGATACTTCCGTCCGGACAGGAACCGGCATCAGTGAGCTGGACAGGGTCCTGGGCGGCGGAATCGTCGAGGGAGGCCTGATCCTCATCGGCGGTGATCCCGGCATCGGCAAAAGCACCCTGCTCCTCCAGGTATGTGACCATCTGGCAAAAAGCGGGAAGCGTACGCTGTATATCAGCGGCGAGGAATCCGCTCGTCAGATCAAGCTGCGCGCCGCGCGGCTGGGGATTGAAAGCGATCTGTATGTACTGGCGGAAAACGCCCTGGATGCCATTGAAGAAAAAATCCGGGAGCTGCAGCCTGACACAGCAGTCATCGACAGTATCCAGACCATGTACCGGCCGGAAATGGCCAGTGCGCCCGGCAGCGTCAGCCAGATCCGGGAAGGCACAAGCCTCATCATGCGCCTGTGCAAGGAAACCGGAACCAGCGTATTCCTGGTCGGCCACGTGACCAAGGACGGCGCGATTGCCGGTCCCCGGATGCTCGAACATATGGTGGACGTGGTATTATACTTTGAAGGCGACCGGCAGCAGGATTACCGGCTGCTTCGCGCGGTCAAGAACCGCTTCGGCTCCGTCAACGAGCTGGGCGTGTTCCGGATGACCGGCCAGGGGATGCAGGTCGTGGAAAACCCCAGCGAGGAGCTGCTGAGTCTCCGGGCCAAGGGCGCCAGCGGAAGCACCGTCTTCTGCGGTATGGAAGGCAGCCGGCCGCTGCTGTGCGACGTACAGGCCCTGACCAGCCCCACCTTCTACGGTACTCCCCGCCGCGCGGTGAACGGTGCGGACAGCGGCCGGGTTGCCATGCTCCTGGCCGTACTGGAAAAGCGCGCCAACCAGCGGACCTATAACCAGGATGTATATATCAACGTGGCCGGCGGCCTGGAACTGAGCGAGCCGGCAGCAGACCTGGCCCTGTGCGTGGCCGTTGCCTCCAGCCTGAAGGATAAGCCTGTCGGCCCTGAAATCGCCGTAATGGGCGAAGTCGGCCTGGCCGGGGAGGTTCGTACTATTCCCCAGTGCGAGCGGCGGATTGCCGAGTGCGCCCGCCTGGGCTTCACCACCATCGTTGTTCCGCGGTCCAACGCCCGCCGGATCAGCCTTCCGGAGAACGTCAAAGTCGTGGGAGTGGACACCGTCGCTCAGGCGATGAGCGTAATCTTCTGATGTCTGAAAGACATCATAGAAGGGGAACGAACCGAGAGGTGCCCCAGTGGGGCATTCGCCGTGAGGCGAAAACAAGGTGAGTGAGTCAACCGAAACAAGCGGTGAGCGCGCTCCAAGCGCGAGCACCGACGATTGAGGTTGCGGATAGGAAGCAGGAGGTATTATTCTCCTGATCTTCTGCTACAGTATATATAATTCTGAATTCTTAATTCTGAATTCTGAATTAATAAAGAGGTGTTTTATGCGATCTAAGGGTATGGAAAAACTTCTCCGGCTCCTGCTGGTGCTGCTGGGCATCGGCGTAGGACTGGCCGCAGCACAGCTCGGTCTGGCCCTGTTCCGGCTGAGCCATCAGAATGCGGATATCCCCGCCTGGGTTCCCGTGGCCTCCTATACGGGCATGGGCGTGCTGGGCGGCCTGATCCTCCTTCTGCTGTGTCCCCGGATTATCCGCCGGGTGAGCACGCTCTCCATGGAGATGCAGAGGGAATTTGACAAGATGCCCGCCAACCAGCTCCTGAGCGCCATTATCGGCCTGATCCTCGGCCTGATTGTAGCAGCGCTGCTGCGGCAGATGCTGTCTTTCTTCGGAAACGGCGTGGCCGGCGCGGCCCTGACCGCCATCCTGTACCTGACACTCGGCGCCCTGGGCTACAACATGGGAAAACGCCGCAGCCGGGAATTTATCACCATGATCACCCGCCTGTCCGGGGCCCGGGAAAAGAGTAAAATCCGGAAACACGGCTATGCCTCCCGGAAATATGTGGATACCAGCGCGATCATTGACGGCCGGATCCTGGAAATTGCGAAGACCGGTTTTATAGAAGGGGAGTTTGTCATTCCTCAGTTTGTAGTGGATGAAATTCAACATGTGGCCGATTCCTCGGATGATACCCGTCGGGAACGGGGCAGGCGGGGACTGGAAATCCTGCGGGAGATGCGGGAAAGTCTGAAACAGCTTGTGATCGATCCGGCGGATATTGAGGAACTCCAGGATGTGGACGTGAAGCTGCTCCGGCAGGCCCGGGACTGCGGCGGTACGGTCATTACCGTGGACTATAACCTGCAGAAGGCCGCCGCTGTCAGCGGCGTAAAGAGCCTGAACGTAAATGAGCTGGCGGACGCCCTCCGTCCCGCGGTTGTCCAGGGGATGGAGCTCAGGGTTCACATTTCCCGGGAAGGCAAGGAAGCCGGCCAGGGTGTTGCCTATCTGGATGACGGCACCATGATTGTTATTGAAAACGGCAAGTCCTTCATCGGGGAAGACGCGGACATCGTCGTCACCAGCGTCCTCCAAACTTCTGCCGGCCGTATGATCTTCGCCCGTCTGAAATAATCTTCTGTAAAAACTCAGGGAGTGTGCATCAGCACACTCCCTTTTATAGTACCTTTCATATTCGCCGTAAGGCGGATATTTCATAAATCAGCAAAGCTGATTTATTTCATGTTTGCCGAAGGCAAACATTTCATTTACCTGTTAACCGCAATCAGCCTGCCTTTTACTTCAGGATGTCGCTGGTTACCTCATCCTCATACTGCCTTGTATACAGCCGGTAGTACGGTCCCCTTGCAGCCATCAGTTCCTTATGGTTTCCCTGTTCCACAATCTTGCCGTCCTTCACCACCAGGATCAGATCGGCATTCTTGACAGTGGACAGCCGGTGAGCGATCACCAGGGATGTCCGGCCCTTGATCACTTCATCGATCGCGGACTGAATCTTCTGCTCTGTCAGGGTATCCACAGAAGCCGTGGCTTCATCCAGCACCAGGATCCGGGGATCCGCCAGGATCGCGCGGGCAAAGGAGATCAGCTGCTTCTCACCGGTGGAAAGCAGGTCGCCGCCTTCACCGACATCCGTATCGATGCCCTTGTCCATCTTGGCCACCACCTGATCGGCGGAGACCAGCTTCAGGGCCCGGTCAATCTCTTCCTCTGTGGCATTGGGATTGCCATACAGCAGGTTTTCCCGGATTGTTCCGGAGAACAGGTGCGGCGTCTGCAGCACATAGCCGATGGCGCTGTGGAGCCAGAGCTGGCTCCGGTCCCGGGCGTCCTTTCCGTCAATCAGCACCCGGCCCTCTGTGGGTTCAAAGAAGCGGCAGACCAGGTTCACCAGGGTGCTCTTGCCCGCGCCGGTTTCGCCCACAATGGCGATATTGCTGCCAAAGGGGATCTTCAGGCTGAAGTGTTCCAGGACATTCTCGTCTCCGTCCGGATAACGGAAGGTCACGTCTTCAAACTCGATATCCCCGCGGATGGGTTCCCAGTTTTCCTTCTTCGGATTGAAGGAATCGCCATACTTTTCAATGACTTCCGGTGTATCTGTCACGTCGGACTTCGTACCCAGCAGCCTTGTCAGCCGCTCGATGTTCACCTGGGTGGTGATCACGTCCGAGATCGCGTCCACGATCCAGCGGACAGGTTCCATCATGCCCTGGGCATAGGTCATGAACATGGAGAAGGTACCGACCTCGGAAGCGGCAATGAAGCCGCCTTGCCACAGCACGATGGCCAGCGCCATGGAAGATGCAAGATGCATGGTCACGGCAAAGGCGCCGCGCAGGCGGGCCGCCCGGACCGAGGTGCTGCGGTATTCCTCCGTGTCAGCCACGAAATCCTTCTCCATCCGTTCCTCAATCGTCAGGGTTTTGATGGTCTTCGCGCCGGTGATCGCCTCGTTGAAGTCTCCCGTAATCCGGGAGTTCAGCTCACGGATCTGCCGGTTGGCATGGATCAGCTTCTTCTGGAACAGGGAGTAGAGAACCACGATCAGGGGCAGGATGGTAATCACCATCAGGGCCAGCCGGGTATTTACCACCAGCATGACCGCCACAGCGCCGATCAGGTAGCTCGTGTGCCAGACACAGTCCATAAAGGTCCAGGAGACCAGGCCGCCGATGCGGGAAGTATCCGACATCACGCGGGAATGGATCCAACCGACGCTGTTCTGGTTGAAATAGGAGAAGGACAGCGTCTGAAGATGGTTGAACGCGGCCGCCCGCAGGTCCCGGTTGACGGAAACCTCTGTCGTCATGGCACCCTTACAGGCGATAAAGGTCGCGCCGGATGAAAAAACAATACAGAATATATAGATCGCAATGAACAGCGGAAGGGTATCCAGCGTCCCTTTGGCAATGAAATGGTCCAGGGCGTAGCGCTGGAACAGGGGCACGGCAATATCCATACCGGTCCCGATCAGGCCGCAGATCAGCATAGCCAGCAGCGTTTTCCTGTATTTTTTAACATAGGGAAGGATCCGCGGAACGCCGAAAAAGGGCAGGGACACCGCATCCTTCCTGATGCTTTCGGTGGCTTGCGTCATACCGCATTCACCTCCTTCTTTTCAGTTGTTTCCGTATCGGACGACAGTCCCTGGATCTCCATGATCCGGCGGTACAGGCCGTCCTGTTCGCTCAGCTCCGCAGGAGTTCCCAGCTGGCTGACCTTTCCGTGATCCAGCACCAGCACCTGATCCGCTTTGGAAAGCGTTGTGATCCGGTGGGAGATGAGGATAATGGTCGCCGAGCCGAAACGCTTCTCCAGCGCGCCGCGGATCTTCGCGTCAGTTTCCGTATCCACCGCGGACAGGGAATCGTCAAAAATCATGATGGGAGTAGGCCGGGTCAGCATCCGGGCAATCGCCGCCCGTTGCTTCTGGCCGCCGGACAGGGTCACGCCCCGTTCACCCACAAAGGTATCATAGCCCTTGGTAAAGGCCTGGACTGTCTCCTCCAGGCAGGCCGCCCGCACTGCGGCGGACAGCTCCTCGTCCCCGAGATCCCGGACAGCAATGCCCAGGTTGTCCCGCAGGGTACGCGAGAACAGATAGGGTTCCTGCAGCACGATGCCGATGTTGCCGCGCAGGTGTTCCAGCGCGATCTTCGAGATATCCGTACCGCCGATGGTGATCTTTCCGCAGTCCTCGGGCAGGGGATACAGCCGGTCCAGCAGGTACATCAGGGTACTCTTGCCCGATCCGGTACCGCCGAGAATACCCAGCGTGGTGCCGGAGGGAATGGTCAGGCTTACGTCATGGAGCATTTCCTTGCTTCCCTCATAGGCGAAGGTCACATGATCAAAGCAGATGTCTCCGTCCATGGGCGGCTTCAGCGCGCCTTCCGGATCCTTCTCTTCTTCAGCGTCCATGATATAGCCGATACGGTCAATACCCACGCCGGCCTTGGACATTTCGCTGATCATCCGTCCCAGCTGACGCACTGGCCAGACCAGCAGTCCATTGTAGCTGATAAAGGCAATATATTCGCCGCTGGTGATATTTCCCTTCAGGCAGAAGATCACGCCGAATACAACCACCAGCATAATCTGGAGACCGGAGAGGATATCGGACGAGGACCAGAAGAAACTCATCAGCCGGCCCATCTTTACCCACAGGGAGGTATAGTACTCATTGTGCTTTTCAAACCGGTCCCGTTCATACCGTTCCCGGCCGAAGGCGCGAACCACCCGGACGCCGGTCAGGTTTTCCTGTGCCATGGCGGAAAGCTTACCCTCATTCTCGTCACAGTCTTCAAATCCCTTGCGGAACTTCCTGTGGAAAAAGAGGGAATATCCGATTACCACCGGCAGGGGAATCATGGCGATGAGCGCCATCTTTCCGTTCATGGAGAACATGAAGCTCAGGCTCAGCACCACTAGGATACCGATTCGCATCAGGTTCGTCATCTGCTCCGAGATAAAGTTCCGGGTGGTTTCAATGTCGCTGGTACACCGCTGGATAATATCCCCAGTGTGATTGCTCATATGCCACTGGAAGGGAAGCCGTTCAATATGGCTGAAAAGCGTATCCCGCATGGTCTTGACCAGACGTTCACTGCCCTTTGCGTTGGACACACGGAATTCATAACGTGCCAGCGCGCAGATCCCCGCCACAACCAGCACCGCCAGCGCCATGATCCACATCCGTTCCCGCAGCGCTTCCGTCCCGCCAAGACGTTCCAGCAAGCTTTGCACGGGACGTGCCAGGCTGTCGGTCGGCTCGCCGCCGATCACGTTGTCCACAGTGACGCGGATAATCTGGGGCACAATCATTTCGCTCAGCGAAGCAACCGCTGAGCAGATCATACTGAGAATAAAAAAGGCTTTACTTCCCTTTAAAAAGCGCCAGATCAGCTTCCCCCGGCCCTTCCGGGGCTGAATGTGATCCTGCGTCTGTATCTTATCCATATAAAAAATGTCTCCTTACAGTCAGTAATCGTGGTATCCGTTTCCCTGACCCGAAGAAGGCACAAAAACTGCCCGCTGTCGGTTCTCCGACAGCGGGCATGATTTTCGCAACTACCGTATCTCGCAGATCCCTTCATTCATACCGGATAACCTGATGTCATCCTGAATGATGGGCAGGATCCTTGAACTGAATGAATTATTTCAGTTCAGCGAAGTACTTGATGGTGCGGACCATCTGGCTGGTGTAGCTGTTCTCATTGTCGTACCAGGAAACGACCTGCACCTGATAGGTGTCTTCGTCGATCTGGTTAACCATGGTCTGGTTGGCATCGAACAGGGAGCCATAGGTCATGCCGATGATATCGGAGGAAACGAGTTTCTCGGTGGTGTAGCCGAAGGATTCAGAGCTCTGAGCCTTCATAGCGGCGTTGATCGCTTCCTTGGTCACGTCCTTGCCCTTCACGACGGCCACGAGGATCGTGGTGGAGCCGGTGGGGACGGGCACGCGCTGGGCAGAGCCGATCAGCTTGCCGTTCAGCTCGGGGATAACCAGGCCGATGGCCTTGGCAGCACCGGTGCTGTTGGGAACGATGTTGGCGGCGCCGGCACGGGCACGCTGCACGTCACCCTTGCGCTGCGGGCCGTCCAGGATCATCTGGTCGCCGGTGTAGGCGTGAACGGTGGTCATGATACCAGCCTGGATCGGGAAAGCATCATTCAGAGCCTTGGTCATGGGAGCCAGGCAGTTGGTGGTGCAGCTGGCAGCGGAGATGACCGTGTCTTCGGGCTTCAGGGTCTTGTGGTTAACGTTGTAAACGATGGTGGGCAGGTCGTTACCAGCGGGAGCGGAGATAACAACCTTCTTGGCGCCGGCTTCGATATGAGCGGAAGCCTTTTCCTTGGAGGTGTAGAAGCCGGTGCACTCCAGCACGACGTCTACGCCCAGCTCGCCCCAGGGGCACTCTTTGGCATCCTTGATAGCGTAGATGATGATCTCTTTGCCATCAACGATGATAGAATTTTCAGTCGCTTCGACGGTGTGCTTGTTCTCACCGATGCGGCCGCAGTAGCTGCCCTGAGCGGTATCGTACTTCAGCAGGTGAGCCAGCATCGCGGGGCTGGTCAGGTCGTTGATCGCAACGACATCATAACCAGGAGCGCCGAACATCTGACGGAACGCAAGACGGCCGATACGACCGAAGCCATTAATCGCAACTTTAACTGCCATGGAAAAACCCTCCTCTAAGTTAGTCGCTTTATGCAATATATTAGGTCCGCATGGTATTGTACCTGTTTTTCCCTTGTTTTGCAACATGTTTTTTCGTTTTCTGTTTGTTTTGGCAGCGCTTTCAGCACAGATTTTACAATCGTTTCGGGCATTTGTGAAAAATGGGCGGGAAACGTTGAAAAAACCTCAAATTTCTTGACTTACAGCCCCTGGAATGATATCCTTTAAGCTACGGTAAGTCCGTACATATTTATTTATGGATAGTTTATGGAGGAGGTCTGTACCCATGATGGAAAACATCCCCGTCATCAAGCTGGGACTCGTCGCCGTCAGCCGCGACTGTTTCCCCATCGCGCTGAGCGAAAAGCGCCGTGCCGCCATCGCTGAAAAGTGCGGCCAGAAGAAACTGGATTTCGTTGAAATCAAAACCACCGTTGAGAATGAAAAAGACATGCTCAAGGCTGTGGAAGAGCTCAACGCCGCCGGCTGCAACGCTGCATGCGTGTTCCTGGGCAACTTCGGCCCTGAAACCCCTGAAACCCTGATCGCCCGTTACTTCGACGGCCCCGTGATGTTCGTGGCTGCCGCTGAAGGCGACGGAGACATGATCAATGGCCGCGGCGACGCGTACTGCGGTATGCTGAACTGCTCCTACAACCTGGGTATGCGCCACCTGAAGGGCTATATCCCGGAATATCCCGTGGGCACCGCCGGAGAACTGGCCGACAAGATCGCCGAGTTCATCCCGATCGCCCGCGTGATCGTCGGACTGAAGAATCTGAAGATCATCACCTTCGGACCCCGTCCCCAGGACTTCTTCGCCTGCAACGCTCCCATCAAGGGACTGTATGAGCTGGGCATCGAAATCGAAGAGAACAGCGAACTGGACCTGCTGGTCAGCTACAAAGAGCACGCCGGTGACAAGCGCATTCCCGCCGTCTGCGAAGACATGGCCAAGGAAATGGGCGAAGGCAAATACTATAGCGATATGCTCGAGCGCATGGCTCAGTTTGAACTGACCCTGCTCGACTGGGCGGAAGCCCACAAGGGCGCCCGGAAGTATGTGGCCTTTGCTGACAAGTGCTGGCCCGCCTTCCCGTCCCAGTTCGGCTTCGAGCCCTGCTACGTCAACAGCCGTCTGGCTTCCCGCGGCATCCCGGTCTCCTGCGAAGTGGACATCTACGGCTGCCTGAGCGAGTACATCGGTGCCTGCCTGACAGGCGACGCCGTGACCCTGCTGGACATCAACAACAGCGTTCCGGAATACATCTACGACAAAGACATCAAGGGCAAGTTCGACTACGAACTGCATGACACCTTCATGGGCTTCCACTGCGGCAACACCCCCAGCTGCAAGATGTGCGACAGCCGCGCTATCAAATATCAGCTGATCCAGCATCGTCTGCTGGAGCCCGAAGGAAGCGAACCGGACTTCACCCGCGGCACACTGGAAGGCGACATCGCCGCCGGCCCCATCACCTTCTATCGCCTGCAGTGCGACAGCGAAGGCGAAGTTCGTGCCTACCTGGCTGAAGGCGAAGTGCTGCCCGTAGCCACCCAGTCCTTCGGCGGCATCGGTATCTTTGCCATCAAGGAAATGGGCCGCTTCTACCGCCACGTGCTGGTGCAGAAGCGCTATCCGCATCACGGCGCTGTTGCGTTCGCTCACTGCGGAAAGCTCCTGTTCGAAGTGTTCAAGTACCTGGGCGTGAAGGACATCGCCTGGAACCAGCCCAAGAATCTGCCCTATCCCACCGAGAATCCCTGGGCATAATTCTCAAAAGCCTTTCTGAGGGCCGCCGTCAGGCGGTCCTCTTCTTTTTTGCATATGATCCCTATTTCTGTATCAGATCTTCCCGGATTTTCCTTTCCAGTGGGGATTGAGTATCAAACTCAGCCCATTTGGAGACAAAATTATGTCTCTTCGTGGAGATAACAGGGGCAGAATTTGACAATAGTGGGAAACGGTGTTAAACTCATGCTCAGCTAGGTTCGCTGCCTATTGTCCTCAGGCGGCTTTTAGATAGATGATTTGTCTTACACACCCTTTAGCCGGAAAGACGAAGGATGCTATTTGCAATGCCGTGGAGGTGCGCGTCTGCGTGGAGCACAATCTGTTAATTACTCATTATTACCACAGCGGTTTTTCCGTCGCGAGTGAACGGACGCTTGTGGTCTTTGACTATTGGCGCGGAGAGAACGGTGAACTGAAGCCAGACAGGCAGATCACCACCGAGCAGCTCAGACAATATGAGAACGTATTTGTATTCATCAGCCATGAGCATGTTGATCACCTGGATCCGATCGTTTTCACCTGGAGTGAAGCCGGAAATGTGACCTATATTGTCTCCTCAGATATGCCCGTGGGTACCCGCGGCAAGCGGATGGCACCGGGAGACACCCTGAAGCTGTCTGAGGAGCTTACTGTAACCGCTTTTGATTCCACAGACCTTGGCGTCAGTTTTCTGACGGAGTTCTGCGGTATCCGGATCTTCCACGCAGGGGACCTGAATTTCTGGCACTGGCGGGAAGAATCCACCATGCAGGAGATCGAAGAAGCGGACGCTGAGTTCCGTAAGGCCGTCAAACCGCTTGAACAGCAGAAGATCGACGTGGCCTTTTTCCCGGTTGATCCCCGGCAGGGTGCCATGTTTGAGGCCGGTGCAAACTATTTCATTCTCAGCGCCAAGCCCCGGATCCTGATCCCGATGCATTATTTCCGTCGTGCGGACACTGCCCTGGATTATGCCCGTACAGCCAGCTGCCGTACAACAGAAGTGATCGCCCTTCCCGGATACGGAGACAGGCTCCGGATCCAGGCGGATGAGGATCATTACCTGAACGTCTCCTTCCCGTCAGATGAAAACGCCGGGGAAACGGATGAGAACGCCCCGGCAGACGGCTCGGAACTGCCCCTTGATGAAGGAGATACCATGCTGTCGGAAGACGATCCTTTCCTGGAGAGCGATCTTCCCCTTGCATCCCTTGCGGAAGAGGATGATCAGGACCCTGAAGCCGAATGATTTAATAGCTTTGAGGCTGTTTTCCACAAGTTATCCACAGTTTTCCCAGGCCTGTTCATTAATAACACCGATCCATGAAAGCGTTGATTTTCCTCACTTTCCTGGATCGGTGTTTTTTGATGTCCAATGATATAAGGCTTTGCAGGTTGTGGATAACCTGTGTAAATTGTGTATAAGGATTCCAGAGCCTTTTCCTGTCCCTTAAAGCCTGTATGCTTTATCCACAGACAGAGCATAAAGCCAGCTCTCCAGGACCGGTTTACCGGTCAGTTCCCGCAGTGCGACAGCATACCACTCAAGCTGGGGACGATACTCCTCCATAAACTCTTCTTCATTTTCGATATGGTCCGTTTTGTAGTCCAGCAGGATCCATCCGTCGCCTTCCCGGAAGGCACAGTCAATCATTCCCTGCACAATCATACCCCGTTCCTGCACATACAGGTTGAAATCCCATTCCCTGTGGACTTCCGGACTGGCCAGCATCCGTTTCCCGATTTCGGATGTGAAGAACCTGCTGATGATTTCAGGACGGATCCAGGCCGCCTCTTCCGGTGTGAAAACCTGCTCGCTGACCAGCCTGTCCCTTACAGCGATCAGCTGTTCAGCATCCGTTCCGCCCTCCTGCCTCATGGCATCCAGGTTCACAAGGGACAGGAAACGGTGGATTACCGTACCCCTGGCGGCGCCTCCGGCTTCCTTCACAGGATCCATAAACGAGGGCCTGCTGCCCGTCTCATACTTCCGGAGCATATGCTCCACATAATCCGGCGTACGCTTCTCTTCCGGCGTTTGTTCCTCGTTCTCCAGGAAGATACGGTTACGCGCATTCCGGAGCAATGCTGTGACGGAGTATTTTTTCAGCCGGTTTTCGTCCTCCGGAAGTTTTTTTTCTTCAGAATCATTCTTCCACAGTTCATCCACAGGCGGTGCAGAAAGTAAGGTTTCAACCCATGATTTCAGGTTGTGGATAACTTCCGGTCTTTCCACAGTTTTCTGTTGAATACTATCAAAAATCCTTATTTCATAAGGCTTTGAGGCCTGTGCACAGCTTGTGGATTTCTTGTCGTTATCCATCAGTGCAGGTAAAACCAGATCCAGGTAATCTGAGGCAGCCAGCGTTCTGTGATCCCCGGGAGGCATGTACCAGATCGGCCGGTCCGTCTCCGTTCCGACAAGGAATAATTTTTCCTGGGCCCGGGTGATTGCCACATAGAGAAGACAGATTTTTTCCGCCTTCACGTCATGATCTTTTTTCCATGTGAAGATTTCATCCGCTGCCGTTTTCCGGCACAGGCGCCACTCCGGAACCTTGTAGCGCAGGCACAGGCCCAGCTCCTCGTCCAGCTGGACGCGTTCTCCGGCTTTCCCCTTCAGGCCCTTATCCAGCCCCAGGCAGAACACAACCGGAAACTGCAGGCCTTTTGATTTATGCATAGTCATAATCCGGACCAGGTCATCGTCATTCCCCAAAGCCGAAGCAGCCTGCATTTCACCGCCGGACGCCTGCTCAGACAGGAAGTTCAGGAAATCCCTCAGGCTGTATATGCCATGATCCGCTGCCTGCTCCGCCTGAAGACAGAGGCTTCTCAGGTTCTTTTTGGCAGCATTTCCGTGATCCGACGCTCCGTAAATTGCGCACAGGAGCGTATCCTCCAGCAGATACCAGAGAAAATCTGAAAGCTGTGTCCGCGGTGCCAGGAAACGCCAGCCCTCCAGCTTTTCCTTTACCTCCCGGCATTTCATTCCCAGCGGGCTCTTTTCTTCCGCCATCATCTCAAAGGCCTGCCAGAACGGCTTCTTTTTGCCGGTATACTTCAGGCGGATATGACTCAGTTCTTCTTCCGTAAAGTCAAAGGGTGGATTCACCAGAGCGGTCAGCAGGGGAAGATCCAGATGGGGATTATCCACCAGCATCAGCAGGTTGCGGAAAACGATTACTTCCTGCTGTTCAAAGAAGCCGCCTTTTCCATCAAAGAAGACAGGAATGCCCCGTTCCTTCAGCAGATCCGTCAGTTTCGGTCCGTCGGTGCTGACCTCCGGCATCAGGATCATCATATCCTTATATCTGTATTTCTTTTCCTCAATCATTTGCCGGATCTGTTCCGCCGTATGATTCGCGACAGCTTCCAGTCGTGTCTGCTCCTCGCCCACATTCAGCAGATCCACCATCACGGGTACATGATCTTCACAGTCAGTGCGGCCGGCCCGCAGCTCATCCGACGGCGCATATTCAAGGTCCGCAGCCTCTTTCCGCATGACTTCCCGGAAAATGATATTGGCTGTTTCCAGGACTTCCGGACGGGAACGGAAGTTTTCTTGCAGGAAAATACACTCTCCCGCGTCCGGTCCCTGATCCGTAATCCGGGAAAGAAACAGCTTCGGATTGGCCTGGCGGAATCGATAGATGCTCTGCTTTACATCCCCGACCATAAACAGGGTATTGTTTTCCCCGGCCAGCGCCTGGATCAAAGCATCCTGGACAGAGGAAACGTCCTGGCATTCATCCACAAATATCCGCTGATAACGGCTCCGGACCGATTCCCTGACTGTTTCGTCCTGAAGAATTGCCAGGGCTTTATGTTCCAGATCGGTGAAATCCAGCACACAGGCTCGGGCTTTATTCTTTTCATAGGCCAGATGGGTTTCTTCCGTAATTCTCGCAAGGCCCCGCAGGGAATTTCGGATTTCCGTAAACTCCCTTGTGATTTTCTCATGATCCGGCAGAATCCAGGTTTGCAGTTCGCTGCAGATATCCTTCAGCTGTTTCCGGTAATTCTGGTACCGTTCTTTCCAGTCAATCTCCCGGTCATTCAGGTTTCTCAGAACCGGAGCTTTGCAGAAACCTTTTTCCAGTTCGTCACGGCTGATATCTTCTCCGTCTTTCCAGCGGCAAAGCGTCTCCACCCGTTTCTGATCCTCAATAAAGACAGGACGGTAAGCTTCCTGTTTTTCATATTCATCAAACATATCCGCCTGCTGCCTCAGAATAATCTGAAGCCGCAGGATTTTTTCATTGACCATCCGGGATACCGTCCGGAACCAGGGATGATCCCGGTCCACATACAGCGGAACGTCCTCAGCCTTCGTTTTCAGCCAGCCGAAGGGATCAGGAAGACTCATAATAAAGCCCCAGACCGTTGTGACAATTGTCCTGGCTTCTCCCGGTTCATACTGCCGGATGAAGGACAGGTAATCTGCATCTTCTTCATCCCTCAGTTTGTTGCACGCCTGTCGGAAAGCATCCGCAAACAACTGTTCCCGCTGGGCGCCGGTACTGATCTGGAAGAAAGGATCCACTCCGACAATCTGGAACTCCTGCCGGATCAGATGCTGGCAGAAGGCATGGATCGTGCAGATTTCCATGGCAGACGCTTTTTCCGCAGCCGAAGCTATGATCGGATCCTTTCTTTCCGCCAGCAGCCGTTTCCGGATCTTTTCCTTCATTTCCGCGGCAGCAGCGTTGGTAAAGGTAATCACCAGAAAAGAAAAAGGGTCTGCTCCTTCCCGGATCAGCCTCACAATTCTTTCAATCATGACAGCAGTTTTACCGCTGCCGGCCGCAGCGGAACAAATCAGCCTCTGCGACGAGGAGCTGATCACCCTTTGCTGGTCTTCTGTCCACATCATAAAATCTCCGATTTTATAATTCAGAATTCAGAATTCAGAATTCAGAATTATATATACTGTGTCCTCATGACATTGGTTTCATCTGTTCCCTGCAACCTATATTATTGAACCAGTTTACCTTATTGTTTCACGTGAAACAATATCATCTATAACCTACTTTTACCTAAATCTTTTGTGTAGCCAATTGTCGAGTTTTATAACATCCTGGTTATATCCTTATAGATCAATGATTCATGATGAATGTTTCACGTGAAACATTCAGCTGTATATATACAAACCATAATATATAAGTATCGTAAACATTTAATTCTGAATTCTGAATTCTGAATTCTGAATTTCTTCTACCTTTGCCTCGCCTGCGTCAGCTGAAACCATCCACATCTTATCCACTTTTTCACAGTCCACGTCATCCCGGTCAGCACAGGTGATAAAAGTCTGGAAGGAGCTGATTTCACCGATCAGGCAGGCCCGGCGTTTCCGGTCCAGTTCGCTCATCACGTCATCCAGGAGGAGTACCGGCTCTTCGCCGCTCTGATCCCTCAGGATCTGCATCTGGGATAATTTCATGCTTAGAGCGGCTGTCCGGATCTGTCCCTGGCTGGCAAACTGTTTCATCTGGTTCTTATTCAGCGTCAGGATCAGGTCATCCCTGTGTGGACCGACAGAAGTAAATCCCATCCGGATATCGTCCTCCCTGTTTTCCCTGAAGAGGCGGCAGAGGACTTCCTCGATTTCTGTTTCTTCCTTTACAGAAGAATGATATGCCATACGAAAAACCTCATCTGTATCCGAAACCCGCTGATATGTTTCCCGTGCGCATTCAGATAAGAGCGAAACGATTCTCCTCCTTTCACGGATAATCACCGCTGCAGGAGCAGCCATTGTTTCCTCAAAAGCTGAAAGCATGGAAGTATCAGCATAGGAGTTTGCCCGCAGGTTCCGGATCAGGGCATTCCGCTGATCCATGCAGGTCCGGTATTGCTGGAGGGCAATGAAATATCCCCTGTTGATCTGGCTGATCATCATATCCAGGTACCGTCTCCGCAGGGACGGTCCTTCCTTGATCAATCCGAGATCTTCAGGTGAAAAGATGACGCAGCGCAGGCAGCCCATCATATCGGAAAACTTCGCAATCTTTTTTCCGTCCAGCAGGATGGACTTTTTCTGTGTTTCATCAGGATGAAAGCGTACGGCGATTTCACGCTGGCCTAATGAATTGCGGATGGAGACAGAAGAAAGAGCAAACGCTTCACCGTTTTTGACCGCGTTGGCATCATTTGAAATCCGGTGGGAACGGCCCAGTGAGCAATAGTGAATCGCTTCCAGCAGATTCGTCTTGCCGGATCCGTTCCTTCCGAAATACAGATTGACGCCGGGATGGGGGTGAAGTGTCAGCTCGCTGTAATTTCTGAAGTTTTTGAGTTTCAGTTCTTCTATCAGCATCTTCTTTAAAACAGAAAACGGCATGATCCGGAATCCGGACAGCCGTTTTCAGATGATATCCTTTATCTTACTGGAAAACACGTACCGGCAGAATCAGGTAGAGATAGTCATTGCCCTTCTGAGGAACAACCACACAGGGGCTGACACTGGAATTGAATTTCATGCACAGCTCCTCATCCGGAACATTCCTGATCACATCCGTAATGTATCTTGCATTGAAAGCAATATCAATGGGTTCGCCGTTCAGGGAAGCTTCCATTTCTTCTTCCACATCACCCAGTTCAGCATTGGAAGAAATTTTCAGGACGTCATCACGGAAGCTCATCTTGATCAGGTTATTCTTTCCTTCACGGGCCATCAGGCTTGCGCGTTCAATAGCGTCCTGGACGTTGCTCTTGTTTGCCAGCGCTTCGGTCTTGAAATCAGAAGGCAGAATGCGGCGGTAATCAATATATTCACCGGCCAGCAGAACACTGGACAGGCGGATATTGCCAAAGGTGCACTGCATTCTTCCCTTATCCACCAGCAGCGTGCAGAACGCATCATCATCCGGAAGAATCTTTGTCAGTTCATTCAGTACCTTACCGGGAATGACGGCACTGACCACGTCAACGCCTGCCGGCAGTTCAAAGGGCTGGAACAGCTTATACATTGCCAGCCGGAATCCATCCAGCGCAACCAGCCGGGCTTCACTGCGGTTCACTTCCAGCAGGCTGCCTGTCAGGATCTGCCGGCTTTCATCTGTGGCAATAGCGAATACCACATGGGAAATCATATCCTTAAACTTGTTCTGCTGGATTTTTACGGCAGAACCGGTTTTCATCGGATTGATTTCAGGATACTCCGCCGGATTCATCACAGCCAGGGAGCTGCGGTTCTTCATGCAGCGAATGGTAGCTGAACGATGATCCTGCTCCGTGATTGTCACGGTACCGGAAGGCATTTTACGGATCATTTCCGTAAAAATCCTGCCGGGCAGCACCGTCTGGCCTTCTTCCTGCACGGAAGCGGCATTGGTGTATTCAATGGTCAGCGACCCGTCGGAACAGGTCATCATGACACGGTTCTCTTCAGCTGAAATCAGCACACCTTCCAGGATTTGTTTTGCCGGACGGGGGGACAGTGCTCTGGTGACAATGTTGAGTCCTTCAAGCAGGTCCTGAGAGTTCATGGATAGGATCATTTCGGTTCAACCTCTTTCGTCTGAAAACGCGGAATGCTCTTAATTATATAAGAACAAGTCGTTGTAGTAATAGAACATGTGAAAACTGTGGAGAACACGGCAAAAGAATGAAATAATTCATTTGCTGCGGTGGAAAAAATGTGAATATGCATACCGGTTATCAACAGGATTCCTGTTATATTTCCATATCAGCTCATGCAAATCCTTCTTTTTGGGAAGGATCAGGAAAGAGCGGAAAGGGATAACCGGATCCGGTGAATGAAAACGGAGTGGAAACCGGTTCAGTAATCCACAGTTTTCAGTGAATTCACCGGGTTGGGGAAAAGCGGATGTGGAAACCGGGAAGCCTTTATTTTTCAGACAAAACAGAGGCGTTCCTCACAAAATAATCCACAGCGGAACCCAGGGTAAGCAGCACGACAATGCCGGCTAAAACCGCCAGCGGCCAGCATTCATAAACGGAAAGATTCAGGATCAGCATGGCGCTGATCAGGATCATCTGGCAGGCGGTTTTCCACTTGCCAAGCGGTCCGGCGGCGATCACGTTTCCTTTGGTGACGGCAACCATCCGCAGTCCGTCCACTGCCAGTTCCCGGCAGAGAATGATGATCACGATCCAGGCAGGCATCATCTTCAGGTAAACCAGCATAATCAGGGTGGTCAGGACAAGAAGTTTATCTGCCACGGGATCAATGAATTTACCGAAATCCGTCACAAGGTTCCGTTTCCGGGCAATTTTTCCATCCAGGAAATCTGTCAGGCAGCCGATAATGAACAGCACCGCTGCAATGATCCGGCAGGTATCAGACGGAAAATGAAGCAGCGTTACAATGGCGGGAATACAGAGTACCCGGGCAACGCTCAGTTTATTCGGAAGGTTCAAAGCATTTTACCTCTCAAGTCATATTCTTCAGCGGAAAGGATCCTGACGGGAATGAACTGTCCGGGCTGGGGACGGGCTTCTCCGCAGGAAACATAAATTTCTCCGTCTGTTTCGGGAGCTTCACGGCAGCTGCGGCCCAGGACATTGCCCCGGCCGTCCGTATCGGTCACCAGCACCTGTTCCACAGAACCGACCCTGGCCAGGTTGCGCTTCAGGGATATCTTCTGTTGCAGGGTCATCAGGCGGTCCAACCGCTCCTGCTTGATTTCTTCAGGAATCTGGTCAGGCATTTTCGCGGCGGGGGTTCCTTCTTCCGGTGAATAGGCAAAGGCGCCCAGCCGGTCAAATTCAGTTTCTTCCACAAAGTCCAGCAGTTCACGGAACTGGTCTTCCGTTTCACCGGGGAATCCGACAATCAGGGAAGTTCTCAGCGTCAGGTTTCTTTCCCGGGCGCCGCGGACGCAGCGGAGGATATCCTCCCGTGTTCCCCGGCGGTGCATGCGGTGAAGCAGGTCAGCATTGATATGCTGCACCGGAATATCCAGGTAGGGACAGACGTTGTCTGTTTCCGCCAGGACGTCCAGCAGGGCGTCGTTTGTTTCATCCGGATAGCAGTAAAGCACCCGGAGCCAGCCCACACCGTCTATGGCGGCAGCTTTCCGCATCAGGTCGGGAAGAGTGGTATGGGGATGGTCTTCCGTTCCGTAACGGGTAGTATCCTGGGCCACCAGGATGTGCTCCCGGACTCCGGAACCTGCCAGAGAGGTGATTTCCCGGAGAATCGCCTTCTCATCCCGGCTGCGGTAAGGTCCGCGGATCATCGGAATGGCGCAGAAAGTGCAGCGGTTGGAGCAGCCTTCACCGATCCGGATGTAAGCGGAATATCCCGGTGTGGTCAGGACCCGGTCATGTTCATAATAGCTGAAATCGTCGCTGCAAAGGCAGGGACGTTCTGCACCAAGCGCCTTTTCAATGGCAGCCGGAAGTTCCGCGTACTGATTGACACCCAGCAGCACGTCAATTTCCGGAATGTCCTTCAGCAGGTCCCCGGAATAACGCTGGCTGAGACAGCCGGTTACAACCAGGACCTTACAGCGGCCCGTTGTTTTATATTCCGCCATATCCAGGATGGTATTGACGGATTCTTCCTTGGCAGGATCAATGAACCCGCAGGTGTTCACCAGCAGGACATCCGCTTCCGCCGGATCACTTGTGATCACAAAGCCCTTTTCCTTCAGCAAACCGAGCGCTGTTTCCGTGTCAACCCGGTTCTTGTTGCAGCCGAGGGAAATCGCTCCGACAGAATAGGCCATGAAACGCCCTTCCTCTCTCATAAACATAGATGTATACAGATGGAAGTATACCATGTTTCAGGCGGTTTGAAAAGGAATGGACAGGAAAGCGCGGGATCAACTATAATGAAGAAACTGAATGAGGATATGAAGGGAGGAACCTTCTTGAAGGATATCTTTCTGCTGGTGGACGGAAACAGCCTGATGCACCGTGCTTTCCATGCCCTTCCGGTCATGGACGCGGACGGGATTTATACCAACGCGGTGTACGGCTTTTTAAGCATGCTGCTCAAGGTCATCAAAGAAGAAAACGTGCAGTACCTGGCGGTTTGCTTTGATGAACACGGCCCGACCTTCCGTCATACAGTGTATGCGGATTACAAAGCCGGACGGAAGGAGACGCCTCCGGAACTGCGGCAGCAGTTCGGCACCATCCTGTCCCTGCTGGACGATATGGGAATCCGCCGTTTCTCCCTGCAGGGCTGGGAGGCGGATGACTTGCTGGGAACGCTGAGCCTGAAAGGCGCTGCGGCCGGCGCGACGCCCCTGCTGCTGACCGGTGACCGGGACGCCCTGCAGCTGGTGGGCGGCGGAACGGAGCTGATGTTCACCCGCAAGGGCATTTCAGAAACCATCCGTTTTACTCCCTCAAAAGTATATGAAGAATACGGTTTTACCCCGGAACAGGTGACGGACTGGAAAGGCCTGGCTGGGGATTCCAGCGACAATATTCCCGGTGTGCCGGGCGTCGGCGACAAGACCGCGGTAAAACTGCTGCAGGAATACGGCACCCTGGAAAAGGTGCTGGAAAACGCGGATAAGGTGAAGGGAAAGCTGGGTGAAAAGCTGGCGGCTTATGCGGACCAGGCCCGCTTCAGCAAGGAGCTGGCAACAATCCGCCGGGACGCGCCGGTGGAATTCACCCTCGGCTCCTGTGTCCTGCCGGATCTGAGAAAAGGCATTCCGGCACTGGCGAAGCTGAAGCTGAACAGCATCATCAAACGGCTGGACAGTGAGGGAGAAGGCGGGGAAACTGAAGAGAAGAAGGGTCCTGAAGCACTGTCTTTTGAACCGGCGGTCTCCCTTGAGTCCGTATCCGGTATTGCCGCCTGGCTGGATGAGACAAAGGCAGCGGGACCGCTGTGCGTATATGTATCGGAAATGGCGGTTTCTCTGGCCCGGGAGGGCGGAAAACGCGCGGAAATCAGCCTCGGCGGCGACCTGCTGAATCCAGGGATGGATCCGGCGGAAGTGCTGGGCGCGCTGACAGGGGAGCTGAAAAAGGGAGAAGCAATCGTTCATGACGGCAAGACGCTGCTGCACCTGCTGGACCGCTGCGGCCTGGAAGGGCCGGAAAGCTTCGGCTGGGATACGATGCTGGCGGCTTACCTGCTGAATCCGCAGGAAAAAAGCTACCGGCTGGGCGCCCTGTGTCCCGATCTGCCGGAGGACGCGGGTACGCTTTGTTCCCTGGCGGTATGGCAGAAAAACCGGGTGGAAGAAGACGGCATGACGCGGCTGATGAAGGAAATCGAGCAGCCGCTGAGCTTCGTGCTGTTCCGGATGGAACAGGCAGGATTTACCGTCAACACGGAATTCCTGCGGGATCTGGGAAACAAATATACGGCGGAGATTGACGAAAAGCGGGAGCAGGTGATCGCGGCCGCGGGTCATCCCTTTAACCTGAACAGCACCCAGCAGCTTGGCGAGGTGCTGTTTGAGGAGATGAATCTCCCCCATGGAAAGAAAACTTCCAAGGGATATTCCACCTCGGTGGAGGTGCTGGAAGGCCTGCGCTTTGACGCGCCGGAGATTATTGAGCCGCTGCTGCGCTACCGCCAGCTGACCAAGCTGAACAGTACCTATGTGGAAGGGCTCCTGCGTCTGGTGGACGGAAAGGGCCGGGTGCATTCCACCTTTGACCAGACAGCCACCGCCACGGGACGGATTTCCTCTTCGGAACCGAACCTCCAGAATATTCCCGTCCGGACGGAGGAAGGAAAGGAAATCCGGGAAGCGTTCCTGCCCCGGGAAGGCTGGGTGCTGCTGGACGCGGACTACAGCCAGATCGAACTGCGGCTGATGGCCCATTTCTCCGGGGATCCTGCACTGATTGACGCCTTCCGCAAGGGAGAGGACATTCACGCGCGGACAGCCAGCGAGATCTTTGATGTTCCGCCGGAATGGGTGACGCCGGAGCTGCGCAGCCGGGCAAAGGCGGTGAACTTCGGCCTGATCTACGGCATCAGCGGATTCGGCCTGAGCCGGAATACCGGCGTCAGCCGGAAGGAGGCCGCGGCCTTTATTGAAAAATACTTCCAGACCTATCCGGGTGTGAAGCGTTTTATGGACCGTACGGCGGCGGAAGGAGCCGACCGGGGCTATGCTGAGACGCTGATGGGTCGGCGCCGCTACCTGCCGGAGCTGCGTTCCCCTAAGGCGCCGATCCGTGAGTTCGGGAAGCGGGCGGCGATGAATACGCCGGTCCAGGGTACGGCGGCGGATATCATCAAACTGGCCATGGTCCGGATTGACAAGGCGCTGCGGGAAGCCGGGCTGAAGAGCCGGCTGATCCTCCAGGTGCACGACGAACTGCTGCTGGAGTGTCCGCCGGAAGAGGCGGAGCAGGCGGCGGCACTGCTGCGGGAAGCCATGGAAGACGCCATTGAATTGCAGGTTCCGCTGGTGGCGGAGGTGCACGAAGGCGAGAACTGGGCTTGCGCAAAATAAGCTGAAACCGTTGAAGTAATTGACATATTCGGATAAAGATGATACATTGTGTTCCGTTCCCGTGAGAGACCGGAGAGTGAGGAAGGAGACGCAGGAAAATGCTTGAGTTTAAATTCGATACCCAGCTTCTGATCGAGGGAAAAGACCTGGATGAGGACGCGATTAACGATTACTTCACCACCCACTTCAAGGGTGACTGCCTGCTGGCTGTGGGCGATGATGAACTGATCAAGATTCACTACCATACCAATGAGCCCTGGCAGGTGCTGGAATACTGTGCCAGCCTCGGTGAAATCTACGACATCGTCGTGGAGAACATGGAACGGCAGGAGCAGGGCCTGAAGGGCTGAGCATTTTGATTGATAAAGTACGGCGGAGAATGCAAAAAGCATTTTCCGCCGTACTTGTATGCAGTTATTGTCTTTCTTCTGCACTTTGATTGTTTTTTGGCGCTTTGATGGTTATACTGAAATAACTTAAGACAAGGGTGTCAACCACATAACAAGGAGGAAGTATCATGAAGAAACTTATTGCTTTGGTTTTGGCAGTTATGCTGCTGGTTCCCGCTTTTGCGATGGCTGACAACGTCATCCGCATCGGCGTTTTCGAGCCCTCTACCGGCGACAACGGTGCCGGCGGTAAGCAGGAAATCCTTGGTATTGAATATGCCAACAGCCTGGCGCCCACTGTGACCATCGGCGGTGAAGAGTACACCGTGGAACTGGTGATCGAAGACAACCAGTCCCTGACCGACAAGGCCATCTCCGCTGCTCAGTCCCTGGTCAGCAAGGATGTGTCCGTGGTCCTGGGTTCCTATGGCTCCGGCGTTTCCATGGCCGGCGGCGACGTGTTCGCTGAAGCGGGCGTTCCTGCCATCGGCGTCAGCTGCACCAACCCCAACGTAACCCTGCTGTGCGACTACTACTGGCGCATCTGCTTCCTGGATCCCTTCCAGGGCACCGTCATGGCGAACTTCGCCAAGGAACTGGGCGCCACCAAGGCGTACGTGCTGACCATGCTGGGTGAAGACTACGGCGTGGGCCTGGGCAAGTACTTTGTGGAAGCCTTCAAGGGCCTGGGCGGCGAAGTGGTTGAAGAGAACTTCACCGAAGGCACAAGCGATTTCGCAGCTTACATCAACAACGCTGTTTCCAACGGCTGCGACGTGGTGTTCGCTCCCTGCGCGACCACCTATGCGGCCCTGATCATCGACCAGGCTGCGGCCCAGGGCATCAGCTTCCCGCTGCTGGCCGGCGATACCTGGGAAAACAGCGCCATCCTGAACGCTGCCAAGGGCAAGGACATCAAGGTCTACTGCTCCACCTTCTTTGATGAGAACGACGACGCGGCTGCGGCTGCCGAGTTTGTTACCGGCTTCAAGGCCTGGCTGAATGCTGACAGCGGCAAGATGACCAACAACGGCGGCAATGATATCGTTGCTGCGGTTTCCGCCCTGGGCTTCGATGCTTACAATGTTGCGCTGGCCGCCATCAAGGCTGCTGACAGCGCTGATGCCGCGGCGATCGTTGAAGCGCTGCCCGGCGTGACCTATGAAGGTGTGACCGGCGCCATCGCGTTCGACGATGTCGGCGACGCGAAGAAGGACATGGCTTACATCAAGTTCGCCAATCCCGAAACCGGTGCTTTCGATTTCGTCAAGACCCAGAAGGTCGGCGAATAAGGTTCTGAAATCCAGGAGGCTGCCGCAACGGGCGGCAGCCTCCCTTTCTGTTTAATTCCCTCACGAAAGGGTTGAACTTATGTTTGACACGCTGCTTCCTTATCTGCTGGCGGGTGTGTCCGTCGGCGGACAGTACGCGCTGATTGCCGTAGGCTATACGCTGGTTTACGGTATCCTGCGCCTGATCAACTTTGCGCACGGCGATATTTTCACAGCGGCCGGGTTCTTTATGGTTTACCTGGTTGCTTCCGTGCCCCTTCCCCTGGCCATTCCGCTGGTGATTATCCTGACGGTTGTGCTGGGCTTTGTGGTGGAGCGCGTGGCGTATAAGCCGCTGCGTTCCGCGCCTCGGATGTCCATCATGATTTCCGCTATCGGCGTCAGCTATCTGCTGCAGAACCTGATGTGGTATGTCACAGGCGGCCTGGCAAAACAGTATCCGGTGCTTCCGGGTCTGTCCCAGACGATCCAGATCGGTTCCGCCACCACGAAGCTGGTTACCATCGTTACCCCCATCCTGACCATCGCGCTGGTGGTCGCGCTGGTGATGCTGATCAATCATACAAAGATCGGTATGGCCATGCGGGCGGTGTCGGTGGACTTTGAAACCAGCCAGCTGATGGGCATCAAGATCAACAACGTCATTTCCGTGACCTTCATCATCGGTTCCGCCATGGCGGCCATCGGTTCCCTGCTGTACTTCACCAACTACACGGCGGTCACGCCCACGGTAGGCGCCATGCCCGGCCTGAAGGCCTTTGTGGCGGCGGTGTTCGGCGGCATCGGATCGATCCCCGGTGCGATGATCGGCGCGTTGATTATCGGTATCTGTGAAAATCTGATCAAGGCAGCCGGCTGGACCGCATTCTCGGATGCGTTCACGTTTGCGCTGCTGATTGTGGTTCTGCTGTTCCGGCCCACCGGCCTGTTTGGCGAAAAGACCACGGACAAGGTGTGAGGTGATGAACATGAAAAAAGGAAACAAAAAGCTCATCATTTCCCTGGTCTTCGTGGCGCTGCTGTATGCGGCCGGCTGCCTGATTGAGCACACGGCTGGAACCAAGTCCATGGTTGTCACGGTGCTGCAGAAGGGAGCGGTTTACGCCCTGATCGCCGTATCCATGAACCTGCTCAACGGCTTTACCGGACTGTTTTCTCTGGGCCAGGCCGGCTTCATGCTGGTCGGTGCCTATTCCTACGCGATCCTGACCATCCCCATGGCCAAGCGTGCCGCGGTTTATCAGTACTATAACGGCGGCTGGGTACAGTTCACTATCGGCGTGATTCCCGCCCTGCTGGTAGCCGGCATCGTGGCCGCGCTGTTCGCGGCGCTGATCGGTATGCCCGTGCTGCGGCTGAAGGGCGACTACCTGGCGATCGCGACCCTGGGCTTTGCGGAGATCATCCGCGCCATTGTCCAGTGGGATACCATCGGACCACTGACCAACGGCTCCAACCTGCTGAAGACTTACCCGACGCTGAAGAACATCATGCCGGGGAATACCGTTTTGTTCACCTTTATTGTGGTGGGCGTCTGTATCGGGCTGATCCTGCTGCTGATTAATTCAACCTACGGCCGGGCCTTCAAAGCCATCCGGGATGATGAAGTCGCGGCGGAAGCCATGGGTATCAACCTGTTCCACCATAAGCAGATGGCCTTCGTCATCAGCAGCTTCTTCGCCGGGATCGGCGGCGCGCTGCTGGCTATGTACCAGGGCTCCCTGCAGGCGAACAGCTTCAAGAGCTCCATGACCTATGAAATCCTGCTGATCGTTGTCATCGGCGGTATGGGTTCCGTTTCCGGCAGCATCATGGCCTCCTTCCTGTTCATTGCCTGCAGTGAATGGTGGCTCCGCTTCCTGGATGCGGAAACCGTGCTGGGGAACTTCAAGGTTCCGCTGCTGGCACCCGGCTTCCGGATGGTGGTATTCTCCGTGGTGATTATGGTCGTGGTGCTGTTCTTCCGTAAGGGCATCATGGGCGACCGGGAACTCTGGGAGCTTGGCTCCCGCCGGTGCGCGAAAGGAGGCAGGAAGTAATCATGAGTGAAGTGAAAACGAATGTGCCTGTTCTCCGCCTGGAAAACATCACCATGCAGTTCGGCGGCGTGGTTGCCATCAACAACCTGTCGCTGGAGGTCAACCAGGGCGAAATCGTTGCCCTGATCGGCCCGAACGGCGCGGGCAAAACCACCGCGTTCAACTGTGTCACCGGCGTGTATGAACCGACAAACGGTATTGTGGACTTCCATGGGAAGCCCATTGTGGTGAACCATCCACAGGGCAAGATGATCAAGCAGTACGGCGGAATCAACGGCGATCTGTACAAGGACCGGAAACCCGTGGTCCATACACCGGACAAGATCACTCATATGGGTATTGCCCGGACCTTCCAGAATATCCGCCTGTTCAAGAGCCAGACAGCTTTTGAAAACGTACTGATCGGTACGCATCTGCGGCGGACCAGCAATTTCCTGACGGCCACCTTCCGCCTGAACATGAAGGAAGAAAAGGCCATGCGGGACAAGGCCATGAACCTGCTGGAGATCGTCGGCCTGGCCGACGTGGCCAATGAGCTGGCCACCTCCCTGCCTTACGGCAAGCAGCGCCGGCTGGAGATTGCCCGCGCCCTGGCCACGGATCCGACCCTGCTGCTGCTGGACGAGCCGGCAGCCGGTATGAACCCGCAGGAAACGGATGAGCTGGGCGAGTTTATTGTGGACATCAAGAACAAGTTCAACCTGACGGTCTTCATGATTGAGCACCACATGAACCTGGTCATGGATATTTCCGACCGGATCTACGTGCTGGACTTCGGTAAGCAGATCGCCGAGGGAACCCCGGAGGAAATCCAGAAAAATCCGGTCGTAATTGCGGCCTATCTGGGGGTGGATGAAGAATGAGTCTGCTGAAAGTGACAGACCTGGTGGTTTCCTACGGCGGTATTGAAGCGCTGAAGGGCATCTCCTTTGAGGTGGAACAGGGACAGATTGTGACCCTGATCGGTGCCAATGGCGCTGGAAAGAGCACGACCCTCCGGACCATTTCCGGCCTGGTACCGCCCAAGGACGGCCGGATCTATTTTGAAGGCCGGGACATTACGGACCTGAACACCCAGAAGATCGTGGAAACCGGTATTGCCATGGTGCCGGAAGGCCGGCGGGTATTCGCCAACCTGACGGTGCTGGAAAACCTCCGGATCGGCGCCTACCTGCGCAAGGACAAGGACGCCATCGAAGAGGATATCAATTATGTTTATGACCTCTTCCCCCGGCTGAAGGAACGCTCCTGGCAGCTGGCGGGTACGCTGTCCGGCGGTGAACAGCAGATGCTGGCCGTGGGCCGCGCGGTCATGACCCGGCCGAAGCTGATCATGATGGATGAGCCCAGCCTGGGCCTGGCGCCCCTGGTGGTCAAGGATATCTTCAAGATCATCCAGACCCTGAAGGATACCGGCATGACGGTGCTGCTGATCGAGCAGAACGCCAACGCCGCCCTCCATGCCTGCGATTACGCTTACGTTATGGAGACGGGACGGATCACCACCAGCGGTACCGGTGAGGAGCTGCTGGCCAGCGAGGCGATCCAGGAAGCCTACCTGGGCAAAACAAGCAAAAGCTGATAAACAGGGCGGTTCCCGCGGGAACCGCCCTTGCTTTTTGTTTGCCCGGCGGCTATACTGTGAGCACTGACTTTTGACGGGAGAGATGAGAGTATGAGCAGACTGGGAGATCTGATCCGGACCGAGCGGATCCGGCAGAAACTGACACCGAAGCAGGTAGCGAAGAAATGCGGCGTCAGCGAAAGCTACCTGGTCGCAGTGGAAGCGGGGACCCGGATCATCGCGGATGACCAGGCCCGGCGGATCCTGAAGGCCATCGGCCTGAAACAGCAGAATGAAGCGGAATTTACCCTGGATGATATCGCGGCTACCGTGGACCTGGCGCAGGTACAGCCCCGGATGGCCGCGGCGGTGCAGGCGAAAAAGCCTGTGAAGAAAGAGGCGGAGCTGGCTGCCTCCACAGAAGACGAGGGTGTGGCCGGCAGCGTCTGGCTGGACGCGCTGCAGAGCGTGCTCAAGCGGGTGCCGGTGATGAACGCGGTGATGAAGCCGGTCAGCTATCAGCTGGTCCCGGTGGAAAACGGCCGTATTGAAGGTGCAAATCCGGACAAAGTATTCTATTACCTGGCGCCGGACGACAGCATGCGGGGTTTCCGGATCCACAAGGGCGACATTGTGCTGACGGTGCCGGCGAACAGCCCGGTGGACGGCGCAATCATGCTGATGAACTACAATGAGCACCGCTATCTGCGCAAGATCAAGCTCCTGGATGACCGGAACGTGCTCCTCCAGTCCTATGACCGGCAGTATGAGGCGGAAACTGTGCCGATCAATGAGATTGGGTTCATTGCGCGCTGTGTAAAAGTGACGTTTGAGTTGTAAAATGAATTCACAATTCACAATTCATAATTCATAATTACGATATACTGGATCACATATGATACCCGGATATCAGGGATTGTTCAGATTGTATTATCCTTAACGAAGTGAAGGATCTCCCGGCAGAAACCACTGCAGCGGGAGATCCTTTTGTAGTTTACACTTTATAATAATTATGAATTGTGAATTGTGAATTATGAATTGAAAATATAATTCCTATTCAGGATTATATTTTCTTCGCTTCCATATAGAACCGCTTCTCGTCCGCCTCGCCCATGGAGAAGGTCTTCCGGGGCAGGACGCCCAGCTTTTCCACGTCTTTGAAGAAGCTGTGCTTATCGATATCCGGCAGCAGGAAGCCTACGGTCTCGGGCTTTGCGGCGAGAGCCCGCAGGGAGCCTTCACCGTGGATGAAGTCGATCCCCGCTTCCGGATGCCGGGACAGGAAACTGTCCAGGAACTTCTGGATGGTTTCGCAGGGGATCGCGCCTTCGGGGTTCAGCACCGCGACGGTTTCCTCTCCGTCCGCGGAGACGACCGTGAACCGGTGATCGGAGCCATCCGCGGCCAGGCTCATGCCTTTGGCTTCGGCGTAGGCTTTCCAGTCCGCCATGACGGCGGCCCGGGTGGTGCCGGTGACGATCCGGTAGATGGGCTCGAAGAGGAGCGCTTCGTCATGGATATTGACGATTTCGCACAGGGCAAACCGGGCGGGATGGTTCTCGCGTTCCGCTTCGCTCAGGCCTTCCCGGATCTCGTTCCAGTAGGCCTTGGCGGTGGCGAGGCTGTGGTTGCCGTCGCCCACGGCCAGCAGCAGGGGATTCTCTCCCTTGGTGTCCATCAGGGCGTTCAGGCTCCGGTCCACCTGTGCCAGCGCGTCAGCACTGTCCACAGCCCAGCCGGCCAGGTGGCCGCCGTTCATCATCAGGTCGAAATCATAAACCTTCCGCAGGGAAGCCTTGGCTGCCTGCAGCGGCTCCAGCACCGTGCGGTCCGGATCGTCGATCAGGATCATGATGTGGGTCAGCTCCACAGGCGCGCCCCGGCGGATCTTCAGCCGCGGAGGCAGGCGGTCGGTGATGGTCTGCTCTGTCGGGCGGATCAGCGGCAGGGAGCCCTTTTCAAAGGAATACTGTTCCAGGTCCACGGCGCAGACCAGGCCCAGCCGGGTGCCGGAGGCAATGGTCCGCTCGCACAGGATAAAGCCGGGATTCACGGCAGGTGTCAGGAGTCCCTGGGCCAGGTAATCCGCCATGGTGCGGTGGATCTGCGGGATCAGGGTCTCACTGTTCTTCAGGTTATATTCCGGCAGGATCAGCCGGATGGCGGAAGGCGCGTCACCGGCAACGGCAAAGGCCTTTTCCCAGTATTCCGGTTCGGAGGTGTACTGGTCGCAGGCAATGCAGGCCCAGGTTTCCGGATTCACTCCGGCGGCCGGGAGCAGGATCTGCGCGGGACGGATTCCGATTCGTTCAAAAGACATGGTCTTCTTCCTTTCAGGTCAGAATGTTATCAGACAGTCCGTATTATACTGTAACGGATTATATCACAGATGCTTTTACTTTGTTTTCATTTATAAAGCAAAAATGCGGCTGCCGGTTGGCAGCCGCAAGGCTTTGTCTGGAATGATTACTGGATGGAATCCGCGGCTTCCTGGCCGGCGATACGGCCGAAGACCACGAAATCTGCCACAGCGTTGCCGCCCAGGCGGTTTCCGCCGTGGACACCGCCGGTGACTTCACCCGCGGCGAAAAGGCCGGGGATGATCTGTCCTTCGGTGTTCAGCACATGGGTCTGGGAGTCAATCTTCAGACCGCCCATGGTGTGATGGATGCCGGCAGTCACCTTAACCGCGTAGTAGGGAGCGGTGTCCAGGGGCTGGGCGAAGCTGGTCCGGCCGAAGTCAGGATCGTTCTTCTCTGCCACATAGCCGTTCCACTTTTCCATGGTTGCGGCGAAGGCGTCGGCGGGAATGCCGAGCTCTCCGGCCAGGGCTTCATAGGTATCACCCTGCAGCATCAGGCCGCGGTTGATGTAGCCCTGGATAACGGAGGAAGCGTCCACCATCTTCTGGTCCACAACCAGCCAGCTGAAGGAGTCGGGCTGGGCGATTTCAGCGGCGGATACCACGTCACGGGTGCCGACTTCATCGATGAAGCGTTCGCCGTTGGCATTGACCAGGATCGCGCCGTCGCCCCGCAGGCCTTCGGTGATCAGGGAAGCGGTATCAGCCTGCACGGTGGGGTGAATCTGGATCTGCTCCATATCCACGGTGGCAGCACCGATTTCAGTGGCCATCAGGATACCCTGGCCCTGAATGCCCGCGGCATTGGTGGTCATGAAGCCGGCCAGGTCAGGCTTGTACTGCACAACCATATCCAGGTTGGCGCCGAAACCGCCGGTGGCCAGGATAACGGCCTTCGCGTTTACGGTGACTTTGTTTCCGGCTTTGCCCTGGGCTTCAACGCCGATGACAGCGCCGGCTTCGTTGGTCAGGAGCTTGGTGGCGGTCACGTCGGTCAGCAGGGCCAGGTTGTCGCGGCCCTGGCAGGCAGCCTCCAGCAGCGGCACGGTGTAGGCACCGACGGAGACGGTCTTGCCTTCGTCATTGACGGGGCGGTGAATGCGCTTGACGGAAGCGCCGCCGAAGGCAGCCACGTTGTTCAGGTGGATGCCGATGGAATCGAGGTAATCAATGGCGGCAGCGCTGTTGTTGACCAGCGTGTTCACCAGTTCCGGATCGTTCAGGCCTTTGCCGCCGATCAGGGTATCCAGGGCAAAGAGCTCGGTGGAGTCGAAGTAGCCTTCGGGATTGGCCTGCCAGGCTTCCCACTGTTCCTTGACGGTAGCGGCCAGGGCGGTGATCGCCTCGTTGTCCACATAAGCTTCCGCGGACTTCAGGGTCTTTTCGATACCGGCTGCTTCATCAAAGGTGTTCGCATCCTGATAGGCAGTCTTGGCGGCGTTCATGCCGCCGGTGGATTTGACGGAGTTGC